>NZ_VPAL01000027.1:0-16776 GCF_013419245.1 Acinetobacter sp. YH12095
ATTACTGAAATTACGTTACAAATAGAAAATACGAAATGTAATACATTGAACCAACATAAACACTAATTTGGACTTTAGTCTTCATATAGATGTTTTGTGTAACTTTAAAGTATACCCTAAAGTTACAATCTGAAAGTTCATGAAATTATGTATCATTTAAATGATTTTTAATCATAAGTAACATGTAACTTTAGTGTTAAAGAATTATAATTTACGAAATTGTTCATTTTTATCCAATTGGGGCGTGAAAAAGTGAAAGGCCAAAAAGTAGGGTATGTCCGGGTAAGTTCTGTCGAGCAAAACACTGGACGTCAACTTGAAGGAATTGAGGTCGACCGGATTTTTGTTGACCGTGCTTCAGGTAAAAATACTGACCGACCTAAATTTCAGGAAATGTTGAACTATGTCCGGGAAGGGGACAGGGTGATTGTACATTCAATGGATCGTTTTGCGCGAAGCCTAAAAGATTTGGTCACTGAAGTAGATAAACTGGTCAAACGAGGGATCGCCATCCAGTTTGTAAAAGAAAATATTACTTTTACAGCCGAATCCACCCCGATGGATAATTTGATGCTTCAAATGATGGGTGCTTTTGCACAGTTCGAACGTGAGATCATTTTAGAGCGGCAAAAGGAAGGAATAAAACTCGCCTCTGCTCAGGGGAAGTACAAAGGTCGGGTGCATAAACTAAAGCCTGACCAAGCTGAAGCTTTACGACAAGCATGGAAGGAGGGGAAGTATCCATCGAAAATGGCATTAGGGAAAGCTTTTGGGATTAGTCGTCAGGCGGTATACCGATATTTACAAGTTAGTGAATAGCTTATTGGGATTAGCAACTAAATTTAGTTTAACTTATAAAAATCATGAAACACTGTTCGAATTTTAAGCGTGGAACATGAATAATCAATAAAAAGCCGCTCTGGTGCCCTATATTCCAGAACGGCTTGCTTTAATATAATGATATTTAAAGAGAAATATCAAGCATTACGTATAAGCTGTATTATGTTAATTTTAGAGAATCTTAACTTATGAGATTAAGTAAAACTAAGAAATTCTATTCTGAAATTAATGATAGATAAGTAAAGATTCATACTAAGTAATACGGTATCATATTGAAAATTCACTAAAATAAGACACCTTAATCAAAGGTAAATCATGCTTACAGGATATGTATGAGAAGTTTACGAATCCGAAGACAGACTTACCCGTAATGAGTAGGTGTATTTTCAGTAGGAGATACAGTCAAAACCGAAACACAAGGTACAGCCCGTATCACTAACATAAATCACTTAGTTTTCCAGATTCCACATAAGATTATGGTGTATAAAGTCACAGAGTTTGAGGATTTACTCCCTCATCGTTGGGCACCCGAAGCCAGTTAAAATACAGCTACGGGGATTACCGTATGCTTACGATCAAAGCAATTTTTCAGCGTTTGCAATCATAAGTTTTTCACTTTCTATTTTTTCTAATTCACTCACTAGATTCCCTGTAATAATCTTTTCGTCTGAGAAATTTTCAGCCGAATTTGGAATCACTGTGGCTTTAATCGTTTTTTTCTTAGCGTCTTTCACTCTTAAGTCATACCATTTTTTTCCTGAATCCCTCATAAAATCATCAATCTTTATGAAACGGTGGTCATTTTGCCCTGCTCTTAAGCCGTTTTCACCAAATTTATAGAGATCTAAGCCTCTATAAGTCGCATAAGGTTCTTTTTCATCATCTAAATAAAGTTCTAAATACCATTGAATAGAAGATAAGTTTTGCTGACTTCCATTGTGAACATCAAACCACACCCCCTTTTCCAAAAAAGGATCTCGATGTTCTCCGAATCTAACATTAGTAGCTTTAATTTTTGAAAGATCGTTATAAAGATCAGTCCATTCTTTCTCAATAGCCTTTAATTGGTCATATTGAGCATTTACTTCTGGCTTGCGTTTACCTATGGCCATTTTAATCATCTTGCGATATGTAATATCAGCTCCCCATTTGTCCTTAAATATTTCAATAGTGTCATATTTATCATTGATACCTATTGAGTCCATTGCCCACTGAATAATAGCGGCATCATTTTCTGGAATTTCTTTAAACACAATTCCTGATGACTCTGAAAGACTATTGAAGCTTGTTAAATCAAATGTTTTATCTAAGGGATCTTTACTGCAACCACTCAACATTGCAAGACTTAAAAGGGATACGATTACAAGCTTTTTCATTTAATTCCTCTGGATTGGATTCAAAGTAAATTTTTAGATTTTCTGGTAGCGTCTGAGAACAGAATGTCAGTATCAAAATATCAAATAAATTCTGCTGACCACATTACACGATAAGTATACTGCCTTCTATCCATTTTAATCCTCCATCTAATTCAGAGATTTCATTTGTTCGCTATATAGCAAACTTTATGAGCAAAGCCTGTAAATTGAAGGATAAAAGGACTTCACAGCTGAATGGAAAAAGCTCCCTAGTGCCATAAGAGATCAATTCAAGAAGAAACTCGCTAAGGTCATAAGCAGCAACATATTCCCAAGAATATACTCAGAGGTGATCTTGCTCATCACCGTCGGGAAACGAGCTGACAGCATAGTTTATGATGAAGCGAAAAAGCGCATTAAAGACTAAAAATGGGAGCTTAAGGCTCCCATTTTTGATTTGATTTCGTATAACGCGTATTATGTTAATTTTGAGTAAAATAATAGACCTCTTGCGAAAGTATCTTTTATGACTATTTTAGATTTTGATATGTATTTAAAAATCAACGCTTATCACTGATTAAATTTTGACTAACGCAAGAGGTCTAATAATTAATACAGTCCTGAAAGCAATTAAATAACATTCATTTACTAAAAAATATTCCTCCGCCATTTTTATCAGTTAAATTAAAAATTAGCAGATTCGGATAATTGCTTATTATGCTGAGTCTCTTCCTTAATTTTTGATCGTTGCTGAGAAAACTCATGGGTTAGATACTCGACATTCACTTTAAATCCCCCCATATGTGGAGCACTGACTAAGATAGTTTCATTATTTGGTGTGACAAACTCAGTTTCCTGACTTCCTACAAAAGGTGCTTTTTCTCTAACAATCTTATAATTATTTTTCTTAACATAATTAACAATTTTTTTATAAGTCTCATGTGACATATGATTATTTTCTGTTAATTCCATTCCCACATAAACTAATTTTTGATTTTTATCAAATCCAAACTGGGTAAATGTGAGACCGTCCACATCAAATCCAGACCCATCATTTTCCAAAACAGGCCCACCAGCATATGACTCTCCATTTACTTTATATTTATTCAAACGTTTTTTCACTGACTCAAATGTTGAATCTCGCATTTTAAAACCAAGAACGGAAGTTCCTTTTAGATTTGGGTCATCTTCAGGAGAAAGTTTTTCTGCCTCTTTTTTGACAACCTCCTTTTCTGTTTTTAAGGATTGAATATCTGCATTAGTGCCATTCGAACACCCAATTAAAAAAACGCTTGTACTAAATAAAATAGATGTTAAATATTTTTTACACATAACTTAGAACCTTGAAAAATAACATTAATAAAAAACTTATATGCACTTATAAAATATTATGATGCCCACAAAAAAGCGTGGATCTAGTGTCCATGCTTCGCATAATGTTAAAATTATTGTAGTCCTGCAAGCATTAATTTTGCTTGAGCATGACCATTATTAGATGCTTTTCTAAGCCAGTTTAAAGCTTGTGTACGATTTTTTGGCAAACCATTATTGCCATATAGATAATTCTGACCAATATTGAATTGAGCCATAGCATTACCATTATTGGCTGCCTTTAAAAGCCACTCATTTGCCAAAGCACTATTTTGCACAACACCTTGGCCATTTGTGTACATGATAGCAAGGTTATTTTGTGCAGCTGCATCTCCCTGAGCCGCTGCCTTGCTATACCACTCAAAAGCCTTCAGATCGCTCTGCGCTACGCCTCGGCCATTGTCATACATCAGCCCGAGATTATATTGTGCAGCTGCATACCCCTGAGTCGCTGCCTTGCTATACCACTCAAAAGCCTTCAGATCGCTCTGCGCTACGCCTTGACCCTTGAAATACATCACCCCGAGGTTACTTTGTGCAGCTGCATACCCCTGAGTCGCTGCCTTGCTATACCACTCAAAAGCCTTCAGATCGCTCTGCGCTACGCCTTGACCCTTGGAATACATCACCCCGAGATTATATTGTGCAGCTGCATACCCCTGAGTCGCTGCCTTGCTATACCACTCAAAAGCCTTCAGATCGCTCTGCGCTACGCCTTGACCCTTGGCATACATCACCCCGAGATTATATTGTGCAACTGCATTCCCCTGAGCCGCTGCCTTGCTATACCATTCAAAGGCTTTGGCATAATTTTGGGCTACCCCTTGACCGTTGTCATACATCACCCCAAGGTTATATTGCGCACTTGCATTCCCCTGTGCCGCTGCCTTGCTAAACCATTCAAAGGCTTTCGCATCACTTTGACCTACGCCACGACCGTTGGCATACCTCACCCCAAGGTTAAATTGCGCACTTGCATCCCCCTGTGCCGCTGCCTTGCTATACCATTCAAAGGCTTTCGCATCACTTTGACCTACGCCACTACCGTTGGCATACATCAACCCAAGGTTAAATTGCGCACTTGCATCCCCCTGTGCCGCTGCCTTGCTAAACCATTCAAAGGCTTTCGCATCACTTTGACCTACGCCATGACCATTGGCATACATAAACCCAAGGTTAGTTTGCGCATCTGCATCCCCCTTTGCCGCTGCCTTGCTATACCATTCAAAGGCTTTGGCATAATTTTGGACTACCCCTTGACCGTTGTCATACATCAACCCAAGCTTATATTGCGCACTTGCATGCCCCTGTGCCGCTGCCTTGCTATACCATTCAAAGGCTTTCGCATCACTTTGACCTACGCCATGACCATTGGCATACATCACCCCAAGGTTATATTGCTTACTTGCATCCCCCTTAAGAGCTA
The DNA here is from genome assembly GCF_013419245.1 of Acinetobacter sp. YH12095. Taxonomy (NCBI): domain Bacteria; kingdom Pseudomonadati; phylum Pseudomonadota; class Gammaproteobacteria; order Moraxellales; family Moraxellaceae; genus Acinetobacter; species Acinetobacter sp. YH12095. The sequence goes on from NZ_VPAL01000027.1 coordinate 4,993, forward strand.
AGGTTTCAATTTCATTGAAACTATTCGAATTCGCGAAGCTAGAATTAATCAGAAAATTTAATGTAAGTGGTAATAATATTTTTTTATAAATGTTCATCTTTAAATTCCTACTAAATTAAGATGATGAAAGTTTAATCTAACTTTAAGTTTTTTCTAGAATTTCTGGTTAGCATGTTTAATAAAAATCCATCCATTTAACATAATGGTGGTTATACGCAATACACTTGTATATTAAGTTATATATCAAACACTTAAAAATTTCACCAAAGCCAAAAAATGTCCAAAAAGCCGATTTTGAAACAAGTCGGCTTTTTATTGAACAAATTTGTCACTTTCGGCCAATAAAATCGATTAAAAAACGCCCATATTTCGCTTTTTCCCTGATAACTCAATGCCTGCACTTCGGAAATTATCCGCAATTTCTGCGGATAAACCTTGGGGTAAGTTTTGAGCAATCTTGTAAGCCAAGGCTGACATGAATTAGGGACCATTGCGTCTATGTCAGTATGGGGATTTTTCATATGATGGGGACATAGAGAACAGGATGTTCCAACACATAAAACAATAATGATAAGTGCAACACCAGGACGTGAGGTACGACAGGAGTTATACTTAAACACCCAATATGAAAAAGCCCGACAGGATGTCGGGCTTTTTTATTGTCTTATTATTTTAATGCAACTTTGACACTCTATGCTTTAATGATATGATATATACCTATGATACATATCATAATACTAGGAGCTGAATATGGAAATTGCGAAAGTATTTCAAACTGGCCGCAGTCAGGCTGTTCGCTTGCCTAAAGCCTTTCGTTTTAATGGTACTGAGGTCGCTATCAAAAGCTTCGGACGTGGTGTGTTATTGATGCCAATTGATAATCCTTGGGATGTCATGCTGGAAGCAGTTAACGAATTCGAGTCTGGATTCCAGTTAGAACGTGCTGATCAAGGTGAACAGTTCCGTGAGGAGTTCAAATGATTTACCTCTTAGACACAAATATTTGTATCTATGTAATCAACAATAAGCCTCAACACGTTTTTGAACGGTTTAAGCAATACCAACTCGGCCAGCTTGCGATTTCAAGTATCACGGCATCGGAGCTAGCTTTTGGTGTGGAGAAATCTAGATCTGAACGTAATAAACAAGCTTTAAATAAATTTTTGTCACCATTAGATATCCTACCTTACAATGAACAAGCAATTTGGCATTACGCTAAATTACGCCAGGATCTTCAATCGACAGGTAAACCGATTGGCAGCTTAGATATGCTGATCGCTGCTCATGCCTTGGCGTTGGATGTTGTATTGGTCACGAACAATACAAAAGAATTTGAACGGATTGATGGTCTAAAGCTAGAGAATTGGGTCTAATCGCTATATCTAGCCCTATGCAGGGCTAGTGTTATTCCCAAGTAGAAATGTCCATATAGGACATTTCTACTTGGGAATAACATAAAATGTTAAGTTGCCATAAAAAAGTAACCATGTGTACGTCTGTTTTAATTTCATCTATAAACAAGCTAAGCCTAATTTGCTAAAAGAATTTTTCGCATGTTTATTTTGAATACTCAACTTATTAAGAAAACACTTTTTGAAGATTATCCCTATGTTATTGAATATAATAAAGAAGTTAGAGTGCCAATTAATTAAAACTATATATATTAACTATGGTTTTTCTCCAGAATCTATAATTTTGATTAAATCATACCCAGAATTTGTTTATAAAGTAAATTATAAAAATTCAAAATTTATATTAAAAATATTGAAAAAAGATAAAATTGATATAGAGAGAATAAATTTTATTAAATTTATTCAGAAATCGATAGAAATACCTAAAATTTTATTAAATTACAATAATAAATTATATAGTGAACTATATTTTGATGAGTATAAACTATTCTTCTATTTACAATATTTTATAGAAGGTAAGGATATAAATTATGAGAATAATAATAATGCTATCAAATATGGAAGAGAATTAAGCTTAATTCACATTAAATCAATGACTTATAAAAAACATTATGCGGAAGTGGATATTTTTAAAGAATGTATTAAAGAATTAGAATATATATTAGAGATATTAAAATTTATTAATAAAAAAGCATATTATTCATTTAACAATATTTTGATATTTTTTAAAGAAAAAAGCCTTGAATCAATTTATTATGAAAATTTAATATTTATACATGGTGATACCCATGGTGGTAATGCTATTTTAGCAAAAAAAATATATTTTATTGATTGGGATGATTCTAAATTATACGACAAATATTACGACATATCATGTTTTTATTGGATGTGTATTACTTTAAATAGAATGAATTTATGGAATTTATTTTGCAACGGTTATCAAGAAAATTACCCTATAAATTATACACAACATAAAAATAAAATTTTAAAAATGTCAATACTAAAAGATCTTAAGGTTTTTAAGTATTATCTTGAATACTCTCAAATGATTGGTAGTGATTTAATAAAAGACATTTACATTACGAAAAGATATAATTTTATAAAAAATTTAATTGATCAAATCATATAGGTAAGAGTTATGAGTTCAGCTGCCGAATACGCAATTTCCCACAATTTAGATCCATTTATTGGTACTGATTGGTTACCAAGAGATGATGATTTAGATTACGGCCAAAATGAGGAGCCATCAACACCAATATGTAAAAAGATATTGGTAATAAAATCAAAAAAATTTTATAGTTTTAAAGAAGCCTTAACTTTTAGTAAGCTTAAAGCTCCTTCATCAATCAAGACAGAAGGTAAATACTATATTGTTGAATATAAAGAATAATAGACTTTCTTCATAAATCTTTTTTCAACCAAGAATTTTTCTATTTTATTAGTATTTGAGGCTAATAATTTGTGCTGAATTAGTAGGAGACTTCCTCTAGGGAATAACACAAATGTTAGTGGATTAATCCACTAACAACTAACAAAAAATGGCTAAATTTGAGGACGCTGCTTTTGAGATGTAAGTAGGTTTGATTTCGCCCTTGTTTGCCTTTTGATGGAGCATACCATTGCGTAGCAGGATCAAACCAAATGGCAATATTTCCTCGACTCATGAGTGCTCGGTTATATACGGGCCAATTGGTTGTGCGGTAGATTTTCTGTGTAGGCTTATTCATTTGAAAATTATTTTGCTGAAAAAGCTTTTACAGATAGATTTGTGCAACAAAGCCCCCTGGTTCTCAAAACACGAAACTTTATTGAAAAGTTCTATCGAGGCTTATAAGTCCCTGAAACAAAAATGCCTGAACTTCAGGCATTTTTTACGTCATCACTAACAGCTTAAAACAATCAAAAAAACTAAAGTCTTAGTCTTTTGAATACGACTTAATTTTTTCGAAAATAGGGTAAAAGTCTATACCCTCATCTTTCATGCTAGAAAGCAAATAAACCAGAACAGCAATATGAGTAGGTACTTTTCCGATCTTTTTATAGTTAGTTATGGAATTTGGGTTCATGTCCAATAATGTTGCAAATTCCTTAATTGAAAGACCTGCTTTCCCCATAAGTCTTTGAAATTCTTCGTACGGCATCGTGATAAATACAATCTGTTTGAATTAAAAGTATAACACAGACCATAGAATTACAAAAAACACATAAATTATGTGACAAACACATTTTTTATGTGTTATAAATAGCTTATCAACTAATCTATTTATCATCTCTATAGGAGAAACATATTATGTACTCATACCCAGATTCAAACACTGAAAAGAAAATTGCTCTCATGATTATTAATGACTTTTTCATTCAAAAAGCCCATGAACTGTGGATTTTTTTACAACTCGATCAGTGCTTTAACGATTATGAAGCCACACTGATTTGGACTAGACGTTATTTAGAGAAGCATCCTGAGTGTGAGTACAGCGATATTCAAAAAGCTTTCCGTTCTTGTTTCCCTGAAAATTTCTTCAGCTTTGACTATTAATTGGTGAATCATCTTTCCTCTTTTGTTGCAGTTGAAATTAGAGTAAACGCTATAAAAGAGGAAAAATGGCAGTGTTAAAAATAGGATTTCAACTAAAGGTTCAATAGATGAATCACTTCCATAGTCGGCACCATCTTTGGGGCGAAATCATTCTTTGGGCTGTGCGCTGGTATTGTAAGTATGGCAGTACAGAAAGAGTTTTACATCGCATCACTCTCTTCAGGATTACATAATTTCATAAGTTATGTAAATTATGCAACTTTATAATTTTATATTCCTGGAAGATTAATCCCGGGCAGTTCTTCTCATTAGATGGATCCTTCGTTTTCAGCACTGAACTTCCATATATGGACAAATCCCTGACAAGCATAACCAGGAAAGGTTTCCATCTCATCACTCTCTTCAGGATTACATAATTTCATAAGTTATGTAAGTTATGCAACTTTATAATTTTATATTCCTGGAAGATTAATCCCGGGCAGTTCTTCTCATTAGATGGATCCTTCGTTTTCAGCACTGCGCTTCCATATATGGACAAATCCCTGACAAGCATGACAGGCAGAGGTTTCCATCTTATCACTCTCTTCAAGATTACATAATTTCATAAGTTACGTAAGTTATGCAACTTTATAATTTAATATTCCTGGAAGATTAATCCCGGGCAGTTCTTCTCATTAGATGAATCCTTCGTTTTCAGCACTGAACTTCCATATATGGACAAATCCCTGACAAGCATGACAGGCAGAGGTTTCCATCTTATCACTCTCTTTAGGATTACATAATTTCATAAGTTACGTAAGTTATGTAACTTTATAATTTAATATTCCTTATAGATCAGCTGCTAACCATTCATGTAATAGCCTTCCAATTAAAATGGACACTTCTCAATAAAGACCAAATTATAGAACTAGGGTTACCAAGGCAGACTAAATTTTTTCCTATAGGTTAGTAGTGTTCAAAATAAGAATTTCTATTATTCAGATTATGATAACTTTTCTGATTTATATTTTTCTTTATAGCCTACTTTTAACAAATCAGGATAATACTTTTTTACCTTTTCAGGATCGAGAAGTTCAAGTGAAATCCTTTCTTTAAACGCTTCGATCTCCTCACCTACATTGGCATATTTTCCCCCGAATTCGGGATATTTGATAAGGTCACACAATTTTTGAGCGAAAAATATAGATTGTTTTGGTGTCAACTGATATGTAGGTTCCAGTACCTTATCACTAACAATTAAGGAAGCTTTTTGATTAAAAGAAAATTCGATATGTGTAATTGTTCTTCCTTCTTTTTTCTGCTCATAACTTACATCGATATCAGTAAGTTTATTAATTTGATCTATGGCAACAGTCAATACACGCTTTTTAAAATCGCCCATGGTTTTATATTCATTTTCAAGTAAACCTAACTTATCACGCAATTCAACCATACTAATATATAGCTTACCTTTGCTACGCCATCTAATCAAAAGTTCATACAGCCGTATAGCGTATACGCTAGATAATTGAGAAATTTGCTTTAATTCATAACGGGTAAATTTTTCTTCAAGTTTTACAAAAAGCTGTAAAATATCAGGAGCAAAAATTAGTTGAGCGCATGCAGCTTCTTTAACATAGCCAACTTTTGATACCCAACGGCTTTTGTAGACCGCTTGCTTACCTGTAACAGGATCTATGGCCTTATAGGTGAGTCTACGTTCAAACAAGTTATCACACGCTCCCTGAAGAGCCTCATAGGCCGCTTGACGACCCAAATTAAAGTGCTTCATGTATTCAGATGCATGTATTGTTAGCAAGGTATCCGATGTAAGCTCTTTTTCAATTTCCCTAGCTGCAATAATCGCAACTAAAATTAAGCGTTGTTCAGACAAAGTCAACGCATAAGATGCTTCAATCAAGTTATTATCTTTATAAATTAGATTTGCCATATTGTGATTAGAGAAACAAATATCATTAATTGACATTAACACTTAATGACCATTAATGGAATATCTATAAACATCTAAACATCTTGCGAGAGTATTGGTAATACCCTAATTTTTGAATTGGCTAAGACCTTATTAAATGTAGCTTTAAGATGTTTAAATTTTGACCAACGCAAGAAGTCTTATCTATATCAGGAAAATGTCCATTTATATCAGGAAAATGTCCATTTATATCAGGAAAACGTCTATTTAAATAAAGGGAAATGTCCACTTATTGTCAGGAAAACGTCTATTTAAATAAAGGAAAATGTCCACTTATTGTCAGGAAAACGTCCATATAAATCCTCTGAGAACTAGACTACATAAGGCATACAAAGGTTCTATAAATATAAATTTAAAAATATATATAAAATTAAAAAAGAGCATTACTTGTGGATAACTTTATTTTCTAACTTTATTTTTCACAATAGTTGATTCAGGAGATTGAAACTTGTACATTGTTTTTAACAAAATTACGTAACTTACATAACTTATGATTATTTTAGTAGGTGGTGAAAAAGGCGGAGCTGGTAAAAGCTGCCTTGCACAAAACTTAGCGGTTTATTTACAAAAAAAGAATAGAGATGTTCTGCTTCTAGATGCAGATCCTCAAGGTACAACTACTGACTGGATTAAAGAACGTGATGAGAATGAGGATTTGAAAAATATCCCATCTGTACAAGCTTCAGGCAATATTCGTCAAGTTTTAAAAGATTTATCAAAAAGATATGAAGATATTATCATTGACGCTGGTGGGCAAGATTCAGAAGCATTGCGCTCTGCTATGACTATAGCAACACATATGCTATTGCCTTTTAGACCTAAACGTAGAGATCTAAAGACTTTGGATCATATGGAACAAATATTAAAACTGGCACGAGCAGTGAATCCAGATTTGAATGCCAGAGCAATCATTACACAATGCCCAACATTACCGTCACAAGTACAGCGAATTTTAGATGCTAAAGAAGCCTGTGTATCGTTTGGAATAAAAGCCTTAGACCAAATCACGACAAACCGAAATGTTTATGATGATGCAGATGAAAATGGCTTATCTGTTTTTGAAGTAACAAGTGATCCAAAGGCAAAAGCAGAGATTGAAGGGATAGCTCAAGAGTTTTTAGGAGTGTAATTATGGCAGGTCTTAGCGGTTTAAAAAAGAAAACTGACGATCTTTCGGATCAAGATAAACTGGTTGAAAACTTTATATCTGGAGCTGATAAAAGAGTTAAGGACCTAGAAGTTTCACAAAAGAAATTCGTTCGTTGTACCTTTTCTTTAAATCAAGAATTAAGTGAGTTAATCGATGAGTTAATTATCAAAAGTAATAATGCTCGTGTTAACAGATCTAGTATTGTAAGAATAGCTTTAGAATCACTGGCAGAGCAGAATTTAGAAGATTTTAAGCAACTAGTTGATAAAAGTTTTAAATAAAATGAGAAGGGAACAGGTTATTTAATCTATAAGATTAAATAACATAACTTCATAACTTCATAACTTCATAACTTCATAACTTCATAACTTCATAACTTCATAACTTCATAACTTCATAATATATTAAAATTTAATTTTTAGATTTATGCCACTGTTAATTCATGGACTACCACAACGTATGTTCTTCGTTTTTTCGCAAGTGATGCGATGGATGTCTGATGATTTGTAGTCATAAATTTAAGTCCCCACTTGTTTCTAAGTGGGGACTAAATTAAGGCTTATAGGATGAATTCAGAAGGTGTGTTCAGCGGACGCTTACAAAAGAAATAACGAAAAAATAGTTAAATTAACTTTTCAGTATTAATTTGACTATTTTTAATTTTAATTGCTATTGAATAATATTCGATTTAAATACAATTTTTTAGTGATTAAGTCCAACCCAGATATTTCTTTTTTCAAATCACATTTAAAAGTAATAATTTTTTTTCCGTGGTCTACGGTGTAGCTAAAAATTAAACCATTATGTACTTTATAGTATTTATTACCGATATACTTGTATCCAAAAAAATGAAATGAAAGAAGGGAGTCACAAAATATTTCTAACATCGTAGAATTATTTATATTAATAAAAGAGACAGTAAAGCTATCCGATGAATTGTGAACCAATTTATGAAGAATATTAAGAAGAAATGTATTGTATAGTTGCGAAGATTTCACTATTTAACCTTATTTAAAGCACACGAAAAACACGTAAAAAACGAGTTAACCTTTCATGTCTTTAAATAAGAGTGACCTTCTCCCGCTAGCCTTAATTCTAGCTAACCAACTAGTCTGTTATAAAACTAGGGGGCTATTGATTTTATAACTCAATAAAGATGAAAAATCTAGTTTTTTTAGCATTTTTTTATCTTCTATCAGAATTTATAAAAAATTAATTTGAAGGGGGGATTACCGAAGGACTAGAAACCAAAATCATAGCTATCAGTGGTACGGTTTAGGCTCTTAGAGTTTTCATCTAATGTTATAGACTTTTCTTTATCGATAGGGAGGGGGTGATCTTCTATAGTTGGTGATGTTGGAGGGGAATTAGGAATAACAGTCTTGTGCTCATTTATTTGGTGCACAATATTGTGAGCTATCTTGTCGTTCGCTGAGCTTTCAACTTGACGATCTATTAATGGGTGGTCAAATTCGATTCTTATATTTGTTGCATGTGCAATTTCTTGCACCTGTCTTTTAAAGTCATCTGTACCAGAGACCAATACAACACCAAATTTATCTCTAGCTAATAATAAGGCATCGTGAATATGGTCACGCTGTTGGCTCAGTACAGTAATATTTTCAGATTTTTTACTTTCAAAAAAAGCGACTTTCTCTTGATCGATATAAAATGTTTCTCCAAATCTGTATTCGATACGATATTTTTTAAGAGGGTAGGCTGACTGTAAAATTTGATCAGAATCATTCAATGTTTCTTTTGGCCTCGTGAAGATATTATTCCGCTCTAATTCCTGTTGTTTTTGTAGCTTAGCTTTTCTACTGTATTCGTAAAACTCAAACATCTGTAAGTAATCTAGTTCAGATAAAGATTCTGTCTGTTGATAGGATTTGTTCACTTTATTTTTAGGTATAAGTGTTAGGTCTTTCAAATGTTGCGAAGCATCGTTGGTTATAACAAGGGTATGGCATTTTTCGTTGATCATAGGCTGATGTTGTAAAGAAAAATATAATTGCCAGGTTTGCTCAATGTCATTTGAGTTGAAATATTTTTTATTTAATTTTGAAGCTTGTGTATAGATCAGGTTATGCAGTCTTTGGATCAAGATACTCTGATCGTCTTGATTAAGCTGAGGCAATTGATGCTTTTGAATACATGTTGCTAAAATAGATGTGAGCTGGCTCAGTTTGATGCCACAACAGTTCAGAAGTAAACCAGTTTTGATCAGTGCTGTGCTTTTGCATTCGCCTGTTGTCTTAAAATGTTGATAGAGTTGCTTGAAGCCAATTTGGAGTTGCTCTAATGATAATTCTGAGAGAGCAGGCAGAGTTCTACTTTTGTTTGTATCTTGAATTTCATTGGATTTATGTTGGGACAGCATCTTAAATAAGTTTTTAAAATCTGATGATCCTCGAACTGATACTTCATGCTCGGGATGTAAATTCTTTAAACATTGCTGTAATCGGGTGATTGAATAATTACTAAAGACCAGAATTCCATATCTATTTTGAATCCCAATAGGCTCTTTATGATCTTCTGAATCAAACAGTATTTTGGCAGTCTTGATATCTGGATCTTCTTGATAAATAAAATTCTTAGACTGACGTTGATCAAATAGAAATTGTTGTTGTATCAATATAGGATTAGTTGGTGAAACAAATCTTAAAAAATCAGCATAAGAGGTAATTTGGGTTGAATCAAAGTTTCTAGACAAAAAATTTTGATCAAATAGTTTTTCAGAAGTCTGTTGGCTTAAATTTTGATTTTGGGAAAGAAATACTTTTCTAATTTCAGCTCTGGTGGTCAGTTGTTCTGCCTGATGCTGATAATGCAATAGGGTATAAATGGTATCAGTAGACTGTTCTGGAAATTTCTTTTGATGTTGCTTTAAAAAAGAAGATTTATTGTATTTATAAAGTTCATTCTCGAAGCTGATATCCTGATATTTAGATCGACGATTCTGACTATAAACATCTTTAGTTGATTTCATCTTGAGATAAGCGTCATGAAGCTCCTTAACCAAAAAGTCTTCACTTTGGAATAAATGATAAGCAGAGATCTTTGAGGATTCATGTGGAGTGTGCTGAGCTGTCGCATTCAATTTGGGCTGATAGATTTTGATCTGATCAACGTGATGAGGTGTAAACTCCCCCCAACACTTTTCCAAATTCTTTAAAGTGACTTGTTTATTGCAAAATAAAGAAGCCTTAAACGTCAGAGACTGTTGATCATCAGTTTTTATTTTAAAAATACTACCATTACGTTTTCGCTCATACAAAATTCCTAAACCTGCTAATTGTTGATGCCAGTCCTGCCAACTATTTGCATCGTTTAGGATAGGCTGAATGGTTTTTTCAAGGTCAGCTTGATAGTTGCCTGCAGTCGCAATGTCATTGCGCAACTGACTCTTTTGTTGATGTCGATGTTCTTGATCACGAATCTTTGCACTGATTTTAAATGCATCAGGATTTGATATGTGGTTGATGTTTTTTTCACATTGGCCAGTTTCATGATTATAGATAAACAGAGGATTTGGCTCAGGTTCCCAGCCTTGTTTTGCTTCAATTTCTGCAACAGCTCGATGTACTGCATTTAAGATCCAACCATCTCCGAGATCCACCGCTTGATGTTCATTATGATTATTTTTTCTGTATGGATGGATTCGGTTAATGATCAAATGGAAGTGTACATTGTCTGTATCCATGTGCAATGCATACTGCATTTGTAAGTCATCTGCTTTGAGATGTTTACTTAAAATATCGATTTGTTCTTCTAATTCCTGGGTCGTTGGGACTTCAAATTTTTTAAAACTTCCGACGATATGAACAATTGGGTCATCCACGCGTGTATTCAAACTGGCAGTTTGTGACATTTCAATTTTTTGATACTCAATATTGTCATCCAGAAAGTTACGTGAATTCGAGTAAACACATTTTTCAGAAATGAGCTCATGACTAAAGCTAGCATGCAACTGAGTAATATAGTCACTGAGGTAGTCGATACGCGTTTGATTTGGATTATGTATGTAGTCTGATAAACCGTTGATACGATTTTCAACAGAAGTGCCTAATGTGTTTGGAATTACTTTAATAATCATGTCTAACGTACCTGGTCATTTAGTCGACGCACAATGATTTTCAACTCATGCACGAGCTCTGTAATGTCACATAATTCTTCGGGGATCAAATCTTTATCTTGGAGTTCAATTAAGATTTTTGGGAGAACAATCCCGATCATCCTAATCGTATGAATATCACGTTGATCGATTAATTGACTGTAGTCATCACTTAAAATTTTTTTACGTATATAGTCAGATTGATTGAGCTGTAATGCCTTGCTGGCATCATTAATATCTTGATGTTCATCTGCAGTTAAACGAACAATGATCTGCTTATTTCTTGATGCTTTAATTTTCATTTTTTTCTACTGTATACAAATTGAGACCGAGCGAAGCGAGCTCGAGATTTGACATGGATAATGTGATATACATTATCCCATCCTGTACTTTTTTGGTAGTCAGTACTTTTTTGGTAGTCAGTACTTTTTTGGTAGTCAGTACTTTTTTGGTAGTCAGTACTTTTTTGGTAGTCAGTACTTTTTTGGTAGTCAGTACTTTTTTGGTAGTCAGTACTTTTTTGGTAGTCAGTACTTTTTTGGTAGTCAGTACTTTTTTGGTAGTCAGTACTTTTTTGGTAGTCAGTACTTTTTTGGTAGTCAG
>NZ_VPAL01000028.1:0-9027 GCF_013419245.1 Acinetobacter sp. YH12095
TCGTGAACGTCCTAACTCCCGAGCAAGGGTAGCGATTGAACTTTTACTTTTCAAAGTAGCATAAATTTCGTATCTTTCATCTTGAGAAAGTTGGGTGTATTTCTTCATTGTGTGCTTTCCAATTGCGGGTTGAAAAAGTCTAATGATTCTATGAATACACCTAACTTTTTCAACTAACTACAAATGTGTTGCACTTGAGATTTGAATCTGCGAATTAAAAATAGGGTCTGTTGACATTTCATAAAGGCAGCCACAGATAAATACAAGCTAAGGCAACTGCGCTTCGAAAGTTTCGCTTTAGTTTATCAAACCGTGTAGCAATTCCTCGGAATTGCTTCAAACGGCAAAAAGCATTCTCAACTAAGTGTCTGATTTTATATAAATACCAGTCCATATGATCATTACTTGATTTCGTGTTTGATTTCTTCGGTATATTCGCTTTAGCACTTTAATTTTTAATCTGCTCTCTTAATATTTCAGAATCATAGCCTTTATCCATACAGACTATTTCAGTGTCAGTTAAATCTAATTGTTCGACTAAAATAGGGGCAACTTTGACATCATGGGTGGTTCCATCTGAAATAATAAATTCGATCGGGTTACCGTGAGAGTCAACAGCTAAGTGAATTTTAGAATTATTACCCCCAACACTTTTTGAAATATCCTGATTAGGGATTTCTGATGAATGTTGGTGTGCTCTAACATGAGTAGCATCAATAAATATCCATTCACGATCAGCGTTCTCTGAGAATATTTTAAATATTTTCATTATCTTATCTTTATTAGACCAGCGATTGTACTTTTTAAAAATTGAGTTTGGATTACCAAAAACCTCGGGTAAATCTCTCGAAGGGCATCCTGTTCTAATACGATATAGGATTGCCTCAAAAAAATTTCTCAAATTTGATTTGAGATAAATATTAAAATTGCGAGAATAGCTTTTAACTTAGACCAGTGTTGATCATTCAACATTGTACGAGGTATAGCGAGTAGTGAATTTGGTTTGGCGATTGAATTTTACTATCTCGCTATTTTTTTATACAGCAAATGTCAACAGATCCTATTCATTTTTTAATTGAAATGTCATCTAAATGACACATCGCAACCGTATATTAAGCAGCAAGAACAATACAACAAAATAATTTTTATTTAACCCGCTTAATTTGGGAGAGTTAAGTGGGTTTTTTATTGCCTAGAGAAATGTTGCAAGTACTATAAAAAAAATAAGCTCAACTGATCAGAGTGAATCAATGTTTTTTTAAAGCAGACACTGAAATAAAAGCACCTCAGCCTCCACGTTGGATTGATCTAAGAGATCATCTTCTAGCAATACAACGCAACGTGTTTTTCCGATAGGGTTAAACAAAAACACGCATTGGAGTTTGTTGAAAGCTGCTGCTATAGTGAGCGCAGTATTTTTTATTTAGGTGGTTTATGCTCGCTTTAATTTCTCCAGCCAAGACTTTAGATTATGAAACTGCATTACCAAGCGATGAATATACTCAACCTAGATTACTTCAACATTCACAAGAGTTAATTGATGTAGCACGTAAACTTTCTGCTACAGAAATTGCCAGTTTAATGAGTGTCAGTGAAAAAATTGCCACTTTGAATGTCGAGCGTTTTCGTGACTGGCAAGCAGAGTTTGATCTTGCCAATGCACGTCAGGCCATGTTTGCCTTTAAAGGTGATGTGTACACAGGCTTAGATGCTTATAGTTTATCTGCTGCAGAGATTGAGTTTGCTCAACAACACTTGCGCATGCTTTCTGGCTTATATGGCTTATTGCGTCCATTGGATTTAATGATGCCGTATCGTTTGGAAATGGGCACTAAGTTGCATAATGCGCGCGGTGAAAATTTGTATCGTTTCTGGGGCGATATCATCACCAATTTAATTAACCAAGATTTAAAACATAACCAGTCGGCATTATTAGTTAATCTAGCTTCCGATGAATATTATAAGTCGGTGCAGGAAGCAAAAATTCAGGCTGAAATTATTAAACCTGTATTTTTAGATCAGAAAAATGGTAAATATAAAGTCATCAGTTTTTATGCCAAAAAAGCCCGTGGTTTGATGGCACGTTTTATCATCGAGAATAAATTAGAACGCGCAGAAGACTTAAAAGCATTCAATAGTGAAGGTTATTATTTCGATGCAGACAGTTCTTTAAAAGGCGAATTGGTCTTTAAACGTGACGAGCAAGCCGCCTAACTGTCGGTTTAATCGTTGAATCTCCCATCATGCTAACCTATGGCAGATGGGGGCGAGACTGACCAATCTCCTGTTTGTACTCTTAAAGCTGTTTAAAGGCTTCTATGGCACGTAATCGGCTAAGTTTTAAATCTACAATTGGATGCGGATAATCCAGTTTTAGATTTGGATTTTTCGCATATGGTTCATGAATATTTTTGGCATCTAAATGAGCCAGTTTAGGTAGCCATGTGCGAATATAATCACCATTGGGGTCAAACTTTTGTGATTGGCTCACAGGGTTGAAAATCCTAAAATAGGGCACTGCATCTGTACCAGTCGAGGCACACCATTGCCAGCCACCGTTATTGGCAGCCAAATCACCATCAATTAAATGTTGCATAAACCACTGTTCGCCCAAGCGCCAGTCAATTAACAGGTTTTTGCACAGAAACATTGCGCAAATCATTCTGACTCGATTATGCATCCAGCCCGTTTGCAAAAGTTGTTGCATGCCTGCATCCACAATGGGGATGCCTGTTTTTCCTTGTTGCCATGCTGCTAAACCTGCAGGATCATTTCGCCATGCCACCTGTGCGGTCTGATCTTTAAAAGGGCGGTGCTTTGAAACTTTGGGATAATCAAACAAAATATGTTGATAAAACTCACGCCACAGTAATTCATCTAACCAAGTTTGTTGCCCTGTATTTTCAAGATGAAAATGTCCTTGTGAATGCGCAAAAACCGCAGCCAGACATTGCCGAATGGAGAGAATGCCACAGTTTAAATACGCAGATAATTGGCTGGTACCAGACAACGCTGGAAAATCACGCTGTTGCTGATAATCTTGCATTTGTTCACGCGTAAAATCATCCAACAATTGCTGTGCATGTTGTTCCGTGACTGCCCATAAATTTTGTTGTGCCGTTGGAAGTGGGTCGAAACCTAAGTGTTCTAAACTTGGTACAGTAGAGAGATATTGTTCAGGAAGTTGAATCGACGTTTGAGCTTGTGGCAGAGGAAAGCAACGCGGAATACTGACACTCAACTGTTGATAGGCATACTTTTTAAATGCACTGAATACCTGATAAGGTTTCATGCTCTGATTGCGCACCGTACCCACAGGAAAAAGCGTACGGTCATGGTACAAAATCAAGTCCTGACCGTGTTGGTTTAAGGTTTGTTGAACTTCAAGATCACGTTTTAGTTCATTCACTCCTAATTCAATATTGGCATAAATATTTTGAATCGGATGTGAGTCTTTTAATGTTTGGCATAGTTGGAGCAGCATTTGTGCAATGTCAGTCCAAGATGGTGTAATTTGAACAATCAGTGGGATATTGAGTTGTGCGAGTTCGTCTTTTAGTGCATTTAGTTGACGCAAATAAAAGTCAATTTTAATGGGCGCATCGTGATGCAAACGATATTGCTGAGGCGAAAGAATCACTACGCCAATACAAGCTCCTACTTGGCTAGCATGCCAAAGCGCGGTGTGATCTGAAATTCTTAAATCTTGTCGGAACCAAACTAAATTATAGCTTTGCATGGGAAGAATGCTTGAGGTGAGCGCTGGAAAAGTGATTTCATTATAAGCATGGCTGGGTCGCATTGTCTTAAATGTGAAGGATTTATTTGACCAATAAAACAACAATGTGCTGTGTTGATTTTTCCTGTAACGATCTTTCCGCAATAGCCTGCCTGAAAGGATCTTTCAGTAATGTGCTTATCCTAAATTTTAGAATGGCAAACAAAAAAGCAAAGTAAAAATACTTTGCCTTTTGCTTCGATCAATACTGATCTTAGTGGTGATGACCACCCGCACCGTGTACGTGACCGTGATCTAATTCTTCTTGAGAAGCTTCACGGATTTCAACGATTTCTACTTCAAACGTTAAATCTTGACCAGCAAGTGGGAAGTTTGCATCAACAATTACGTTGTCACCTTCAACTGCTTTTACAGTTACGATTTGAACGCCATCATCAGTTTGCGCTTGGAACTGCATGCCTGCTTGGATGTTGTCTACACCTTGGAACATTTGTACAGGAACTTCTTGTACTAAGTCTGGGTTGTATTCGCCATAACCTTCAGCTGCAGGTACGTTTACAGTGAACTTTTCGCCTACTGTTTTACCTTCTAACGCTTTTTCTAAACCAGGGATGATGTTACCTGCACCATGCAAATAGGCAAGTGGTTCACCTTGAGATTTGTCGAGAGTTTCACCCTCTGCGTTAGTCAATGTGTAGTGGAAAGAAACCACGAGGTCATTTGCAATAGCAGTCATGTTATTGATCCATTCAATTTTTTAAGGGTACATCATAAAGTGAAACGTGGAATTTGTTATAGACATTTCTGCAAATTCTTCACTTTTCCGAGTTTTTATGACATTTTTTAGTTAATCGGGGCAATTTTTATAATTTCAATGCAAATTTATGCGTCATACATATAAATTTGCAGATTTTATTGCAGGCTCATTTTAACCCCTTTGTATGATGTGTAGATGACAATAAAAAAGATGGGACATTGCCCATCTTGGTGATCGTTAAATCTTGAGGATCATCGGCTTCTAACCAAGTGAAGTTTGCTCATCTTCTACAGGTTGATGGCTAAAGAAATTAAACAAACTGCCAAACCACATCATAATTCTTTCAAAAATATTGGCTTCAACAATGTTGACTTGTTCTTCAATCGCAAAGCTATTAATCAATTGATTATTTTGATAAACGTGTACGGTTGCCAGTTTCATGACCTGTGCCAATGGCGCAGTCAGTAACTTTTCAGACAACTCAATATTGACATGCGTTTGTGTACGCTGTGCAGGTTCAAGTGTTTCTAATCCACCTTGTGCATTCGTAAGTTGTAGACGTTGAGTGCTTTGATCAAACTGCGCCAAGTTAATTGCATGTGGCTGTTCATACAGTGATGTCGTTACAAACTTTGGCTGACTGCTTTCAATCTTAAACATGCGTAAAGTCGATTTCACCACAGGCAATTCTGCAATCATTTGTTTGGGTTTAATCGCGACTTCATTACGGGTATAGCTATAGGCTAAATTTAATAATTGATGTGCCACCTCAGCGCGTTTTTGCGCACTCTTGGTTCCCATCACCACCACCACCAAACGACGTTCAGGTGCATCACTGTCCAGTGTTGGGCGGTTTGCGGTTAGGGCAAGGTTGTAGCCTGCAGCTTTGGTGAAGCCTGTTTTTAATCCATCTACACTTGGGTCTTGTTTTAATAAAATATTGGTCGCACGGTGAAAGTGCTGATTATAGGTAAAACTGGTCTGTTTTGAATAAGCCAAATAATCGGGTGTTTCAGTCACAATCGCTTGTGCCAAACGTGCCATATCTGCCGCAGAAGAATAATGGTTTGGCATGGTCACACCAGACGGATTCTGAAAATGTGTGTCTTGCATACCCAAAGCTTGCGCTTCCTGATTCATTCGGGCAATAAACTGCGGCACACCACCTGCAACACGTTCACCTAAAGTGAGTGCAGCATCGTTAGCAGACATAATAATTAAGCCTGCCAATAATTGATCTACCGAAATCTGCTCACCTGCTTTTAGATACATTTGTGATTCATCCCACATCACTTGTTCTACCACAGGTGTTGCGGTCAAAATTTCATGTCGGTCTAATTTACCTGCCTGAATATCTTTCAGCACAATATAGGCCACCATCATTTTAGTGAGTGAAGCAGGTGCACGTTGTACGTGACTATTGTGTTCTGCAATCACTTGCCCAGATTGTGGGTCTAAAATTGCCCATGCTTCGGCTTCGACACTTTCAGCTTGAATATTCAATAATGCGGCATGCGTGATTGCGCTGCAGAGCCAGCAGAGCGCCGCAATCAGATAGATAACACGTTTCAAAGAAGTTCCTTATTTACACCAATCCATTGGTGTCACAATGGTTTTAAGCAGCAAAAACAATAACAATTGACTAGGGAATGCTATGCCTTTTTTGCTCAGATGGCTACCCATAAATGCAGACAAATCTCATCTTGACGCATCAATTGCTAAAAAAATGTTAAGCTTGTTGCCAAGTTCTTATTTATACATTTTGTATTGCCCATTATGTTGCATTATCAAATCGAATTTGACGATTATCGTCAGCATCTTATTCATGTCACCGTGCGTTTTTTGGCTAATCCTACTCAGGTTTTATCTCTACCCACTTGGATTCCAGGCAGCTATTTAATTCGTGAATTTTCCAAACATCTTGAGTCGGTACGTGCTTATGATGAAGCGGGGCGTATCCTTAAAATTCAGAAATTTGAAAAGAATAAATGGCGCTTATTTAATATCGATCATGAATTGATTACGGTGGAATATGATGTCTACGCTTATGATTTGTCAGTGCGTGGCGCTTATGTCGATCAAACCCGTTTATACGTCAATCCTGCCTGTGCCTGTTTGGGCTTAGATGGGCAAGAAGATAAAGCTATTGAAGTTGAATTATTTTTACCAGACGAGCTGAAGCATTTTCAGCTTGCGACAGGTTTGGCAGCAAAAAGTTTGGTGAAAGGGCGTTATACCTTAAAAGCCAAAAACTATGCCGAACTGATTGATGCACCGTTTGAATTGGCAGAACAAACCCGTTTTAGTTTTACCGCAGCAGATATTCCACACGAATTTGTGGTTTCGGGCAAACATGCAATGAACGCTGCGCGTATGCAGCAAGATATTGAAAAAATTTGTGCTACACAAATTACCATGTTTGGTTCTGCGCCATTTGAAAACTATACCTTTATGACCATGGCAACAGGCAATAGCTATGGCGGTTTAGAGCATCCAAACAGTACCAGTTTAATTACACCTCGTGATGATTTGCCGAAAGCTAACGAACCTGAACAACCTTCTAAAGATTATCAGCGCTTTTTAGGTCTGTGCAGCCATGAGTATTTTCATAGTTGGTTGGTGAAATTCATTCGTCCTGAAAGCTTTGTGAATTATGATCTGAATCAGGAAGGTTATACATCGCTGTTATGGATTTTTGAAGGCTTTACGTCTTATTACGATGATTTGTTATTGCTGCGTAGTGGTGTAATTGATCTGGCGGCTTATTTGGAGTTGCTCAAAGCACAAATTGATCGTTATTTGCAAAATCCGGGTCGTGCGATTCAAACGGTAGCAGAATCTAGTTTTGATGCTTGGGTCAAGTTCTATCGTCAAGATGAAAACTCGAACAATGCAGGAACCAGCTACTATAACAAAGGCTGTTTGGTGGCTTTATGTTTAGATTTGGGCTTGCGTTTGCGTGGTTCAAGCTTAGATGCCTTAATGCAGAAATTGTACGCTAATGCGCAACAGGGCATTCAAGTGCATGAGCGCACTATCTTTGAATTATGTAAAGAATTGACAGGAGATGATTGGTCGGAGCAAATCCATCATTTAATTAACACGACTGATGAATTGCCGCTCGATCAGTTATTGCCTGAATTTGGCGTTGATTATCAGCTAAAACAGGATAAGTCTTTGCCGTTTGGTTTAAAATTGGCAGATAAACCTGAAGGGGTGTTGGTACAAGCTGCCCATCGTGAAGGTGCTGCGGCAAAAGCAGGACTTTCTGCGCTTGATGTGATTGTTGCGATTGATGGCTTAAAGGCATCTGTAAAATCACTTGAGCAATATGCCAAACAGGATGCAGCTTATACTGTTCATGCATTCCGCCGTGATGAGTTGATGACTTTTGAACTGAATGCTGCGCAGATTGAATTGCCAGAAGTGGCATTAAGCGTTACAGATCAGGCAAAAGTAGAACAGTGGTTAAAAGGTTGATCATAAAAAATGTAAACCGATGCTTTTGCATCGGTTTACTTTTAATAAAAATATTAAGAAAGTAACTAAGTGTAATGCTTAAGAGGGACCAAGGCTTAAGTTATGAGAAATGAGGTGGAATATCAGTTAAAAGAGCTGATATTAGATGATGACTTCAATAGTTTGCAGAATTTAGTAAATGAAGAAGTCAATCTTATGGAAATTTTAAGAGTTTCACACAGAGAATTACAGCATTCAAATTTTTTAGCATGGCTGTTTGATCCTGCAGAAACTCATAAATTAGGAGATTTTGTATTAAAAGAGTTTATAAAATTATATTTTAAAGAAAATGAATTTCAAAATTTAGGTAATAAGTCAGGTTTATCTGTTTTTGATTTTGTTCACTTAGATTTTGATGACCTCGTAATTCATAGGGAAATGCAAAATATAGATTTATTGTTTTTATCTAAAAAGAATGAATTTTGTATGATGATTGAAAATAAAATATACTCTGGAGAAGGAAAAGGTCAGCTTAGAAAATATAGAAATATTATTGAAACAAGTTATCCTGATTATAAACATAAGATTTATATTTATTTGTCTTTGGAAGATCAAAATATTAATGATCAGGATTCAAAACATTATGTTCAGTTAAATTATGGTCATATTAGTAAGCTGATTGAACAAAAAATCCTAAAACAATCAGCTAATTTGGCTGAAAAAACCAAATTTGTTCTTGAGCAATATTTACAGACGTTAAAATCTATGTTGAATGAAAATAAAGAAATTGAAGATATCGCAAAAAAACTCTATAAGAGATATAAGTCTGCTTTCGATTTAGTTTTTAAATATAGTACGCCAAATGATACAAGTGAAATTGGTAATATTTTACGTGAACTTATCGAGCAAGAGAAGTTATTGTTACCTTATAACAGTAATAAAACTTAAGTTGACAAAAATAACTAATCATGCGAAAAAAGTTTTTTTAGTTAACAGATGTTCACACATGCCTCGAATTGTTTCTGTACCACTTAGTTTAGAACAGCGAGAACGACTCATTTTTCTGGCCAAG
>NZ_VPAL01000029.1:0-8446 GCF_013419245.1 Acinetobacter sp. YH12095
CAAAGCACTTTAAATGTGACTTGTTCCATTTTAGAGATTTGTTTAAGATAAGATATAACTCATTGAGATGTGTCATAGTATTCGTCGTTAGAAAACAATTATTGTGACATTATTTCAATGAGTTATCAATTTTTGTCGTGTACAGAGATTTTTTTTGAGGGTTTTATGAGAATTTTAATTTCAGCATTAGGGTTAATGGTTTCAAGTGTAGGGTATGCAGCAGATTGGACTCCAGTCTTTAAGTCTTTGGAAGACGGCTGTACGACAAATCATGCGGTATTTAATTCTCTATCCGAAAATCTTATTCAACTAAAAGAAGTAAAAGACATGACAGTTGTTGATGTTCATCCATCTGCCAAAAAAGGGAATTACGCAAAAACTCCACAGCCATATCGCAATGATATGCGACCTGCGATTGTTAGAAAATTGAATGTAAATGAGGATTTCTATAAATACAATGAAGTATTTATCGGTTTAAAAAATGCTACTGCTTATGGGGTGCCATTGCTTGGCTTCAGCGAGTATACAAGTGGTATAAATGGTATTTATGGACATATTATCTATTTTAAAACACCAAATGCTCAACAATTAAAACGACTTAAAAAGATTAAATTCACTGAAGATAAAGATATGGGCTTTAAAGGTGAAATTGTTAAAGCTAAAAATGGACAATATCTTCTAGTTTGCGACTCTAGCACTTAATCTTTGCTATATATTTAGGGGCTTAGGAAGATAAAGAGGATTGTTACGGAGTATTTTAAGCAAATCGAGGTATAAATTACCATGGCGATGATTGAAGCGATATTCCGTTTCTTTAAGAGTAAGCGTCCGCAGCTCAATTAGGGGCGCTTTGCATTTCAAATCTTTGTGCAACAAAGCCCTTTCGATTTAACCTTCTTCTACATCAATAATGGCTGCATTTAATCCCAGCATACTTTTTGAAAAACCACCAAGTTTTCTACTCCCCCAAATAGCTTTAATTTTTTACCTGTTTTTTTAATTTAGTTAAACGTTCATCATATTCACCGAGCATACAATATGTATAGTGTTCTTGACTGTTTTCACATGATTTTTCGGTATTTCTTAACCATTTTTGCTGCTGGTTTTTAAGTAAATCATATTTTTGAACATTACTCTTTTTTACTTGATTAAAAATTGTTGTAATTTCAGACTTATACTTAGTAATAGCATAGTCACTACACTGTTCTACTACTGCGTTATTGATGTTACCACTCAAATCCAAGCAAATTGAATAGTAATCTACATTCTTTGCTTGGGTATTAAAACCCATTGCTATTAATAATAAAGCCAAAGTTACATTTTTATATTTCACAATAATTCCTCCCAATAATATTTTAGAATAAGTTGCCCTTAAAAAGTAAACATGTATATGTTTGTTTGGTTTTATCCTATAGATAAGTTAAGGCTAATGGTCTAAAAGAACTTTTTACATATTTACTTTAAACACTAAACTTATCTAAATTACTTCATAAGAAATTTAGATAAAAATTTGGTGGTGTTCTAAAAAGTATGCTCATCTCAAAAGTAGGCAACGAGACACAATTCGGTTATATTTAAATGTGTGAAAATCGAAATAGAACTTCATTGTCCTCGTTGCCAGAGTACAAGTATAAAGAAGAATGGCACTGTTGCAAATAGAGATTTGAGTCGATGAAGTTCCCTTTAAAAAGTGCTTAGAGACCGAAAACCCGAGGGTGTAAATAATTCTGGAGGGCGTTCAAAATTCTGTGTCAGTAAATTTGACTAGATTTTAATTATATCATCTAATCGACCTTCAAAGTAAATGGATAATTGAGTAATCGTTTGTCCCCATTCCTGAATAGGCATTGTCCATTTTTCCGATGCCTGTTGAATACCAATATACAGTAATTTCATCAGACTATCCTCATTGGGGAAAGCTCCTTTGGTTTTGGTTAGTTTGCGGAATTGACGATGTACGGCTTCAACGGCATTGGTGGTGTAAATCGGCTTCCTAATCGCTTTAGGGTATTTGAAATAGGCGGATAGTAGATGCCATTTGGTACGCCATGACTGAATGACCACACCATATTTTTCGCCCCATTTTTCTTCTAGCTCATCCAGTGCTACTTCTGCCGCCCCTTTGGTATCAGCACGGTAAATTGGCTTTAAATCAGCCATAAATGCCTTCTGATCTTTACTGGCAACATAGCGTAAAGAATTACGAATTTGATGAACGATACACAGTTGTATTTCTGTTTGAGGGTAAATCGCTGCTATGGCTTCGGGGAAACCTTTTAGTCCATCTACACAGGCAATCAGAATATCCTGAACACCACGATTTTGTAGGTCTGTCAGTACACTAAGCCAATGGTTCGCCCCTTCGCTTTCCGATAAATACAAGCCGAGTAGTTCCTTCTTACCTTCAACATTTAAAGCTAAAATGGTATAGATCGCTTTGCTCACATAAACACCTTTATCTTTCACTTTGTAATGTATGGCATCTAACCAAACAAAGGGATAAATTGTATCGAGTGGGCGTTGTTTCCATGCTTGTAACTGAGGGAGGAGCTTATCTGTAATATTGGTGATAGCACCATCTGAAATCTCCAATCCATACATATCAGCAACATGCTTTTGAATATCACGATAGCTCATACCAAGTGCATAGAGTGATATGATTTTATTGTCAATTTCTTCTGATAATTTGGTCTGGTTCTTTTTAACTAACTGTGGCTCAAATTCACCATTTCGATCTCTAGGGGTTTCAAGCTCAAATGAACCTGATGTAGATTTTACTGTCTTGCGAGTATAGCCATTGCGGCGATTACCTTGTTTCGGATTCGCTTCAATGTAATTCTCGATTTCTGCTTCAAGAGCAGCTTCGGTCAGTTGTTTAATTAAAGGGGTGAGTATGCCATTTTCTCCAGTCAGTGCTTGTCCTGACTGGAGTTGTTTTAAGGCTTTTACCTTCAGAAAGCCAGAGAATAGTTTGGGCACGTTGTCTTTCACGCCAATGTTTTGCATGCTTGGCCAGAAAAATGAGTCGTTCTCGCTGTTCTAAACTAAGTGGTACAGAAACAATTCGAGACATGTGTGAACATCTGTTAACTAAAAAAACTTTTTTCGCATGATTAGTTATTTTTGTCAACTTAAATTTTTTCTGAAAAAATATGTTATATTTAGGTAATTTTATGTAGCTGAATAGAAAAATGTTTTCTTTTTTATCTATAGAATTCGCATTGTCGTTCATTCTATTTTTTGGTATTTATTGGGTATTTAGGAATAAGCCTCAAATTCAGAATCTGATTCTAGTTATTACAAGTTATTTGCTGGTTTATTTGATGGCTGGTGGGTTAGCTATCACTATTTTATTTATCTTTAGTTTGATAGTTTATTTAATATCGATATTAATGGATCGATATGTTTTACTTAAGAAAAAATTATTAATTTTTGGAATTGTAATAACCTTAATTCAGCTAAGTGTCTTTAAATATTACGATTTTTTTAAACCGATAGTTTCTGAATCTTTAGATAAACTTAATTTAGACAATTCAGGATTGGCAGCAAATTTAATTTTACCTTTAGGCATTTCCTATTACTCATTCCAAGCGATTAGTTATTTGGTTAGTCGTTATAGGAATGAAATAGATTGCCCTAGATTTAATTTAATTCAACTTTTAATGCATTTTTCATTCTTTGTAACTATAACAGCCGGCCCTATCGCTCGTGCTCAGAATGCAAAGGGGTTGACTGATATTAGTGGCCAGTCATGTGGAATGAGTACACAGATAACGACGAATCAGCCCCGTAAAATTTTATTACCGAGCTTGGCTTTAATACTTCTGGTTTTAGCGTTAATAAAAAAATGGTGGATCGCAGGTTGGCTTGCTGATCAATGGGTAAATCCTGTATTCGCTAACCCAATGCAATATCATAGCTTAGAAATATTGGCTGCAATTTATGGTTATACCTTACAGCTATTTCTCGATTTCTCCGGCTACAGTGAAATGATGATCGCTTTTGGCCTGCTGTTGGGTTTTAGATTGCCTGTAAACTTTAGAGCTCCGTTACTTGCCCACAACATTCGTGATTTTTGGGATAAATGGCATATCAGTTTGTCTACCTGGATACGAGACTATATTTATATCCCGCTAGGGGGGAGCCGGGGTGGTTTTACACTAACCCAATTAAATCTAGTGATTGCAATGGTGTTATCAGGTATATGGCATGGTTCAGGATGGAATTTTTTTATCTGGGGATTGTTACACGGCTTAGCATTAGTACTGCTTAATATCTCAGATAAAATCTATCAAAAGGTCTTTAAAGTAGACATAAAACATGCACGTGATGCTTTTGCAAAATCAAGCTGGATAGGGAAAACCACTAGCGTATTTTTCACAATCACCTTTGTTAGTTTTTGCTTTGTTTTCTTTAGAGCCAAAACCTTCGAAGAGGCATTGCAAGTATTTAGAGCCTTATTGAGTAATCATATCAATGTCCAATGGACAAGTAACCCATTATATTTACTTACTTTATTAACGATAGCCTGGGTGATTTACCCATTTGTTTATCGGGCATTAAGTAATTTAAGTTCATATCAACGAAACATCCCAAGATATGCATTGCTAGTACCGCTCTTCGCTATTTTCATCACTATTATCATTTGTGCACCTTCTGGAATTCCTGGATTTATATATGCAAATTTCTAATGAGTCAAAACTGCTAGAGCTTGAATATGAAATTAATGCTCATGAATTTAGTCCAGCTGATGATCATGTTCAGAGTTATATTTTTATTCTGGTTACCCTGATTTTTTTTGCATTTTTATCAATTTGGATTATGCAAAAATCAGTCAATGCCTATTTTCAGCAGACTTATCATAGAGAAAGCCCTTTATCTAAGTTAGAAAAATTTGAAGTATGGACATTAGGTGGGCAGATTGGTGATCTTTTATATACGAAACATGGCTTGAATAAAGCCATGATTGGTCAATTAAATACCGAGATCATAAGTCAATACAATGAGCATTATGCGTATACACCAGAATATCGCCAGTACTTAATACAACTTGAAAAACAAGAAAAAATCAGATTGGCGAAAGAAGAACAAGCAAGGGCACATCAAGCCTTACTTGACCAATTTACCTTGACCAAAACTGACCAAGTTTTCTTTGCAGGTGACTCATTAATGCAGGGGGTTGCACCGCATGTGCAAAAGCATTTGCAAGAAAAATTTGGTATTAAAACCATTAATTTAAGTAAACAAAGTACCGGCTTATCTTACCCAAGCTTCTTTGATTGGCCTAAAACAATTCAAGATACTATTTCTGCAAATAAGCAAATTAAAGTTTTAGTCGTGTTCTTAGGAGCGAATGATCCTTGGGATATGCCAAACCCTAAAGGTGGAAGTTACCTTAAATTTCAATCGCCTGAATGGGAGACTGTCTATCGTTCTCGCATTTCTCAAATTATTCAAACAGCCAAAGAAAATCGAATTAGTGTGATGTGGTTGAGTCCACCAAACATGAAAAAAGATTCGTTGAATCAACAAATGGTATATTTAAATCGAGTCATTAGTGATGAAGTGAAAAAGCATCAGGCATTTTTTATTGATTCCAGACCATTACTCGGTGGAAAAAACGATATTTACAATGAATATGTTACTAAAAATGGAAATTCTATTAAAATGCGTAGTGCTGATGGAATCCATTTTTCAACAGATGGTCAGAAACTGATTGCACAAGTTATTTCAAGCCATCTAAAAATTATTCATTAAACTCAATAAAATACAGGTTAAATCTATGTTGATTAAAAAGTCAGTTTATTTAGGTGTATTTTGTATTTTAACGATCGGATCGCCAGTTTGCGCTAGTAATTTGACCAATTTTAATGATCCTAATACCGACCAATTAATATCTGCTTTTAAAAATAAATCTGTTCATATTGTTCAATTCGGTGATTCCCATACAGCGGCTGATGTAATGACAGGAACGTTAAGGTCTCAATTACAAAACCGGTTAGGAAACGGTGGAATGGGGTGGGGAATGCCTATGTATTTTTCTGGGCAACGTTTAGTCCGTTATGGGTACGATAACAATGGTTGGGAGCCAATCTCTAGTCGCCAGCAACGAGATCAAAATTATACTTTGGGGGGCTTAATCGCTACCCCTAAGTTTAATGGAGCAACTTTAACCATTAAATCAAAACAAAGTGAACTTTCGCAAAAAATCAAAGTAAATTTAAGGCAGGCTGCAACGGATGGTAAGTTTTTGGGCCGAGATGCACAAGGGCGTCAATTTGAGATTGAAGCCCCAATCAAAAACAATACCTGGCAAACAGTCGAGTTTGTGGCACAGCTACCATTTACCATCACTTCTTCAAATGCAGAACAATCAGCAATTGGGGGATGGTGGGCAAAAAATCAAAATGGTGGGGGTGCTGTTGTTTCAGCATTAGGAATTAATGGAGCAGAATTATCATATTGGAATCGCTGGAACGAGGAGTGGCAGCAAAATTTAAAGAGCATTTCGCCTGAATTGATTATTATTGCTTATGGAACAAACGAAGCATTTAACGACAATATTGATGTTGATAAGTATAAAAATTTATTAATGTCGAAAGTTGATCAGATCCGTCTAGCGAGTCCTGATACTGCCATTATGATTGTTTCAGCACCAGAAAGCTTAAAAAATATCACGGGGCAATGTGGGATAAGACCAATTAAATTAACTGCGATTCAAAATGTGCAGTACCAAGTTGCACAGCAAAAGCATACTTTGTATTGGAATTGGCAACAAGCCATGGGGGGTGAATGCTCGATGAAATCTTGGATTAATCAAGGTTTAGGTCGAAAAGATGGGGTTCATTTTACAGAAGCAGGGTATCAAAAATTAGGACAAGCATTGGCAGAGGGTCTGCTGTCTTTTGTAGGATTACAACAAAGTTATAACACTCCTTCGAATACAGAAGTTAATGTGGCGAAATCTTCACAGCAGTATAAACCTTCAACAAATACAGGATATGCGAGTATTTGCTTGGAAGGAACTAAAGAGTGTAAAAGTATAAATTTTTAACAAGTGGCAGTTCATAGATGGTTATGCGTGTCTAGAATTTTAGTGGCTAGTCAATCAATCATCACAAAGTAGTGCAATTTTAAAATCAGTATTTATTCAACAATATGGGATAGCTAAGTTATGATCTTAGATCATTAGTTAGCTAGTTACTATCCAATCGAAATAAGCGTTTTTTTATGAAATTTTTTTTAGCTATCCTCCTACCAATAGTATTTTTTAACTCAGCATATGCTTCAAAGGTCAATATCATGTTTATTGGTAAATGGGGAATTAATAAAGCCGCTTGTCGTGGCATGGTGAATGGTGATGATTTTAGGGTTTTAAGTATAAAAAATAGTGAAGTTAACCAAATTAAAGATGAGCGTTATGAAGGTTATTCACATATAAATATCACTCATTTTCTGCAAAGTCCTACTAATGAATTACATGGCTCAGG
The DNA here is from genome assembly GCF_013419245.1 of Acinetobacter sp. YH12095. NCBI lineage: Bacteria > Pseudomonadati > Pseudomonadota > Gammaproteobacteria > Moraxellales > Moraxellaceae > Acinetobacter > Acinetobacter sp. YH12095. The sequence continues at coordinate 7,491 of NZ_VPAL01000029.1, forward strand.
ATTCAGGTATACATTTCATGATGAAGAAGGGGGCAATATTCATAGAGAACGAGAAAAAGTTCATTATGTTTTAATCAACAATAAATTATATTCAATTGATGAATATATTTCAGAAAATGGAAAAACTGAGTCTTATACAACTTCTTTTATTAGATGTTAGGTAATCCCCCCTAAAAATAAAAGGATCTAAAAGTAGAATCTTCTCTTAAGATACAAGCAGGATATCCTGCTTGAACTACCTGGAACAGCAGAAGTAGTCTATGATCTGGAAGTAGCATTCAAAACTGAAATGCAAGAATTTCACTATAAGCCAAAGATAGCATTTAACGGCTCAACAACAGAATGTTATACTGGATTATCACAAACAATACAGCAACTTATAGAATGAAAAAGACATTAATAAGCTTATTATTACTTTCTTCAACATTAGCTTATGCTAACAACTCAGACTCACCTCAAACAATAAATGTGGGAAAGAAAGCAATTCAGTCTACTATTAAAGGACATATATTTTGGGTAGAAGCTGATGATGGTAAGCAATATCGTCATAGAGTAATTAATTATCATGATTTTAAATATAATTTAGATGAGGGGCCATCTCATAACTACTTCATTACTTTACGATTAAAAGATATAGATGATCCAGAGACACAAACGATTGACTGTAAAACAAGTCTAAATTATGACTATCCAACTGGAGATATTGACTATCCAGACTCCATTGACTTCAGATGGTGCAAAATTAATGAATTTTAATTAATATTTTATAAAACAGTACATTATGTTTATATAAATCATTTTTCTATTTATAGTCTATGGAAGTTCGAATGTAAGCATCCGGCTAACACAGCCTTACCAAGCGATCCTATAAGCCTTAATTTAGTTCCCACCTAAAAACAAGTGGGGACTTAATCCATGAACATGGATATATATTCAGCAACACCTCCTGTTGCTAA
>NZ_VPAL01000002.1:0-284543 GCF_013419245.1 Acinetobacter sp. YH12095
TTGATGCCATTTTTCTTTATACTGTCACTGAGGCAGGTTGGACATTTGATTTCTAGAGTTATTCGCATTTCTCTATTTTATCAAAATTCAACCTGCTTTGTTTCAGCATACTTTTTGAAACACCACCTAAAAAATAAAGACCGACGATTCGAGTGATGATGAAATCGTCGGTCAAAGAAAAACTTGCGATACAGTAAAGCTTTGGCTGCTGTTCAAAGCATGACTGTATGCGATTTATTGCTTTAGTCAGGTCACCGAAAATATTGTGGATGCCATACACATTAACGGTTGTTGTGACCTTGTAGCCTATATAACGTCAGGCTTTTGTATTCGGTTGACAATTTCATGAAAAAAAAATCAATTTTTTTTATACTAGGCTGAATCTTTTGTCTGAGTCATCTTTATGGTATCGCTAAGCCGTTATTTTATCTGGTTTTTCTTGTATTGCTTTGTGATGACCTGTATTTGTGGCGTATTGGCTGCATTATTACCTGCGGGTGTAGGCGGGATTTTAACTGCGGTGCCTTATTTGGTTGCCATGATTTTAGTGCTGTATAAGTTTTTAAAACAACAACGCCGTGCGCCGAATGACAAGGAACGCAAGACATTTACTTTAGGATTTAGCCTGATTTTTTGGGGCTATAACTTGGCGTTTTTATTATTAGGTTTGGCGATATTTTCTCGCCAAAACCCAAGCATTTGGCAAGATTTTTTACAGTATTTGCAACAGCCACAATTTATGAGTGTGGTGGTGATCATGTTCTTGTTGATCGCAATTCCATTGTATCTGCTGACCTATTGGTTTTATGGTAAACAGGCACAGCGTATGGCAGTTAAAATGTTTGGCTGATAAAAGAAGTTGTTAATATCTGATTTTCTTCAAATATACATGATCAGTTATGTGATGATGATTTGCTCAGACTTGAACATTCAGTCTAAATCTCGTATAGCTAAAACTATATTTTTCATCATGCTGAGATTGGAAGATGCATAAACCTTTGGTACTGGTAACAGGGGCAAGTGGTTTTATTGGTTTACAATTGTTGCCATTTTTATTGCAACAGGATTATCGGGTGGTGGGGCTAACCCGACAGCCCAATCGAGTATCCAAACATCCACAATTACGCTGGATTCAGCAGTTAGATGAACTCGACACCGACCAAATTGATTATGTGATTAATTTGGCGGGAGAAAGTATTGGACAGGGCAGATGGACAGCAGAACGCAAACAAAAATTGCTCGATAGTCGAGTTCAGACCACACTGTACTTATATCAATATCTTGAAAAGCGCCGTATTTTCCCCAAGTGTATTATTTCAGGCTCGGCTGTGGGGTATTACGGAATTGACCCGCAGGAACAATGGTCTACATTGTGTACCGAGCACAGTACAGCACAAGATATTTTTATGTCGCAACTGTGTCAGCAATGGGAACAAGCTGCTTTAAGCTTTAGCCAGCAAAATACTAAAATTATGCGTTTGGGTGTGGTGTTTGGACGCGGTGGCGGCATTTTACCGCAAATGTTATTACCAATTCGTTTAAATGCCGTCGGGCGGATTGGGCATGGACGGCAGCCTGTTGCATGGGTGCATATACAAGATGTTTTACAGGCCATTCACTGGTTAATGATGCAACCTGTAGACGCCAAAATTTTGAATGTGGTTGCACCTGAAAAAACCAGTCAGCAAGACTTTGCCGAAACCGCAGCTCGGCTTTTAAAACGTCGTCCATTTTTGGTGTTACCTGCTTTTGTCTTGCGTTGGTTATTGGGCGAGCAATCGCAATTGGTGCTGAATGGGCAATATGTTAAACCACAAGCGTTAGAACAAGCAGGCTATTGCTTTCAATATCCAAAACTTGAACAGGCGCTAGCGGCTTGTCTGGGTGCATCATCCTCTACTTAAACAGAGGATGATGCTGAGTGTTATGCACAGATTGAGGTGGGCTGTAACTGCTTTGGATCATAAGCGGCAGGATCAACAATCGTTTCTTGCCCAAGCATGAGCTGTCTTAATAACTGCGCTGAAGCAGTGCCCATACATAAGCCATTACGGAAGTGTCCGAAATTCATCCATACATTATTTAGGCTTGGCACTTTGCCGATATACGGCACACCTGTAGGCGAGCCTGGACGTAAACCAGCCCATTGCTTCACAATGGGGAACTGTGCCAATTCAGGCACCATTTCAAAACAAGCCGTTAAAATATCTTGTTGGGTTTGCGGGTTTGGTGTGGTGTCAAAACCAACGTGACGCATACTGGAACCGCATAGCACATGCCCATCTTGACGTGGAATCAAGTACATCACCTTGTTCATGCACATGCTTGGCAACCATTGTGCAGGGGTTTTAAATAACACAATTTGCCCTTGTACAGGCTGTACAGGAATCTCTAAACCCAGTTGTGCCGCCCAGTGCTGTGACCATGCACCTGTCGCAAGCACGATATGATCTGCACGATGCAAGCGACCATCGGCAGATTGAATGGCTTGAATACGATCTTCAGTGATCTGAAATTGCTGAATTGGGCAGTGTTCAAAAAATCGCACGCGCGGATGTTGTTTCAAATATTGCGTGAGCGATTGTAATAAACGCGGATTGCGCACATTGGCAAGTTGTGAGAAATACAGGGCTTGTTTAAATTTGGGGTGGATATGCGGGTTAATTTGTTCGAGCTGTTCCCGATTCAGACATTCAGCTTGCTGCATCGGTTCATGATGACGTTCGGCATAATTTATACCAATCTCAAAATCATCTTCATCAAAAATCAACATGCCTGTTTCATGGATTTCAAAATCAATGCCTGTAATAGGTTTGAGTTTTTCATTCCATGCTTGGTACTGCGGTTTGGCAAATTGGGCTAAGTCATTGACCGCTTGAGGATAACGCCACGGATACATGGGAGAAAGAATTCCACCACCTGCCCATGATGCCGCTTGTGCTGCTTGTTGTTGATCAAAAATACTGATAGAGCAGCCCTGCTCTACCAGTTCGAGTGCAGACAACAAACCGCTGATGCCTGCACCAATGATTGCGATGTGCATGAAAGTCGCCTGTTTATGCCATATCTTTAAGTTTGAGTGCTGCTTCTTCGGCAAAATATGTCCAAATACCATCTGCACCTGCACGGCGGCAACTCATTAGCGATTCAATAATCACACTGTCCGACAACCAGCCATTTTGAATCGCGGCAGCAAGCATGGCGTATTCACCACTCACTTGATAGACAAAGGTTGGCACACCAAAGTTATCTTTCACTTCACGTACGATGTCTAAATAAGGCATACCTGGTTTTACAATCACCATGTCTGCACCTTCTTGAATATCCAGTGCAATTTCATGCAAGGCTTCGGCGCGGTTGCCAATATCCATTTGATAATTGTATTTGTTGCCGCCTTTGAGGTTGCTGGCAGAACCGACTGCATCACGGAATGGGCCGTAAAAGCTAGAGGCGTATTTGGCTGAATAAGCCATGATAGAGGTATAGATGTGCCCGTTGCTTTCCAACGCCTGACGAATCGCACCAATACGGCCATCCATCATGTCACTTGGCGCAACCACATCTGCACCCGCTTCGGCATGGCTTAAAGCCTGTTTAATTAGACATTCAACGGTTTCATCATTCAGTACATAGCCTGTGTCATCAATAATGCCATCTTGACCATGAGTAGTGTACGGGTCGAGTGCGCCATCGGTAATAAGTACCATCTCTGGTAATTCTTTTTTCAGCAGGCGTAGCGTGTTTTGCACCAAGCCATCTTCACGCCATGCTGCTTCTGCGGTCAGGCTTTTATCTTCTTGTGGCGTGACTGGAAACAATGCCAGTTTAGACACACCCAGCTGCATTAAACGCTCGGCTTTTTTGAGTAATAAGTCTGCCGATAAACGCTGAATATTGGGCATGCTTGGAATATCTTGGGTTTGATTTTGTCCCGGTAAAACAAATACAGGATAAATCAAGTGATCTGTGGTTAAGTGAGTTTCGCGAACCATGGCGCGTAATTGATCATTTTTACGGATACGACGCATACGAGTGGCAGGAAATGCAGGACGATTGAACGTATAGGTCATAAAAATCTCACTGATCAGTATTAAACTAGACGACTATTGTAGCCCCTTAAATTTCATTTGGGCATACATTGGCTGTTTTTATTGTTGGTAAATTGAGTTGTTTGGACTTTTGGGCACGTTATGAGTAATGCAGAGAAAAATTGGACTGGGAATATACATTTAGGCGCGAAAGTCGATATTGATGTCGTGCTAAGACAATTGGTCAATGCATTTAATGGATCGCCATTTTTTCAACACAATGGCATGAGCATGCGTGTGGTCGATGGTCAAATTGAAGCCTATATTGAGATGCAACCGTATATGGTGGGCAACGTGGCTTTCCAAATTTTACATGGTGGTGTTGCTGCAACCATTTTGGACAGTGTGGGCGGTATTGTGGCGATGGGTGAGTTATATAAAAGAACTGAACCTGACGACTTGCCCGATACCATAAAAAAAGTCACCCGTTTGGCTACGGTAGATATGCGGGTGGATTACTTAGCACCGGGACGCGGTAAGTATTTTATTGCCCGTGCGGAAACTTTACGTTTAGGGCGTAAAGGCTGCACCATGCGCATGACGATGGTCAATGATGAAGATAAACCAATTGCAACGGCAATTGCGTCTTATGCCTATTAAAATCTAAGGTAGGGCGCGAACAATTGTGTTTTGCCTAATTGGATGACTGTTTATTTTGATTAGTTTATTGTTTTAGACATATAAGGAGTTGAGTGATCAGCTCCTTTTTTGTGTGCATAAACAACTTTATGAATTGTGACAGTTTGTAGCGACTTAAGTTTTCTTTAAGTTTAGATTTCTATCTTGAGCATTGAGTTATTTTCTATCCAATGTGATGCACATGATCAAATTTAATTTTGATGCTCAATCATCCAGTCAAACGCATTTTCTGGATGCGAATTTTCATCAGCAAAAAAATAAAAAACAATTCAACGGGTATGCATCTGTAGCGCAGCCGTATAAACCACAAACGAACCCAAAACAGTTGAACCTAGAACAGCCACATTTAGATGTATTACACAGCTATGCCTCGGTGATTCAAGCACACACAACAGCACAACATTTAAATGTGACAACTGTGACCCGAGATGCTAGCGAACAACGCTTGGCATTAGAGCATTTTATTCGAGATAAATACCAAAAAGTCCATCAGGCATCCATAAATACTTTTTCAGATACCTTGTTTGCAGGCTATGTAAACCACGACATGCAAGTGGTGATTGGCATGCAACCATTGGGCGCGAACCAAGCCTTTTTGGAACAGTATTTAGATGCACCCATTGAAACCATTTTAACCCAATTGAGCCAAGTGCCTGTAACGCGCGCGCAGATTGTTGAAATTGGCAACTTAGCAGCGCAAGACATGAGCAAAGCCAAATTGATGGTGGCTTTTTTGGTGTTTCATTTATCGCAGAACAATGTGTCGTGGGCAGTTTGCACAGGAACAGCAGCAGTGCGCTATGTGTTACAGCAAATGGGACTGCATTTTCAGGTGCTAGAAAAAGCCAACCCCGAAGCCTTGGGCGATGCACAGCATCAATGGGGCAGTTATTACCAACAGAAGCCTTATGTACTGGCGATTGACGTTGCAGCAGCGTTGGCGGTCACGCAACAGCAATATTGTTTTTATGCCAAAGGTTATGCAGAAAGGCGGAAATTGAAAGATGAATGAGTTGTTTGAAAACCTGAATCACTATGCCCAAACAGACCCTGAGCGTGAAGCAATTGTGACGGCACAAACCACACTGAGTTATGCCACATTACAGCAACGGGTTGAGTTGCTCAGTGCAGAATTGGCAACTTATCAAGTACAGCGTTTGGCGTTGTGGGGTGTGAACCAGGCCGATTGGATTGTGGTCGATTTAGCCGCACGTAAAGCTGCAATGACAGTCATTCCTGTGCCTTTATTTTTTACTGCTGCACAAGTGCAACATTTACTGCAAGACAGCCAAGCCGAGTTGCTGTGTATTTTGACGGATACTGCACAAAGCGATACTCCGTCCAATGTTAACTCGGCTATTGGAAATACTGCTATTCCAGAAGCTTTGTTGGAGATGATTGATGCAGTTCAGGCACAGGTTTTGCCACCATCAGATTTATATCAAGGGCAGTTGTTTCGTCTAAGCGTTGAAACAGCACAACCGCATTTATCCCCAAATTCTGCTGAGCAGCCTACAAAAATTACTTATACCTCGGGCAGTACGGGTACTCCCAAAGGTGTGTGTTTGGCAGAAGCCACCATTAATTCAATTACGTACTCTTTAAGTCAGGCATTGCAAAGCAGCCAGCTTGGGCGGCATTTGTGTCTAATTCCATTTGCAACATTGCTTGAAAATATCGCAGGCGTGTATGTGCCTTTTCACATGGGGCGTGCAGTGGTGGTGGCTGAAGTCAGTCAGTTTGGTTTGCTGTCCAACCATGAGTTTGATGTTTCACGCTTTGTCGATGCCGTGCAGCAATATCATATTGAAAGCGTGATTTTATTGCCACAAATGCTCAAAGCGATTGTGGAATATATCCATCAACACGGCGATTTGGGCTTGCGCACTTTGAAGTTTATTGCCGTGGGTGGTGGCAAGGTGTCTGCAGATTTACTCAAGCAGTGTCAGCAATTCAATTTACCTGTTTATGAAGGTTATGGTCTGTCTGAATGTGCATCGGTCGTGAGTTTAAACCTGCCTGAAGCTCGCAGAATTGGCAGTGTTGGCCGCGTATTACCGCATGTTCAAGTCGAAATTGCTGCCAATCAAGAAGTGGTGGTCAAGGGCAATGCCATGTTGGGATATATGCATGAACTTGGGCGTGAGCAGGATGCGGTATCAGCCGATATTCACACAGGCGATGCAGGTTATTTTGATGAAGATGGCTATTTATATATCACGGGGCGTATCAAGCAAATTATTGTCAGCAGTTTTGGGCGCAATATTTCACCAGAATGGGTTGAATCGAACAGTTTGAGTGAGCCTGAAATTCAACAGATTGCCGTGTTTGGTGAAGCGCAGCCGTCATTATCTGCAGTGATTTATGCCGAGGAACATCGTTCAGATGCGCAATTGGCAGCCGCGATTTATCGTGCCAATACCCGTATGCCTGATTATGCCCAAATTAAACACTGGTGACGTGCTGAACAACCTTTTTCTTTAAATAATCAGATGTTAACCGATAACGGAAAATTGCGTAGAGCAGTCATTCAGCAACAGTATCAGACAGCTTTGGCACATCCTACAACGTATTTAATGGCTGATCTTGGAGATGTTTCACAGATAGACATCAACCTGTCAGTCATCAATAGAGATAGAGAGAAATCACATGAATATTGCACAACAGCAATTCAAACATTCCCCACAACAAATTAAAGATCGTTTGGTGGAGCACGGTTGGGTTTTACTTAGAAATGAACATTATGATGTGAATGCGTTTAGTGGGCTGATGAGCAATATTTGCCAAAAGCTGACCTATGACCCTGCACGTGAAAATGTGACCCGACAATCGCAAAAAGTAGATGCAGGTACGCAGGCAATGGGACTGCATATAGAAAATGGTTCAACCCCAATGCCGCCTGATATTATTGCTTTTTTTAGTGAAAAAAGTGCTTCGCGTGGTTCGCAGACTACTTTATGTGATGGACATGAGGTATGGCAAAAACTGCCTGACACACTGAAGCAGAAATTTGCTGAACCGATGACCATCAGCCGTTACTTACCCAAAGCGATGTGGCAAAAGTATGTGGCGACAGCACTCAATATTGCCGATGCCGTACAGGTCGGGCAGCAGGAACTCGCTCATTTTATTGAGATGATTCCTAGACAACGGATTCGCCCTGCGCATGATGAAGGCGTACAGTACGATTTAAGCATGCCGATGATTCGCCATGACAATTTAAAAGCTGTGCCTGCCTTTGCCAACACCTTGTTGGGGCCTTCTTATAATTACGAAAAGCAGCGTTTTTACTTTGCCGATGGCAGCGAAATCCAAGCAGAATTATTGGAAGAATTGGCAGAGCGATGCGAGCGTGAAACCTCAGAAATTGACTGGCAAGATGGTGATGTGGTGCTCATTGATAACAAGCGCTTTATGCATGGCAGACGTGAAATATTGGTGCCATTAGAAGATCGTAAACTCTATATTTGTATGGGCTTGGGACTGAATCCTGCATTTTTATAATTGAGTTGTATCGAATATCTTAAAATTGAGAGTATCTTTTATGTCAAATTTAACTGCGGTGATTTTCGGGGCAACAGGCGGGATTGGTCATGCGATTGCGCATCATTTTGCTGAAAAAGGCTTAAACTTAATTTTGGTTGGGCGTAAGCAAGACACCTTGCAACAACTAGAGCAAAGTCTGGCGCAGCAGTATCCTCAGTTGCAATTACACAGTCTGCGTTGTGATTTAATTGATGCCAGCAGTCGTCATGATTTTATTCAGGCACTTGCCGCATTAAAACATCCGATTCATTACTATATTAACAATGCAGGCATGAATGATTTTCGTCTGTTTGCGCAGCAATCACAGGATACCATTGAGCAAATGATGTTGGTCAATGTGGCTTATCCGCTGCAACTGATTCAGGATGTGATTCCATATATGTCGGACAGTCAGCCGAGTCAGATCATCAATATTGGCTCGACTTTTGGCAGCATCGGCTATCCTGGCTATGTGAGTTATTGCGCCAGTAAGTTTGCCTTGCGTGGTGCAACTGAAGCGTTGGCGCGAGAGTATTGTCAGACTGCCATTCGTTTTAGATATTTCTCCCCACGCGCGACCAATACCAGTATGAACAATCCCGATGTGATTGAAATGAATATCAAAATGGGTACAAAAGTGGATTCACCTGAATTTGTGGCACAAGAACTGTATCAATTTTTACAAACAGACCGTCAATCCTATCAGGTCGGTTATCCTGAAAAAGTCTTTGTCAAACTGAATCAGTTGATGCCTAGCCGAGTCGCAGCTGCCATTCAAAAAGATTTAGACACCATTTATGAATATGCAGATCAAAGCAAAGCGTCCTTTATTCAGCAAACTTCCGCCTCATAAATGATATTTTTTTCGATAACGCCATAAGGTGGTTCGGCTAATGCCCAAGGCTTGTGCCACCAATTCAGTTTGCCCCTGATATTTTTCCAGTAAATCCTGCAGTGTGTCTTTATCTACTTTATTGTTGGTTTTGATGGGCAGCTCAATAGGTTGTGGCGTTGGGGTAGCTGTGGCGAGTTTCAAACTAGCATGCACAATTTCATCGGGTAAATCGTGTTGATCAATTTCCGTTTTACCTGCTGACATGGTCAATGCATACAGCAAGGTATTCTTTAATTCACGCACGTTGCCTGGCCAGTCGTAATTGATTAATACCTTCAGTGCTTGCTCGGTCAAATGTGGCGTGACCTGAAACTGGGCTTGTTGTTGCAAAATAAATGCTGCAATTTTAGGGATATCTTGTTTACGTTCACGTAGTGGTGGCACAAAAATTGGAATCACCCGTAAACGATAAAGTAAATCTTGGCGAAATCTGCCTAAACGCGCTTCTTCACGTAAAGCGCGATGGGTTGCGGTAATAATTCTGACATTCGATTTAATCGCTTTTTCACCGCCCAAAGGGGTGAATTCGCCCGTTTCTAATACTCGTAATAATTTGGCTTGCAGTTCCAGTGGAATTTCTGCAATTTCATCTAAAAATAAAGTACCACCTGCAGCACGTTCAAACACACCTTTATGCTCACGAATTGCCCCTGTAAATGCACCTTTCACATGCCCAAACAATTCACTTTCTAAAATATTGGCATTTAAAGCCGCGCAGTTAATCGCAATAAAGACTTGTGCATGCCGTTGGCTGCGTGCATGTACTGCTTGCGCCACCAACTCTTTACCACTACCAGATTCACCACGCACCAAAACAGGAAACTCAGTAATCGCTACCCGTTCAATAATGGAATACATATGCTGCATTTGTGGCGAATCACTATGGAAAAACTCCGCCAAACTATTTTGTGCTTGGGCAGATGGGGTGAGTGTTTGTGATGACACTGTTGCAACGCTAGGCTGCAGAAAGAATAAACATCCTGTGAAATCGGCTGTATGGACACGAATATTTAAGCTGTGGTAGTGCCATGCCTTAGCACTATTCGGGAGTTGCAGCAGACCTGTCTGTGGTTGTGATGCTGATTGTGATTGTAGTTTTAATTTCAATAATTGGTTTTTTAATGTTTTACCCGTAGCTGCAGAAACAGAAGCATCTTGTGCATATTCATAAATCCATGTTTGAGCAATGTCGTCATAAACATAGAGCAAACTGTCTGGACAAAGTTGTTGTAAATGAAACAAAAAGCTTTCAAGACTGGCTTGTTGTTCAAAGTCATGTATCGCATTCATGATGTTTCATCTTTTGTTTCATTATTGATTCAATTGAAACACAAAATGCAACAGATGTGAAACATGGAATATGACCTAAATTAAATAATATTTCTTAATATATTGTATTTTATTAATATATTTAAAAGAGATTAAGTTGGCATTATATTTGCAAAATTAAGAATAACAAAATATAAAACTTGGTGTATATCTCATGATCTTTCATCAATTTTTTGAAGCTGACAGCTCGACCTATACTTACTTATTGGCATCTGAACAAACCCGTGAAGCGGTGCTGATTGACCCTGTAATTTCAGAGGTTGAGCAATATGCTGCTTTTCTAGAACAGCATGATTTGCAATTGGTGTATAGCTTAGATACGCACGTACACGCTGACCATATTACTGCTGCCAACGAACTCAGAACACGTTTTGGTTGTAAAACTGTATTACATCGTAATTCAGGTGTGGTGTGTGGCGATATTTTCATTACCGATGGCAGCGCCATTCGTGTGGGTGAATTATTGATTGAAGCACGTTATACCCCGGGTCATACCAACGCCTGTACCAGCTATGTGGTCAATGGCATGGTATTCACTGGCGATGCGTTGTTAATTGATGGTTGTGGTCGTACTGACTTTCAGGAAGGCAACCCAGCGACTTTATATGACAGCATTCATCTACAAATTTTTAGCTTACCTGATGACACTTTGGTGTATCCAGGGCATGACTATAAAGGGCGTTTATCTTCTACCGTTGGGCAGGAAAAACGCAATAACTCGCGTTTAGGACAAGGACGTACCAAAGCGGAATTTATTACCCTCATGCAGAATTTAAACCTGCCTTATCCAAAACATATTGATGTGGCTTTGCCTGCCAACAAAGTTTGTGGCAAGTGATGTTTGCACAGCACAACATAGTGATGGAATAGGGGGAAATACGCATGTGGATGTTAATCCTAGAAGGCTTGGCGATTGGTACTTTGCTGGGTTTGACAGGGGCAGGGGGCGGTATTCTTGCCGTTCCTGCACTTATGGCAAGTCAGGGCTGGACTGTGGCGCAGGCTGCACCTGTCGGTTTATTGGCAGTCACTTTGGCGGCTTTGGTTGGCACAGTTGAAGGCTTGTTCAAACGTATTGTACGTTATCGTGCTGCATTGTGGATTGCCCTAATCAGTATTCCATCTGCGCGTTATGGGGTGCATTTGGCAGGTATTGTGCCGCCCATGTGGTTAACACTGGCGTTCAGTCTGGTCATGTTTATTGTGGCGTATCGTATTTTCTTTAATAAGGTCAACGACCAAACTAATCCACCGTGTAAGGTAAACCAAAACACAGGACGCTTAATTTGGAATGTTAAAACGGCGTCTTTGCTTGGTGGTGTGGGTGTAATTGCAGGCTTATTGACGGGTTTGTTGGGTGTGGGCGGTGGTTTTATTATTGTGCCGTTATTGCGTAAATTTACCGATTTGGATATGCGCAGTATCGTCGCAACCTCTTTGATGATTATTTTCCTGATTGGTGGCGTGAGTATTTCAGCACACGTTTTAGATGGCTTTCAGTACCCAATGGCAGTCACCATCACCTTTGTTCTGGCATGTATTGTCGGGATGTTACTTGGACGTACTTTGGTACATCGCATGAATAGCAATACTGTACAAAAGGTATTTGCTACGACAGTTATTGGTGTTGCGTTCTACCTCATTTATACAGCGATTATGGCTTAAGTCTAATATTTGGATACTAGGTTTTTACTTTGAACTGCAGTATTGTGAATAGGTAACGTATTGTTAAGTGTAAGAAAAAGCACTAGACCTAGACCAAATTAAAGATTAGCTTAGTTGTATAAGATGACAAGGAGCCAAGAATGAAAAAACATTTATTTTGTGTGGGTGTCGAGTTCCGCAAAGCATCCGATGAAACAGGCTCTTATGCGTATTTGACCGCATATTTAGGCGCAGATGACTTACATGAAGCGATTGATCGCGTTCAGAAACAACTGGAGCAAGAAGGCAATAAAGTATTGTTCGTTCGTGGTTGCTGGGTTGTCGATGCCGATTGTGATGATGGTTTCTGCCCAACTGAAGAAAGTAATGCTGCCTCTAAAGCAGACCTACTGTTCAACGATGAAATCTATTATGGCAAATTGCAGCAATGGTCAATCAACAATGGCTATGAATACTGAGTAAAATGTTGGCTGAGTAAGATGCCGATGGGTTCAGTTTACTGACCTGTGAATATTTAAAAAACCGCGTTTGAATGATTCAAGCGCGGTTTTTTTATTCTTCATCAACCAAATGAACAAGTACATATTTTTCAAACCAGATCGGAAACTCTCCTTTAAAATCTGGATTAATGATCAATGTATCTCCGTTAGTCACTTCACAGATATAAGAAGCCATATTCTTGGTCGCATTACTTGAGTTATCAAATAAATACGCTCGGTCAGATACTTCAATCGCATCAATCAACATGTGCATAGTGCGGAAATAGCGTTCACGGATTTTAATTTCTTCGACTGGATGACCACCATTTTTCACACGTTGTTTAACTCGGTCCACATTAATATCAGGGTCCTCAGTCGTCACAAAGTATAAATAGGTACGATAGCCTTGCGTTTTAGCATCTCGCAAAAACTCGATTTTACTCTCATGAGACATTACGGTTTAAAATGTAAATCCAACCTTAAGCGTAAGTAACTCTTTACGGATGACATCAAGAATTCGGGCTGCGAGGTAGGAATCAATCGTGTTCCCGCTTAAGTCGATTAAGCTTCCATCAATCACAGGATCTACTGAGAGGAGAGGACTTTTGCTTAGAGTACCATCTGCATTTTTTAGTGGTCGACTTGCTTGAGTAAGATAATCAACCAATATGTTTGCATTAATGCGTATATCAAATTGACTTAGATCAAGAATGGGTGTGGCTTTAAGATCGCGCTCAAGGTTGTCAGCATTCAAAAACAATTTAGATAAACGGCTATCTAAACCATTAATCATCGTACTTTTGCCCGATCCATTTGGACCCGCAAACATTCTGATTCGAGGTGTTTTTGGCAACATAAATTATTCTGCAGTAGCCTCTATGTTACGTTTTCTAATTTTAAAGGTTCTGCGACCATTAAACTGGCGGGCTAGATCAGGGTTCCGACCAGATAACTGTTTGATTAAAACTGGTTTGCCATTCGGGGTTTTGCTGACTAAGGCATCATTTTCCACATAAAGTACTCGATCACTGTGAGCTACTGCAATGAAGCGTTCACGCAAAACGTCAGCTGCAGCTGTAGCGATTTCACTTTCATTGGTTCGGTTTCTAGTTGACATATCTAAAACCTCTAGGTGATTAAGTTTCATGGTTAGCGCGTCAATTCTTGGATTAAGAATAAATTGCTCTATTTAATCAATATATGCGTATTTTGATTAAATTCCAAGAACAGTATGAAGCTAGTAAGTATTATATTTTTGCATTTCTGATGCTATCAGAATACCACATCAACCGTTTTTTAGCATTGTGTCGCATGTAACTTGAAATGCAGATATTTTATTGCTTTTGATATTGAGCTAAAACATCAGTTTCCAGCGCTGAAAACTTTAGAGCCTACTTAAAAGGACGTCCTTCGCCTTGTTCTTCATAAGTCACACCATCTCGAATGTGGTACAAGCGTTTAAAGGTAGGGATGATTTTATCGTCATGTGTGACTACAATAATTGCAGTTTGAAATTTTTCTGCCATTTCGTGTAATAAGCGAATCACGGTCATCGCGCGTACACTATCCAATGGTGCAGTGGGTTCATCGGCTAAAATCACAGGCGGTTGATTAATCAAACCACGTGCAATGGCGACACGCTGTTGTTCACCACCAGACAATTGCCCAGGCATGGCATGTACCCGATGCTGCACATCGAGCGCCGTTAAAATTTCCAATGCGCGGGCGCGGGCAATGTCATTGGCTACGCCTGCTAACATCGGCAGCAGCGCTACATTATCCAAAACATTTAAAAAAGGAATTAAGTACGGGGTTTGGAACATAAAACCAATTTTATCGCGGCGTAAGGCACTTAAGTCTTTGACTAACCAACGTTGATCAAAAATCACCTCATCGCCCAAAGTCATGCGTCCTTCGGTAGGATCAATCACGGCACCTAAACATTTGAGCAAGGTGCTTTTACCCGAACCTGAGGGGCCAATCAGCCCAACCACTTCACCGGGTGCAACCTGCATTTTGACATCTTTTAAGGCATAAAAGGCATTGTCACCTTGTCCAAAACGCTTTTTTAAACCTTCAATTAAAATGCCGTGTGTCATGTTATCCCCCAATTGCTTCGGCAGGGTCAATGCGCAGTGCCATCCGAATTGCAACCAAACTGGCTAACATGCAAATCAGCATCACCGCAATAAATCCAAAAATAGAATCTTGCGGAACCAATAAGACATATTTCGGGAAATATGGTGCGGCAAAGGTTGAACTGATTTTACCAACAGCAAACCCAATTAATCCAAGCGCGAGTGCTTGTTGCAAGATCATCCAAGCGATTGTGCGATTGCGTGTGCCAATTAATTTTAAGACCGCAATTTCACGAATTTTGTCCATAGTCAGGGTATAAATAATAAATGCCACAATCGCGGCGCTGACCAAGGCCAAAATCACCAAAAACATGGCAATTTGTTTGGCGGATGTGGCAATCATTTTGCTGATTAAAATGTGTTCCATCTGCGGGCGGGTATAGACTGTTAATTGTTGCCAACGCTGAATATGTGCTGCTGTTTCTTCAGCTGAAGCACCTGCATTTAAACGGACTAAAATAGCATTCACATAACGGTTGCTACTTTGTGCATTGAGTACGCTTTCAAGCAAGTCAGGATAAGCAGGGCGGTTATAAATTGGGTTTACTGCAATTCGTCTACGGTCTTGTAAAATGGCAGCATTGTCCTTTTGGAATTGCGCCTGTTGTGCATCTTTCAGCGGAATAAAAATCATCGGGTCACCACCCGAAGACACCATGCGTCGGGTTAAACCCACCACGGTAAAGGTGTTACGACGGATTTTAATACGATCACCCAACTTTAATCCCGTACTCATGTCGGCTACGGCTTCATAGTGCCCGCGGGTCAATTGACGTCCTGCCAATAAATGTGGCGGCCACCCCAAGTTATTCCACGCATGTTCACCTGTTTGAATCCCGACCACCATCGAGCGAATATCTTTATCTTGATGATGCACTTGCATGGTTAAATAAGTAATATTTGAAGCATGCGCCACCCCGGGCATATTCATCACGCTGCGATATAAATCATCACGCACACTTGAAGGTTCTGCATAAGGGCCAAGTGTATCTTGCTGTACTACCCATAGGTCAGCACCACTGTTATTCAGCAGGGCTTTGGCATCATCTACCATGCCGCGATACACGCCAGCCATAATTAAGGTCACACCAATCAGCAAGCCGAGTCCAAAGCCAGTAAATACAAATTTACCCCATGAATGGAAAATATCACGACCTGCCAGACTAATCATTTAGCAGCTCCTGCAAGTTGCTTGACAACCCGTAAACGGTTTTTGGCATGTAGGGGTTTTTCACTATACAGCACCACTTGATCATTTTCGGATAAGCCTGCGAGCACTTGCACATCGCCCGCTAAATTTGAACGTCCTAATTGAACTTCAACAAATTGCGGCTTTTCGGCCACAACTTTCCACACGCCTACTTGGTTATTGATACGGTGAACTGCCGCATTGGGAATGGTTAAGCTGCGTGCCAATGGTGCGAGGCTGATGGTGACTTCTGCTAACTCACCCAAAGGCGGAAGAGGCGTTGGAGGTTGATTAAAAACCACTTTAGCTAAAATTTCTTCGGTAATGGCATCGGCACGAGGTTCTACCCATAACACATGACCTGCCAAAGCATTATTTTGCCGTGAACGTAAATGAATTTGAGCTGGTAAGTCAGCAGCTAAACCAATCGCACTGGATTGATCGAAACGGGCATTCATCCAAATGGAGTTAGGATCGACAATTTCTAGTACTGTTTGACCTGCCACGACTGTTGAACCCGGTTCTGCATAACGTGCAGTGACGACACCTGCGGCTGTGGCCACTAAATTTAAATTATCACGCTGTGCTTGTAAGGTATTCAGGTCTGCACGTGCTTTATTGAGTTCTTGTTGCATCGCGCTGAGTGCCGCCGTTGCCAAATCGAGCTCTTGTTGTTTAATGGCTAAAGATTCTTGGCTGGTGGCATTGATTTTAGCTAGTTGTTGATAACGATTGACTTGTTGCTGCGCAAAATTTTGACGGATTTGAGTGTCTTGTTGCTGAGCGGTAATTTTTTGGATTATCGCACGTTGAGCCAATAAACGATCTTCTAGATCGACAGGATCCATTTCGCCTAACAGTTGTTCTGCTTGTACGTTATCGCCAATATCTACTTTTAAGTTTTTTAAGCGACCTGCTGCAGTTGGGCCAATTTTATAATTATAACGCGCTTCAACGGTTGCTACGCCAAACAGGCTAGGTTGAATGGATTGATATTTGACTTGCGTGAGGGTGACGTTGACAGGGGCAAATGGGCCCGTGCGTAAGACCACGTAAATTAACAATAAAACCAGAGCTACAATGACCACAATCACGGAAATAGTTCGCTTTCCTAAGGGAAATACCTGCATGTGTACTCCGCATAATTTTTTATCAATTAAGGATAATATAATCTATTTTGTTGTTGTGCGGGGGAGTTATTCGGTTTGGGGAGTGAAAGCGAAAAATGTTTGGAGATGAATAAACCACCCAATAAAAAGGCTCAAACCACTAAAAGTGAATTTGAACCTAGATCGCTTGGTAATACCCCCATTTTTAATTGAATTAATGGGTAGAAAAGAGGGCGTTCAAAATTCTGTCGCTTGCGTTCTTGTTTGGTAATGATTGGATTATCGCCGTGTGAAATATCCTTGATAATTTCTCTCGCTTTTTTTCTTGCACCTGCACCCGATAAATCAGGATATGTACCAATGCCCAACCATGACCATTTGCCATCAGCTTTTTTATATCTGAATAGCCATGCTTTTTTACCATCAGGCTTGACACGAAAATATAAGCCGTTGCCGTCTAGCTCCCGATATTCTTTTGATTCAGGCTCAAGGGTTGCAAGTACGGTGTCTGCTAGTGGTCTGCGTTTTATGTCTGTTCTTTTCATGGCTTGTACACCAACGGATTCAATAAATCTTGCAATGTACATGGTGGTGTACACGGCGTATGTACACTGTAGCTAGTTATATTTAGTTATGTTTAGGCAAGAAAAAAGGCTCAATCCCTTTAGAATCAAGCCTTTATCTTTTAAAACTTGGCATGTTTTGCCATATTTTGTTAGGTATTTGGTGGAGATGGCGGGAGTTGAACCCGCGTCCGCCAACACTACACTCGAGAATACTACATGCTTAGATATCGTCTATTGTTTTAACACTCTAAGACCCGACGAACAGGGTTTAAAGTGCGATCCTCTAAGTTTGGTATAAAGTCCCGAGGCTCAACTCTATACGGACTTGTGTGCGTGCGCTTCAGTCGGGTTCACTGACCACAAGTATTCAGTGAAGCGGACAAGCGGCCCTTAGGCAGCTAGAGCGTAAGATTCGTCGTTTGCGACTATTTTAATGCAAATTTGATTTACGAGAGAAAATGCGCTCTCGGCATGCATCTATGAGCTTCATCATCAGCGTCGAAGCCAATAACATCCCCATATCACAGCGCAATCATAGCATAGCTGGCAAAAATTACGATGTATTTTCTGCACAATTACACATTTCGATGCGCTTAGTTACATAATTGCGCTAATATTTTATTTTTCAAGTCAAACACAATAAAAAATATGAGTTATTTACTAGCACTCGATCAAGGCACAACCTCTAGTCGCGCTATCATCTTCAATGAACACGGACAAGTTCAGGCAACGGCACAACGAGAAACCCATATTCAGACCCCACATTCAGGTTGGGTGGAGCAAGATGCTCAAGAAATCTGGTCAAATCAAATTGCTGTGGTGCAACAGGCTCTAGCGACTGCAGGTATTTTGGCTAAAGACATTCGCGCAATTGGTGTGACCAATCAACGTGAAACCACAGTGGTGTGGGATAAACGCACAGGCAAACCATTAGCGCCTGCAATAATTTGGCAAGATCGTCGTGCGGCTGATTGGTGTCATCACTTGATTCAAAATAATCAGATGCAATTGATTCAGGAAAAAACAGGTCTGCGTATAGATCCGTATTTTAGTGCAGGCAAACTGGTGTGGCTGCTTGAGCATGTCGATGGATTAAAAGCATTGGCACAGCAGGGGCATGTGGCTTTTGGCACCATCGACAGTTGGTTAATCTGGAATTTGACCCAAGGCGCAGAGCATGTCATTGAAGCGAGTAATGCTTCAAGAACGATGTTGATGAATTTACATCACCAAACTTGGGATGAAGAATTGCTGGAATTATTTCAAATTCCCGCATCGGTCTTACCCAAAATTATTGCATCCGACAGCTATATTGCAGATACCGCAACGGGTTTATTGGGGGCGAATATCCCAATTACAGGTATTTTAGGCGATCAGCAGGCGGCGTTGTTTGGGCAATCGTGCTTTGAAGTTGGTACAGCAAAAATACCTACGGCACAGGCTGTTTTATGTTGTTTAATACAGGCAATCAGGTGCAATTTAGCCAAAATAAGTTACTCACTACTTTGGCGTGGCAATGTCAAAATCAAACCCATTTTGCCCTTGAAGGCAGTGTTTTTATGGCAGGTGCTGTAGTGCAATGGCTGCGCGATGGTTTGGGTATTATCCAAAAAAGCAGCGATGTGGAACAACTTGCCAATAGTGTAACTTCTAGCGATGGTGTAGTGCTAGTTCCTGCATTTACAGGGCTTGGTGCGCCACATTGGGACAGTGAAGCGCGAGCGCTTTTATGTGGAATGTCACGTGGCACCAACAAGGCACATATTGCCCGTGCTGCCTTGGAATCCATTGCATTTCAGGTGTCGGATGTACTCACTGCGATGCAATCCGATTTAGATCATCCACTGAAAGAGCTTCGAGTCGATGGTGGTGCTAGTCAAAATGATATGTTGATGCAATTCCAAGCCGATATTTTAAATGTGCCTGTGTTACGTCCTAAAATGTTGGAATCAACCGCTTGGGGAGCAGCAGCTATGGCAGGTTTAAAGGCGGGTGTATTTTCTGACTTATCTGAAATTTCAGCATCTTGGCAGTTAGATCGGGTATTTGAACCCCAAATGAATGAAGCAGAGCGTGCAGAACATTTAGCACGTTGGCAACAAGCCTTAAAACGTGCTAAGTCAGACTTATAATCAGCGCTATTTCTAAAATAACGCTAAGTTGAAATAAATCTTTAAACCACAAGCTTCATCAGCAAAACTTTTGAGGCTTGTAGCTGTTTTTTCGTTACTTTGATCTTTTAGATTACGCCTTACATTGCCTCACGTTGAGCTTCATCTTCTAGATAACTTTCCAAAGAATCATCTAGTGCATAAAGCCATGGTGTGTGATGCGGTTTAGCCATTTTTCCTGTCATCACTGAGCGATAAACTTTATCTCTAAAGCCCATAATATTTTCTTTTTTATGCTTTTTCCATTGCATGAAAATATCGTGTACTGCATCAATATTGAAAGATGGATAGTCGGTCTGCGCAATCAGGCGTTTGATGTAATCCCCTTGAAAACGTGCAGATTGTTCATCGCTCATTAAGCGTTGTTCTTTTTCATGCAAGGTTTGGGTATGGCTTTGCATTTCGTCTATGCTTGGCAACGCAATTTTGCCCAAAATCACATCACGGACAAACCATGCCTGCGCATCGAACATATTGAAGGTGTACCATTGATCTTGCATGCCTAAATAGAACAAACGAGGATTCTTTTCCCAAACCACACCTTGATATAAACCTAGTGGATAAAGGCAGTTATGCGTTCTGAGGCGCAAGCCATCTTCAATAAACGGGAAGTGGTGTAAATAGCCCGTACATAAAATAATGGCATCAATTTTGGCCGATGTTCCATCACCAAAATAAGCAGTATTTTCATCTACACGCAGTAATTGTGGTTTTTCAGACCAGTTTTTGGGCCACTTAAAGCCCATGGCTTTACTGCGATAGCAACTGTAAATTTGTTTGGCGCCGTATTTATAACATTGCGAACCAATGTCTTCGGCAGAGTAGCTGCTGCCCACCAACAGCACTGATTTACCTTTAAATTCCAGTGCATCACGGAAATCATGCGCGTGTAAAATACGACCATGGAATTGATCAAAGCCTTCATAAACAGGGACACGCGGGGTAGAAAAGTGCCCAGAGGCCACCACAACATAATCAAACTGTTCTGAATAATGACGTTGCTGTGCGTAATCTTCGACATCAACCGTAAATTTTTGCGTCGCATCATCATAATGAATATGCTGAACGGCGGTATTAAAGCGGACTAAGTCTTTCACCTGTGCTTTTTCTGCACGACCTTGAATATAATCCCACAACACTGCGCGTGGCGGATAAGACGCGATTGGTTTTTTGAAGTGTTCATCAAAAGTATAATCGGCAAATTCTAGCGCTTCTTTAGGGCCATTTGACCATAAATAACGGTACATACTGCCGTGGACAGGTTCGCCATGTTCATCTATACCTGTGCGCCAAGTATAGTTCCAGAGTCCACCCCAATCATTTTGTTTTTCGAAACATACAATTTCAGGAACTTGTAGACCTTTGGCCTTTGCTGACTGAAACGCTCTTAATTGGGCCATGCCGCTTGGGCCAGCGCCAATAATTGCAATTCGATCCATTGCTATCTCCATTAGTTTTTGAGTTCTTAATTACTTCTCCAATTTTGAGTGACACAATTCAGGATTTTAAATATCCGCATTATAAAAATAAGCAAATACAATCCTAAATTTAGAGATCAAGTAGATCTTGTCAAAATAGGATGTGAATTAAAAAAATAGAAAAAATAAAACACACTAAAGACAGTAAAAATTGCTTAAGCAACTCATCTTTATAAAAAAATGTGTTTTACAAGAAGCATGATCTTATCATAATTTTTGATTAATTTTGGTTTTGCTTAGTTGTAAAAGTGAATTTAAAGTCATTGCTGTTGTTGTTTTGGTTTGATCAATTGGTATATTTTATTGATTTTTATAGAGGAAATAAGATGAAAATTTAAAGCTAATTTTTATCTCATTTTGCCCAATATAAAGGTGATTTTGATGAGATTGTTGCAAAATCTACAATGATATACAGAGGATTGAAAACTGAATCTTAGGCAACATTTTCAGAGAGCCATACCCGAAGTGGACTTCTGAAAAATTAAAAGGATGCTGTGATTGATAGGTGTAATGAAAGTTTAGTTTTTATAAGCCATGAAAGCAGTAGCGTATTTATCAAGCTTTATCTAATGATTGAATGTGCTTTGCGTACATTCAATCATTAAAGTTTGTGGCGACTCAGTAATTAAAGTTTACGCCACACCTTATTTTCATCTTCTAAAGAGACAGTAAAGTTAAATTCGTCGTCTACGGTAACCAAGTAGGAGTTAGGATTAACCAATAAAACTTTTAAAATTGTACCTTGCTCGAATTCAATTGGTGCGCAGTTTTCTTTACGTAGAACAATAGGTTCAAGTAGCTCAATAGCAATGTTTTCTGTTGGAGATTCCATACCGCACCCTAAATGAGTTATTTTTAATCAACTGTATTATATAGTAAATTGATGAATAATCTACACAAAATCGTAAATTTGTGTCGGGTTTAAATATTTTGTACTTGAATTGTTGGTCAAAAAATCGCAATAAATTTGCCCAATACTTCATAATTTGACATTTTAAAAATATAAGAAATTGAAATTTGATGTAATTTCTTAGATGAATGGCAAATGAACAGCGCAGTAAAATATAGCCGATTGATGAAATTTACAGTTTTCAGTATAAAAATAAAATTATTGCTGAAAAAACAGCGTATAAAGTATAAAAGTTAAAGTATCCATTCACGCTTTTTTAAGTGGTGAAGGCACTGGGTTTTACATTCCAATTTAAAAAATAAAGGCTTTTTGTCTGCATGTTTAAGTCATTTTTTCCAAATCCAAAGTGGTTTTTTATTTCATTGCTTGTTTGGTTCGCCATTAATCTGGCTTTATGGTACTCGGGCGGTAGCGCATGGGGTAGTTGGATTGGCTTCCCGCAAGGCTATGCCGAAGCAACATTACCCATCGATGTCAGCCGTTTTTGGTCACCTGCATTTTTATGGTTTTATCTGTGGTTTTTTGTGGCAACGACGCTGTTTGCCATTTTCTGGAAACTTAAAGCAAATCACCCATGGCAGCGCTGGTCGGTATGGGGATCGGCATTCATCCTGTTTAATATTTGGTTTGGGGTACAAGTCAATGTTGTGGTGAATGCTTGGTACAACCCATTTTATGACCTGATTCAAAAAATGCTCAGTAGTGGCGGTGGAGATGTCAATGAACTCTATGCAGGTGTGCTGACCTTTTTATACATCGCCATGGTGGCAGTGACCTTAATGGTTTTGAATTTATTTTTTGTTAGTCACTATGTTTTTCGTTGGCGTACGGCAATGAATAATTATTACACCGCACATTGGGAAAAACTCAGACATATTGAAGGGGCTTCACAGCGTATTCAAGAAGATACCATGCGCTTTGCCAGAACCATGGAAACTTTAGGGGTAAATTTAGTCGAAGCCCTAATGACTTTGTTGGCATTTTTACCTGTGCTGTTTAGTTTGTCTGTGCATGTCAAAGCCCTGCCTATAGTGGGGGAAATTTCGTATGCCTTAGTTTGGGCTGCAGTGGGTTGGGCAGTATTTGGTACAGTGGTGTTAATTGTGGTGGGTGCGAAGTTACCAGGTCTGGAATTTAATAACCAAAAAGTTGAGGCGGCTTATCGTAAAGAATTGGTTTATGGTGAAGATCACGCTGAACGTGCTGATCCGCTGAGTTTAAAAGAACTGTTTAGCAAAGTGCGTTTGAACTATTTCCGTTTATATTTCCACTATGCCTATTTTAACTTGGTACGCATTTGGTACATGCAATTGGACAATATTTATGGTTTATTTGTGTTGTTCCCAAGTATTGCCGCAGGGGCTATTACATTGGGTTTGATGATGCAAATTGCCAACGTATTTGGCAAAGTCCGTGAATCTTTTCAGTATCTGATTGCATCTTGGCCAACCATTATTGAGCTCTTGTCTATTCATAAGCGTTTAAAAGCATTTGAATCGACCTTGGATCAATAGTTTTGATGGCGACATTCATAAGTGTTGTGGATGTCGCGTTCGAATGTTTAGAGTGGTGACTGCCAAATATAAATTGATCTGAACAGTTGTATAAAAATAATACTGGTGCTAGTGTTCAAAATCATAAAAAACTGTGATGAATTGGATTGTTTTATAAAAATATCAAACTTGATTCAAATAAAATTATGATTAATTAACTATAAAATCAAGGTGTTGTATTTGTTATTTTGCCCCAATTCATATATTTTCATTGATATAAAAACAATTGAGAATTGAGACGTGACCTGCAAAAAATTACTCTTGATTGGGGGAATTGGCAGCCTATTATTTGGTTGTGCAACAGTTGATCAATTTAGCCCAAATTCGGTGAAGCATTTTGCATCTGCACAAGAACTGATTGTTCAAAAAAACTTAAATCAGCCCAGTGGTGCTGCTAAAGAATATGTCTATTATTGGGGGCCACAGCGCAAAGATCAGCCTGCTGAATCTATGATTCCACGTAAATATATGGGCAGCTATTGTCAGTCACAAAATGGACGCTTAACGCTGGCCTATAAAAGCTCAATGAGTTTAGTCAAAAATGCATGGTCTAAAAAACTACTCAATACTTATCGAGATGTAAAACAGGGGATTGGGGCATACCGCTGTGTAGGTAGTCAGGGTGATAGTTGGATTGTCTCAATTGAGCCTGTGGCAGAGCGCCAGTCGGAACAGCGTGGTGAAGCGCGAGTGGTGAGTTTGGTCACTAAAATAATGTCTGAAGATGAAGCGCGACGTTTTTACCGAGCGGTTTCTACATCTGCAAAGACTGCACCTAAAGCAGCTCCAAGTAATCCAAAAACAACAAATGCAACTAAAGTTGCTGAAGTGAAAGAAAAACCTGAAGAGAAAAAAGAGCCTGTAGTTGCATCATTAAAAACAGCTCCACCACGTGTGGTTGAAACACCACAACAGCAACAGACACGTTTATATGTCGCTGCGCGTCGTGATTTAAATAGTGGGCGTAATCAGATTAATGCCTGTAATAATGCACAACGTGCTTATAACTATGGCAAGTTACAGGGCGCAGAGGGTACACGTATTTATACAGAATCTGGTATGTTGGTGGCACGTTGTTTAACGGGTGTTTCGAGTTATCGGAGTCGTTTTCCAAATTCAGATGCACAGGCAAAACGTATTTTGCAGAATTTAGCCAATAATTATAATCATGCAGGGGCTAAGAATATGTTAAGAGGCATGAAGTGAGGGTAACTCTCACTTGCAAAGCCAACTTTTAATTTTAAATTTTTAATTTTATGTAAATTTGTTTATGTCCACTATCAAAAATACGTTCGTCATAGTCAAAAATATTTGTATGACTTTTAATCAAATCAACAACTTTTTTAAAGCCATAGTTTCTGGGATCAAAGTCATTTTGTAAAAGTTTCCATTGCGATGTGAATGAAGAAGCGGGAATCCATTCAGTATCATGATTGTCAAAAATTTGTTTAATAATATGTAGTGGTAGTTTCTGCGCTGAAGTGGTGTTGTTTAAGACTTCAGTTTTACTAGAGGGTTGAGGATGCTGTTCTTTCTTCGTTTCAATCAAAGGGAGTTCTTTAATTTGAGGTTCTTCATATCCACTTAGGTTCTCGACATAGGTGAAGTGAGAACAAGCATTTCGGAAGGCTTCGGGCGTTTGTTTCTTGCCAAATCCATAAACGGTGGCCCCTTGCTCTTTAATGCGTATTGCTAAGGCTGTAAAGTCACTGTCACTTGATACAAGGCAGAAGCCATCAAAACGGTCTGTATAAAGTAAATCCATTGCATCAATAATCATAAAACCATCGGTTGCATTTTTACCTGTTGTATAAGCAAATTGCTGCATAGGTTTAATCGCTAAATTATTAATAGCTTGCTTCCAACTACCATTTTGACTGACAAAGTTACCATAAATACGTTTTACCGTTGCCTCACCGTATTGAGTGATCTCATTTAAAATATTTTCAATATCTTTTGCAGAAGCATTATCTGCATCAATTAATACTGCTAATTTTGCTGTTTTTTCTTCTGAAACATTAAAGATCGTTTTTAAAACCATTATTTTCTCTAAAAATAAAACCCTACACAAGGTAGGGTCTTTATCTCATAAAAACAAAGAATTAGTCAATTAATCAACCAATCATATTCTTCATCAATTTATTCACCTGTGTAGGGGAATCCGACAAACTTAATCTTTGGCTTTCCATGAGTACTTTATAGGGTTACTAGCCCCTTTTTTTCTGAACTTTTCAGGAATTCTTTTGCCTAAATACTTGGTCTGAAATTCTGGAGGTGCATTTTTCCCAGTGAACCCATATCTTTTTGAGCGTGTTTCGTGATTATAGACATCCTCACCCAACAGCATAAAGTTCGGGAAGTTTTCTTGTGTGGCTTCTAACCATTGTTCAGCCACAAATACGCCTTTGATCACACCTTGTACCGTGGCTAAAATTATTTTTGCTTTATTGGCTTCTGAAGGAGTAAGTTTCCATGCAAATCTAACTGCATCATATACGCCACGTTCTAAAGCAGTTCTATTAATTGAAATCAATAGAGCATCATCTGTAATTTCTACGGTTTCAGTTTGATATGCTGTAACAATTTCATGAATATTAGCTACTCCATATTCATTACTACCTTTGCCATTCATAATATTTGTTAGACCTGAATAAGCATCAATTAATGAAGCCTCAACAACTTCAGCCATATTTTTGCTTTCTAAAGCATGGCGATGAATAATATGGATAACATCTAAACCCGATAATTGAATATCTCTGATCTGTTTCATTTTTAAACTAAGAAGATCTTCTTCTGCATCTTTATCAGTTAGTAGCCCATTTACATGATCAAATATACGATTGTTAAGTCCACGACCGATGTAAAAGGTCGAACCATCTCTTGGATCGACTAATCGATAAACATACCATTTAAGATTTTCACAGACTTCTGGACTGAATTTTTCTATTTTCATTTTATTAACCGTAAAAAAACCCTACATAATGTAGGGTTTTTATCTCATAAAAACAACGAATTAGTCAATTAATCAACCAATCAATTTCTTCATCAACTCATTTACTTGTGCAGGGTTGGCTTTGCCTTTCGCAGCTTTCATTACCTGACCAACAAGACCGTTAAAGGCTTTCTCTTTACCAGATTTATACTCTTCAACCATCTTCTCGTTCGCAGCAAGTACGTCTTTAATAATTGCTTCAATTGCGCCTGTATCTGTTTCCTGCTTTAAGCCTTTTTCAGCAATGATTTCGTCCGCAGATTTGCCTTCTTCCCACATAAAGCCGAATACTTGCTTCGCGATCTTACCGTTAATTGTGTTGTCCACAATACGCGCGATCATACCGCCAAGTTTTTCCGCAGATACAGGAGAATCAGCCAAATCTAAGCCTGCTTTGTTCAAAGCACCTGAGAATTCACCCATTACCCAGTTTGCTGCAATTTTACCGTGTGCCGCACCACCTGCTGCAGCAACCACAGCTTCGTAAAATTCAGACATTTCACGAGTAAGCGTTAAAACGTGAGCATCGTATTCAGTCACAGCAAAGTCTGCTACAAAACGTGCACGACGTGCCGCAGGCAATTCAGGCATAGTGGCTTTAATTGCTTCAATTTGCGCATCTGGAATAACCACAGGCAACAAATCTGGATCAGGGAAGTAGCGGTAATCGTTCGCTTCTTCCTTCGAACGCATTGAACGCGTTTCCATCTTCACAGGGTCAAACAAACGTGTTTCCTGATCAATGGTGCCATCCCATTCCAAGATTTCCATTTGACGTTCAATTTCAACATTGATTGCCTGTTCAATGAAACGGAATGAGTTCAGGTTTTTCAATTCACAACGTGTACCGAAAGGTTGTCCCGGACGGCGTAATGACACGTTACAGTCGGCACGGAATGAACCTTCAGCCATGTTACCGTCAGAAATACCTAACCAACGTACCAGTGTATGAATCGCTTTAATATAAGCTACGGCTTCTTCAACCGAACGCATATCGGGTTCAGATACAATTTCAAGCAAAGGCGTACCTGCACGGTTGAGGTCAATACCTGACATGCCTTCAAATTGATCATGAATCGACTTACCCGCATCTTCTTCAAGGTGTGCACGGGTTACGCCAATGCGTTTGGTCGTGCCATCTTCAAGTTGGATGTCGATATGACCCAAACCGACAATGGGGTTGTCCATCTGGCTAATTTGGTAGCCTTTAGGCGAGTCAGGGTAGAAGTAGTTTTTACGCGCAAACACAGACGCTTGGTCGATGTAGGCATCAATACCCAAACCAAAACGGATTGCCAAATCCACCACTTCTTTATTCAGCACAGGCAAGACGCCCGGCATAGCTAAATCAACAAGGCTGGCTTGCGTATTTGGGTCTTGACCAAATTCGGTTGATGAACCTGAGAAAATTTTAGAATTGGTTGCAAGCTGAGTATGAATCTCAATACCAATCACGACTTCCCAACCATCAATCAGGTTTGATTTTGGTTTAGCAGTATTCTTCGCCATTATGCGTTCTCCTCAGCAATTGCAGCGCGTTGAGTATGCCAATCGGTCGCTTGTTGATACTGATGTACCACAGATAACAGTTGTGATTCAGACCAGTAATTGCCAATCAATTGTAAACCCACAGGCAAGTGATCTTGGTCAAAACCAACAGGCGCACTAATTGCTGGTAAGCCCGCTAAGTTCACTGCGATGGTGTAAATATCACCCAAATACATTTCAACAGGGTCTAAAGACGCGCCAATTTTGTAGGCAGTTGTTGGTGCAGTTGGTGCTGCAATCACATCGACCTGTTCAAAGGCTTTTAAGAAGTCTTGCTGAATTAAACGACGGACTTTTTGTGCTTTCACGTAGTAAGCATCGTAATAACCCGCAGAAAGAGCATAAGTACCAATCAAGATACGACGTTGCACTTCTGCGCCAAAACCTTCAGAACGTGAGCGTTTGTAAAGATCTAAAATATCTTGAGGATTTTCTGCACGGTAGCCATAACGCACACCATCGTAACGAGAAAGGTTAGATGATGCTTCTGCAGGGGCAATCAGATAGTAAGTTGGCACGTAGCTTTCAGTCATGTTGAGATCAATCTCAACCAATACTGCGCCCAATTCTTCTAATTTTTTTAGTGATTCTTCAACACGTGCTTTCACCGCAGCATCTAAACCAGCCACATTGAAGTATTGTTTCGGAATACCAATGCGTAAGCCTTTGAGCGTTGTTGCATTCAGGTTCGCCACATAATCTTCAACCGCTTTATCCATAGAGGTTGAGTCTTTGGCGTCATGACCAGCCATTACATTCATTAAATATGCGCAGTCTTCTGCAGAGCGTGCCATTGGGCCTGCCTGATCTAAAGATGATGCATAAGCGATGATGCCGTAACGTGAAACACGTCCGTAAGTTGGTTTGAGACCAGTCAAACCACAGAAAGACGCAGGCTGACGGATTGAACCACCTGTATCTGTACCTGTAGCAAATGGTGCAAGGTCAGCCGCCACGACAGCAGCAGAACCACCTGACGAACCACCCGGTACATGGTCAAGTGCCCATGGGTTTTTGGTCGCGCCATAGAACGAACTTTCAGAGGTTGAACCCATTGCGAATTCGTCCATGTTCACTTTACCCAAAGTGACCAAACCTGCATTTTTACCTTGTGCCACCACAGTTGCGTCATAAGGCGAGATAAAATTGTCCAGCATTTTTGAACCCGCAGAGGTTTTAATGCCTTGGGTACAAAAAATATCTTTATGTGCAACAGGAATACCTGTCAGTGCTGTCGCTTGACCTGCCTGACGCAACGCATCGGCTGAATCTGCCTGTGCCAATGCTACGTCATTGGTCACGGTGACATAAGAGCGCACTTGCGGATCAATTTTGGCAATACGTTTTAAATAATGTTCTGTTAGTTCGCGAGAGGAGAATTTGGCTGCCGCTAAACCCTCAGAGATTTCACGAATCGATAAGCGATGTAAATCTGTCATGAGAAAAATTCTTTTACCTTTTTATGAAGTCAAAATGTAACAGCCGAATAAATTATTCAATCACACGTGGAACAAGGTACAAGCCATCCTGAACTGCAGGGGCAACAGCTTGATATTGCTCACGATGATTCTGTTCGGTTACGACGTCTTCACGTAATGGTTGAGGGTGGTCAAATGGGCTTTTTAAAGGCTCTACGTCATCAGTATTAATGCCTTTTAAGCTTTCCATCATGCCTAAAATTTTATTTAGACTTTGAGCATATTCAGCAGATTGCGTATCATTGAGTTTAAGACGGGCAAGATTGGCAATTGCTGAAACTGTTTGTGCATTTAAATCTGCAGAATGCTGAGCATCCGAGGTAGACATAACATCACCTAAAATCAGTATTAATAAAAAATTTCAAAATATCGTGCGTTATAATAAGCGATTGACTTGTTCAACGCACCACATTTAGTTAAAGTTGCCAACTTGCGTCCACATAAAGTTTAATCGAGAACGACTCCGTGATTCTAAAACGACTAATTGGCTTGTTTTCGCCAGACCTAGCCATTGATTTAGGTACAGCAAATACACTTATTTATGCGCCAGGACGAGGCATTATATTAAATGAACCGACGGTTGTGGCAATTCGTCACAGCGGTTCACAGAAAATTGTTGCCGCAGTCGGTCTTGATGCCAAACAAATGTTGGGTCGTACCCCTGCAAATATTTCTGCAATTCGCCCTATGAAAGATGGTGTCATCGCTGATTTTGAAGTGACTGAAACCATGCTTAACCAATTTATTGGTAAAGTGCATGAAAAGCGCTTATTCCCACCTGCACCACGTGTAGTGGTGTGTGTGCCATGTAAATCTACCTTGGTAGAACGCCGTGCCATTCGTGAAGCCGTGTTTAATGCGGGTGCGCGAGATGTACGTTTAATTGAAGAACCCATGGCTGCGGCAATTGGTGCAGGTATGCCTGTCGAGCAAGCTTGTGGCTCAATGGTGGTAGATGTTGGTGGTGGCACGACAGAAATCGCGATTATTTCATTACAAGGTTGTGTTTATTCAGATTCATTGCGTATTGGTGGCGATGTGTTTGATGAGCAAATCATTAACTACGTGCGCAAGGCACATGGTTGTGTGATTGGTGAAACCACAGCAGAAACTATTAAGAAAGAAGTTGGCATGGCATTGCCAGATGAAGGTGCTAAACCACTGGAAATTGAAGTACGTGGTCGTAACTTGGCAGAAGGTGTGCCACGTGCCATTACTGTAACTTCTGATGAAATTACCCAAGCCATTTCTGATCCGTTACAAAGCATTGTATCGGCAGTAAAATCTGCACTGGAACAAACTCCACCAGAACTTTCTTCCGATATTGCAGAGCGTGGAATTGTGCTCACCGGTGGAGGTGCGTTATTGCGTAACCTAGACAAGCTTTTGGCACAAGAAACAGGCTTGCCTGTGGTAGTCGCAGAAGAACCATTAACTTGCGTTACCCGCGGTGGCGGCAAGGTTTTGGAATTCTTTGATAATCCAAACCACGATATGTTATTTGTTGGCTAATACATAGGATTCGGCGGTGCAAACAAATCTGTTTTCCAGACAACCGCCATCTTTTCGCTCTTTTATAATTGCGGTCATTACTTGCTTGGTCATCCTGTTCTTTAACTGGCGTGTCCCGCATGTAATTCAACCTGCACGTGATGTTTTGTATGCGGCATATAATCCAATTTATGCCCTTGCAAGCTATCCTGTATTGTCGCGAGAATGGCTAAGTCAACAAAGTAAGTCTGAGGCTCAATTGCGTCGTGAAAATACCGCGATGCAGGCAGAGCTATTACAGGCTCAAGTCCGTTTGCAAAAATTGTCTGAACTCTCTGCAGAAAATACCCGCCTGCGTGGTCTACTCGATACGCCTCTAATCATTGATGGACGCATGGAAATTGCTGAAGTAATTGGTACCGATGCCGATCCTTTGCGCCACATTATTGTGATTAACCGTGGTTCACAAAATCAGCTCAAAGTCGGGCAAACCGTTTTGGATGATAAAGGCATTATGGGGCAGATCATTGCTGTGTATCCACACAGTAGCCGTGTCATGTTGCTTTCTGACAAAGAACACTCACTTTCAGTGCGTTTGGAACATACAGGCATGCGAGCCATTGTGTCGGGTACGGGCGATTTAGGGCGTTTGAAAATGGAATATGTACCGACCAGTGCCAATATTCAGGTTGGAGAGAAAGTCTATAGCTCAGGCTTGGGCGAGCATTTCCCTGCAGGATATTTGGTTGGAAGCATTGCCAAAATCAGCCGACATAATTCTGGTGAGTTTGCACAAATTGATGTGATGCCTGCAGCACAATTGGCGGGTGGTCATCATGTGGTGGTGCTGTTCTCAGAATCTTTAGCGAAGGAGCAGCCAAATGCCAATCGCTAAAATTGGACAAACCCGACTCGGACAAAACAAGAATAAAGATCCACTATTTCCGATTATTTTTTCTGTAATTGCTGCATCTGTACTCATGGTGTATCCGCTGTCTTATACAGGCTCGGGTTGGCGACCATTGTTTATGTTGATGGTGACCTTGTTTTGGGTGCTTGGGCAACCAACTTGGTGTGGTATTTGGTTTGCCTTTGGTACAGGCTTGTTTGCAGACTTGCTCCTCGATGCACCTTTGGGCATGAATGCCTTGAGTTTTGTGGTGATTACTTTTGTGGCGCGTTTCCTGACTCGTGAGCGCCGTATTATGACGTTTGCGAATTTATGGGTCATTAGTGTAATCGCAATTTTGGCTCACCTCGCCCTGATTTGGGTGATGCAAGTCATGGGTGGGATTCAGTTCCCATTTGCTCGTCATTGGCAACCTTTGCTGAGTAGTATTTTGCTCTGGCCTGTGCTGTATTATTTCTTGCGAAAATGGCGCATTTAATTCTTGCCTCAAGTTCACCGCGCCGTCGGGAACTCCTGCAACAGCTTGGGCTGGAATTTGAAATTTACAGTCCAGACATCGATGAATCTATTTTAGCGGGCGAAGATGTTGCCGCGTATGTTGAGCGGTTGGCATGTGCCAAAGCCGATGCGGTTTTACGGCTATTTCCTGATGCTATTGTGATTGCTGCCGATACCAGTCTAGGCGTAGATGGGCAGATTTTGGGCAAGCCAGAATCCAAAGCACATGCCTTTGCCATTTGGTCACAACTTTCTGGTCGAAAACATGATGTTTTTTCAGGGGTTTGTGTGCGTACAAAACAGAAAAAATCCAGTATAGTGGTACGTACACAGGTTGAATTTCAATCGCTTAGCCTAGATGATATGGAAAGCTACTGGGCAACAGGTGAGCCGATTGGAAAAGCGGGTGCTTATGCGATTCAGGGCATCGCAGCACGTTATATTCCGCGTATTGAGGGCAGTTATAGCAATGTTGTCGGCCTGCCACTCTATGAAACCGTACAGTTATTACAGACAGTTAAGGCACTAAATTAACTGCTGCACAAAAATTTTTATAATGTTTTGAGTTTTATTATGTCTGACGAGTTGTTGATTAACGTCACACCGATGGAGTGTCGGGTGGCGTTAATTCAAAACGGCACGGTCAATGAACTATTCGTTGAGCGTACAGCCAAGCGTGGTTTGGTGGGCAATATTTATAAAGGCAAAGTGGTGCGCGTGCTGCCAGGCATGCAAGCCGCTTTTGTCGATATTGGCTTATCGCGTACTGCTTTTTTACATATCAATGACATGATTTGGCCGCGCAGCCAACCTACACCGAATGTCTTTGAATTATTGCAGCCTGGGCAAATTCTGACCGTGCAAGTTATGAAAGATATGCTCGGTACTAAAGGTGCACGACTGAGTACTGATCTTTCCATTCCTTCGCGTTATTTAGTGTTAATGCCGTACGGTAGTCATATTGGCGTATCACAACGTATTGAATCGAGTGAAGAACGTGAGCGTCTACGCGGGATCATTGAAACCATTCAGGCTGAGCATAAACTGCCAGGCTCAGTGATTGTACGCACAGCAGCCGAAGGCGTCGATGAAGCGGCCTTAGTGCAAGATATGTGTTACTTGGCAAAATTGTGGGAATACATTCAGCGTAAACAAAAAAGCATTGCTGTGCCTTCTTTGATTTTTGAAGAGTTGCCGTTACCGCAACGCGTAATTCGTGATTTGGCGAATGATAACACCGCCAAAATTTATGTCGATTCTCGTGAAATTCACGCCAAATTAAAAGAATTTGTGGATGAGTTTGTGCCCAATATGCACAATCGCCTGATTCATTACCCAGGCGAGCGCCCACTGTTCGATTTATACAATGTCGAAGAAGATATTCAAAAAGCGTTGCAAACCCGTGTGGCATTAAAGTCAGGCGGTTATCTGATGATTGATCAGACCGAAGCCATGACCACCATTGATGTGAATACGGGTTCTTATGTCGGTGGTCGGACTTTAGAAGACACTGTTTTTAAAACCAATATGGAAGCGACACAGGTCATTGCCCGCCAGTTACGTTTGCGTAATTTGGGTGGCATCATCATTATCGACTTCATTGATATGCAAGAAGTACAGCATCGTGATGAAGTCTTGAGTCAGTTTGAGCGTATGCTTGAACGAGATCATGCCAAGACCAAAATTACCCAAGTGTCTGAACTGGGCTTGGTCGAGATGACCCGTAAACGCACCCGTGAATCATTAGAACATTTACTTTGTGAAGCCTGTCCAACTTGTCAGGGGCGGGGATATGTCAAAACAGCAGAGTCAGTGTGTTACGAAATTTTTCGAGAAATTTTAAGATATGCACGCGCATTTGAATCACAACGTGGCTTTACTGTCGTTGCACACCCATCGGTGATTGACCGATTGTTAACTGCCGAAGCGCCAGCAGTGGCGGATTTAGAGCACTTTGTCAGCCGTGTGATTAAATTCCAGGTGGAAAATTTATATACGCAAGAGCAATACGATATCATTCTGAGCTGAAATTGTAACAGGATATCGCTAAACAGTTGTTACATCTGAAATTTTACTTTTTTGAGCGAATTCTCAATACTAAGCATACAGAGTAGCCAAAGCCGAACATCTCCCTCGGTTTAGCAAATGAGGTATGCCATGGGTATGAGTAAAGTTGTGATTCAAAAGAGTTTAAAAGTATTAGATCGTAAAGTGACACATAACGGTTATATTGTGGATGAGCAAGGTAAAGAAACTCAAATTACCACTGCAATGGTTAGCGCAGTTTGTCAGCAATTATTAAAACAGTGTCGTACTATTCAAAAATAAGGGGCAGCAATTGCCCCTTAATTGATTCTATTGAATTATTTTTCTGATGGATTGACGTATCAATCCACGATTTTATTGACCCCTTCAGGTGCATCAATAATCTGTTCAAAGCGCTGAATTTCATCTTCTAAGTGTTGCAATAAGTTTTGCATTTTCGGTAAGGCATGACGACAAGCAGTTAAACCAACTTCTAATTTGTCTAAATAGCTGGTCATGGTAATGTTTAAAGCTTGTCCATCTAACACGATTGAAGCAGGGTATAGTGCATCTAGCTTTGCACCATTCCAATACAAAGGTTCACGTGGGCCAGGTACATTGGAAATAACCAAGTTAAAGGCCTGACGCTTTGGCATAATGCCTGACAAAATATTTAAACCAGCAGCGCCGTAAACAAAAGCACTATAGTTCATAATTTGATTGGCATTCATGCGCTTAAAACGCTGCTTGGCATTTTGTACACTGCGGCGCACAATTTTTAAACGCTCAAGCGGATCTTCTTTGTGCGTACCCAAGTTGGCTAAAATCATGGTGATTCGATTGGATACTTCAGAATCGTCATCACGAATAGAGGCAGGCACCATTGCAATAAGAGGTTTTTTAGGTAATGCATATTGGCTGAGTAAGTACTCACGCAATGCGCCTGAGCAAATTGCCAGCACCACATCATTAATGGTTACGCCTAAAGCTTTGGCAATACGGTGCAAACGTGCAAACTCAAAAGATTGAGCGGCAAAACGACGTGAGGCGCTCACACGTTGGTTTAAGATGGTGCTTGGTGCTTGGAAGCTGGAGACATAATCAGGGTTACGTCCCATATCTTTGGCAACAGTTTGTGATACTTCATAAACTGCGCGAGGGGTTGCTTCAAACTGACCTTTGACCCCACCAAAAATTTTCTTTAAACGGCTGACTTTCGGTTCTTTCAGACGTTTAGCACGTGGGCCTTCTACACACCAAGGGGGTACAATTCTTTTTGCATTTTCGTCATGCGAAAGGGATTTTTCCACCAAACGCATGCCTGCAATGCCATCTACCATGGCATGATGAATTTTAAAGAACATTGCAAAACGATTATCTTCAATGCCTTCAATAATATGGCAAGTCCATAAAGGTTTGGCACGATCAATCAGTGAACTGTGTTCTTGTGAAATATAAGTTAATAATTCACGAATACGGCCTGGTTTTGGCAAGGCAATATGACGGAAGTGATGATCGAGATCGAACTCTTCATCTTCATCCCAAAACAGACCATTGAGCTTATTGTTAAATGGTGCAATAGGCATCGACTTTGAATTGCGAATATCGGCAACCAAGTCTTGAATAAAAGTGGCTGGTGCATGTTCTGGAATTTGGAATAAGAATAATCCGCCCACATGCATGGGCTGTTGACGTTTTTCGAGTGAT
The DNA here is from genome assembly GCF_013419245.1 of Acinetobacter sp. YH12095. Classification (NCBI taxonomy): domain Bacteria; kingdom Pseudomonadati; phylum Pseudomonadota; class Gammaproteobacteria; order Moraxellales; family Moraxellaceae; genus Acinetobacter; species Acinetobacter sp. YH12095. The sequence continues at coordinate 36,384 of NZ_VPAL01000002.1, forward strand.
AGGAAAATAAAATCAATAGGGTGTAATGGACGCATATTGTGGATTGCCTCACTGCAATTTCTACGCTTGTTCTTATCTGAACAAGGTTTTTAGAGTTATATAAGATTTAATTCAGTATATCTTTTTTATCAAACAAATATAGTGATTTTTGCGCCATCGCAAGTCAATAAAAATCACAGTAAAACTGTGATTTTTATTGTAGTAACAGATTTGTTATTTTAAATTTCCAGCATGTAGACCGCATTCTTTGTGCGTTGCTTCTTCCCACCACCAACGACCTTCGCGTTCATGTTGATTTGGCAACACAGGGCGGGTGCAAGGTTCACAGCCAATTGAAATAAAACCTTCTTCATGCAAACGATTGTATGGAATTTCCATCATGCGAATGTAATTCCATACGTCACTGCTTGACCAGTTTGCCAGTGGATTGTATTTGATTAATTGCTTGTTAGGGCCTGAAAATCCTGCATCTGCTTGTACGACAGGAATATCTTGGCGTGTACCCGGACTTTGGTCTTTACGTTGTCCTGTAATCCAGCCGTCTAGTGTTGCCAGTTTTTTACGTAAAGGCTGAACTTTACGAATCCCACAACATTCCTGATGACCATCTTCAAAAAAGCTAAATAAGCCTTTTTCTTGTACCAACTGTTGCACTGCTTCGGTTTCAGGAAAGCAAATTTCGATCTCAATATTATAATATTTGCGTACAGTTTCTAAAAATTGATAGGTTTCAGGATGCAAACGTCCTGTATCTAAACTAAATACACGAAATGGCAAACCTAAATTGGATGCCATATCAATCAGCACCACATCCTCTGCACCTGAAAATGAAATCGCGACTTCGCCTTGCTGACTTAAGGCAAGTTTTAAAATGTCGCTCGGTGATTTATCGGCATATTCAGTCGCGAGTGCATCAACAATATCTATGGTGGGAATGGTGTGCATAAGTCTTCCTGCAGTCGGCTTGAGGGCTAATCTTTGTTCTTGAGCGAATTATTTTAATGGAATTCCTAAAAAGGTCTTATCACTAAAAAATAAATGCTTATGAATGAAATAGATTTAAAAAAGAACAAGGCAAATAGCAAATCTTCGGCTATGATAGGGAAAAACTTTTACAGGTATTTTGGGAGAACCCATGGAAATCGTATGTCTTGATCTTGAAGGTGTGTTAGTTCCAGAAATTTGGATCAACTTTGCTAAAAAAACTGGAATTAAAGAACTAGAAGCAACTACACGTGATATTCCAGACTACGATGTGTTGATGACTCAGCGTTTAAATATTTTAAAGCAGCATGGCTTGGGCTTAAATGATATTCAGGCCGTGATTGCAGACATGGGGCCATTCCCGGGCGCGAAAGAGTTTGTAGAGTGGGTGAGCACACACTTCCAATTGATTATTCTTTCAGACACGTTCTATGAGTTTGCACATCCGTTGATGCAGCAATTGGGCTGGCCAACAATTTTCTGTCACAAATTAGAAACAGATGAAAATGGCATGATTACCGCTTATAAATTGCGTCAACCTGATCAAAAACGTCAGGCTGTTAAAGCCTTACACGGTTTAAATTTCCGTGTAATTGCTGCAGGTGATTCATATAACGACACCACGATGCTAGGTGAAGCGGATCATGGTTTCTTATTTGATGCACCTGAAAATGTGATTGCAGAATTCCCACAATTCCCGCCAATTCGTGGTTATGATGCGTTAAAAGAAGCTATTCGTAATGCTTCAGTGCGTGATATTCCCGCTTAAGTTTTTAAGCTAAAAGAAAGGGCACTTTAATAAGTGCCCTTTCTTTTATGGAATCTATCAAAAAATTAGAAACGGTAACCTATTTTCATGCCATAACCGAGTGCATGGTTATCTTCAAAATCGCCCACGATATCTGTACCACGTTTTGCTTTGGCATCACCTAACCAGAAATATTTTACGCCAGCTTGAATAAAATAGTTTTCAGCAGGGCTGTATTGACCACCTAAACCTACGCTCCAGAAGCCTTCAACAGGGCCTAAAGTAGTTACAGGGTTACCTGCACCAGAATCCCAACCTACAGATGCAGAACCTGACCATTTGCTACTGAATTTGTGACCTAAACCCACAGTTGCTGAATATTGATCATCAGAATAGTCAATTAGGTTTTGACTAATTAATGGATGTGATAATAATTCTGGGCTAACTACAAAATTATCCCAATGCACCCAACGTAAGTTCGCGAATGCTAATGTATTTTTTGCAATACCAGTTTGTAAATCAAGGTTAACTGATTGAGGGGTAATTGCTTCTACTGGACTATTAACAATTTTACCAAATGGAAGTTTAGAGGTTTCAGTAGAAGATGCATTATGTTTGATTTCTGATCGATATGTAATCGAAGCTTTTAAAGCAATTTCAGGAATTTGATAAGCAAATCCTGCCAGCCAGCCAAAAGCTTCTTCCTGTTCAATTTTAATATTATATCCACTTAATGCTTTATAAGCTGCACCATATAGTTTAATTTCAGCTTCTACAGTTTGCCATACTGGGCCTGCATAAATATTCCAGTTTTCAGTAGGTTGATAACCAATTAATGCAGTTAAATTATGCGTACGGACTTCAACTTTTGTTCCTTCAGTACCGTCAGAGAAATCTGAACCATCAACTTGATAGGTTGCATCAGCACCATAAGGTTGGTCATATAACAGACCTAGGGAAATTTTATCCGTTGCTTGAACTTTAATGGCTGCAGAAGGGAAATAGTAGTCATCTCCCATATCTTCAACTTTATTACCGCTGATATCTTTACCTTTAACAGTCGGATCAAGAACCGAAATACCTGCTTCTGCATAATTACCCGGTTGTAAAAATGCAGCAATAGATTGACCAGAACGGTCTAAACCAGCAGCAAGCGCAGATGTAAGTGGGAGAGTGCTAAGTAAAATAGCCGAATAGATTTTATTGAGCTTCATGGTCGTTCCCTGATGCTTTATGTAACAAAAAGTGCAGGAAAAGTAACATATTTAAAAAAAGAGTAAATGCTCAACTTTGCAGAATAAATGAACTGAATAAGTTATAAATTGTACTTGATTAGAGTAAATGTACTATTAATTAATTTTAATTCATTGAATTTTATTGAATAATTTTTTGGACGGATGTTCGAGTAAGTATAAGTTTGATTGTTTTAAATTTGAACATTTGGTTAACACTTGTATAAAAACTGGAGGTTTTAAGTGCAAAAAAAGCCACCCTGAAGGGTGGCTCCTTTGAAAAACAAGAGATTAGAAGCGGTAACCGATTTTTAAACCGTATGCCCATGCATCGTTGTCTTCAAACTCACCAACTATACGATTACTTTCGCCTACCTGTGCAGCTGTTTGAGATTTAGCATCACCGAGCATGAAGTATTTTACACCACCTGCAATGAAGTAGTTTGGTGCAGGTGAGTACTGAACGCCAAGGCCTACGTTCCAATAACCTTCAGTTGGACCAAGAGTTGTTACAGGGTTGCCTGCACCTGAGTCCCAACCTACAGAGACATTACCTGCCCATTGGTCATTTAGTTTGCGACCAACACCAACAGTTGCAGAAATTTGATCTTCATCATAAGAGACTAAATCGAATCCCGTTGGGCGATTTACGGCATCCAATTTACCAACTGCCTCTGAGGCTAAGCCAAATTGATAAGGGCGGATTGCAAATTTTGACCATTCTACCCAACGTACATTTGCGAAGGCAACAGTATTTGCCATGATTCCAGTTTGGAAGTCTAAGTTTACAGATTGAGGCGTGGTAATACGTGTATTACCAGTAGCTTCTGTGATATCTGCTGGGTTAACATCAATTAAAGTTAATGCATTGGCAGCAGATAGATTTTCTTTAACTTGGACATCGTGATCGATTTCTGAACGATAAGTTAAGGATGCTTTTAATGCAATTTCAGGAATTTGGTAAGCAAAACCAGCTAACCAACCAATATCACCTGTTTCTTTAATCGTTGCATCATAACCATTAAAAATACTATAAGCTTGACCACGCAAACTTAAATTTCCTTTTACTGTTTGATATACTGGACCAGCGTAAAAGTTCCAATTTTCATTTGGTTGGAAGCCAAATACAAAAGATAGGCTTTGTGTATCAACATCAACTTTAGTGTTACCTGTACCAAGTGGTGCTGTAGCTGATACAGCATCAACTTGTTGCTTACCTTCTTGTATTGCTCCATCAAGAATAATACCTTTAGCAGTTTCAGTACCGCCAGATTGTGTAATTAGACCTTCTACTTGTGCTTGTAAAGTTGGTCCAAATGTAGGGTCGCTTGGTGTAATACCAGCTTTAATTAGTTGGCTTGCAACACCTGCAGTAATGATTTGTGTATCTGTTAAATCACTGAAATTTTGTAGAGGTGTATCCTGACCTGTTAGTGCATCACTAATTTGTTTACTGCCTTGAGCAATGGCTGTTTCAACTTTAGATTGAATTAATCCATCAAGTACAGGTTGAGGTAATATTGTATTTGATGCTTGTGAAACAAATGCATTATTGCCAGTATATTCGGCTTCAGCACCAAATGGTTGGTCATATAAAATACCAAATGAGAAGTTTTTGGTTGGTTGAAGTTTTAGGGCTGCGCTAGGAAAATAATAATCGCCTGCCATATCCCCAATATCTCGGCGTGTTGGTGTTTCACCTGCCTCTTTACCCGAAACACTTGGGTCTAATACAGAAATCCCTGCTTCAAAATAGTTACCCGGTTGTAAGAATGCAGCCATAGATTGACCAGAACGATCCATTGCTGCAGCAAAAGCACCTGTCATTGGTACAGTTGCTAAAATCATTGCTGTGCTAAGTGCTTTTAATTTCATTATACATTTCCCTTGGGCTATAAAGTCTTTTATGACAGTTTTTGTTGATGCTTTAAGCTTTCATCTAGGATGATTTCGGCTTGTATCCACCGAGACCATTTGTTACTCCATGTGACAAAAATATCACAATTAAAATAAGAGTAAATGCTCTAGAAAAAACTATTCAGTATAAAAATTAAACCAAATAGAGTATTTGTTCTAATAAATAGGTGATTTATATCTATTAGTGCTTGATAAATAAGAAATAAAATTAATAAATTCGCTATTGATAGAGTGTTTTTGATTGGTTAAAAAAAATACTATTTTTTATTCTAAAACCCATTGTTACTCTGCGCATTGAGTAACAATGGCACATATTAACGTGTGGTTTTTCCAAGCTTTGCCAATAAAATAACAGGAATAAGGCCGACCAATACAATTAGCAGGGCAGCCACAGCACCATCTTCATAGGTTCCTCTAGAAGCTTCTGCATACAATTGGGTGGCGAGTGTTTCCATATTTAAAGGGCGGAGCAATAAAGTTGCGGGTAGCTCTTTCATACAATCTACAAAAATTAATAAAGCTGCAGAAATAATGGCAGGACGCAATAATGGCAAATGCACACGCCATAAAATCGCAAAGCTGTTTTGCCCTAAATTACGTGCAGCATCATCAAAAACACCATGAATACGGTTATAACCAGACTCAATGCCGCCCACCGAAATAGCTAAAAAACGCACAGCGTAAGCATAAATGAGGGTAAAACTAGTACCGAGAAATAATAAACCTGTATGAATGCCTAGTTTAAATTCTAAAAAGTCGGCAATGGCATGATCAATTTTGCCCAAAGCCAACATGAGACCAATGGCTAAAACAGTTCCTGGAATGGCATAGCCTAAGCTCGAAATGCGGCTAAACCAGTTGTGTTTGCTAAAACGTGCCGCACTGACAATAAAGAAACCAATCAAAATGGTGACGATGGTGGCAAGGCTGGCAAGGATTAGTGTGTTGATTGAGGCTTGGATTAGGAAATCTGAAAAGCCTGCATATTGAATGCGTTTGTAAGATTCTACAAGTAAGTGACTGGTGGGAATTAAAAAGCCAATACAAACAGGAATTAAGCCCAAGCCTAGTAACACAAGTGCTTTAAGCCCTTTGACCGATTGTGCAGGCATTAAACGGCTGCGTTGAGCCGAGTTCATATAGCGCTGTTTACGTCGTCCTAAACGCTCTACTAACACCAATAAGGTAATAATCATCAACATGAAAATGGCAATTTGTGCGGCACTGGCTAAATCGGACTGATTGGTCCAGGTTGAATAAATCGACAAAGTTAAGGTTTTAATGCCTAAAAATTCTGTTGCACCAATATCATTAATGGTTTCCATTAAAACCAGACTAGTACCCACAGCAATTGCAGGACGTGCCAGTGGAATTGCAACACGTAAAAACACTTGATCGGGTTTTAATCCTAATGTACGTGCAACCTCAATTAAACTCGCAGATTGCATTAGAAACATCGCACGGGTGCTTAAATACACATAGGGATACAGCACAAAGCTAAGCAAGAAGATGCCGCCCCAAACTGTACGAATATTAGGAAACCAAAACTGTTGTAATTCTAAATTAAACCCATCCCGCAGGATACTTTGCACAGGGCCAATGGGGTGCAAAATGTCGATATAACTATATGCAATAATATAAGTTGGTACGGCTAAAGGCAGCAGTAAGGCCCAATCTAAAAATGCACGACCTCGGAATTGATACGCTGTTACAATCCATGCGCTGCCTGTACCAATCAGGATGGTGAGAATCCCCACACCCAACAATAAAATCCCTGTTTCTGCCAACGTGTGTGGAATTACATAACGCAGCAGATGTCCCCAAATTTCACTATCGCCTTGTAATGCTGTCCAAATTAAAGCGAGCACAGGTAAACAGGCGAGTAGTGTCAATAACCCACTGAGCGAAAATAAAAAATTAAATTTATTTTTAAGCATTGCGATAGAGGTACTAAATAAGGGGGAGGGAGCAGCAGAGCATCTTACAGTGCAAAGCGCTGCACTGTAAGACAAAAGCAGGAAATTTTAGCGGTTAAACTGGACTTTATCGACCAATAAGTTGGCGGCTTTACGGTGACGTGCAATATCGCTTAAACGAATTGAATCAATATTCAGTTTGCCAAAACTAGCGATAATCGGGTCAATTTTTACCCCAGGTTTGACAGGGTATTCAAAGCCGTTTTGTGCGTAGATGGCTTGTGCGTGATCAGAAGCTAAAAACTCGAGCAGTTGTACAGCTTCTTTACGGTTTGGTGCATGTTTAGAAACCACTGCACCCGATACGTTTACATGCGTTCCACCATTTTTAAAACGTGGTAACACAACATTAATCCCATTGCCCCAGCGCTTTTGTTCCGCATCACCTGTACGCATCGTGCCGACATAATAGGTGTTGGCAACGCCAATATCACAAATTTTACCTAAAATATCACGTGCCACATCACGGTCACCACCGCTGGCTGGGCGAGCTAAATTGGCTTTCACACCACGCAACCAAGTTTCGGCTTGTTTTTCACCATGATGGGCAATATAAGCCGCAATTAAAGCAGTGTTATATGGATGGTTGCCTGAGCGAATACAGATTTTATTTTTCCATTTTGGATTGGCTAAATCTTCATAAGTAATCGCATTAAGCGGTGTACGGTCTTTAGAGGCGTAGACTGCACGTGCACGCATCGACAAAGCATACCAATGACCATTGGCAGCTCGTAAATTGGCAGGAATTGCGCTATTTAAGGTTTTAGAACTTACGCGCTGGGTTAAACCACTTTCTACTAAATCAACCAAATTGCCAAAATCTACAGTCAGCATCACATCGGCAGGAGAACGACGACCTTCTGCTTTTACACGTTCCAATAAACCATCTTTAATAAAAACCGTATTGACTTTTACCTCAGTTTTTTGGGTAAATTCGGTTAATAAGGTTTGAATCAGCACAGGTTCGCGCGTGGTGTATAAATTGACTTCCGCTGCTTGTGCGACACTTGCACCAAATGCAAGTAAACCTGTAACAAGCAATGATAAATTAGACAGTGGTTTCATGCAGTATTCCTAATTAAAAATTTAAACCTGAACAGCAGCTTGAGTAGAAGATGAAGCAGTGGGTGATTGTTCATCAGACGCCAAGAAATAACAGCTGTTTAAATTGACAGAAACATAGACTTGTTCAGCGGGCTGAATATCTTGAAGATGACTGACTTGCGCCAAAAGAGTGAGATCGTGATCGCGTAGTTTTAGACGCAGTTGTTGCGCATGTCCCATAAAACTTGATGACACAACGCTTGCGGGCAACGCATTTTCACTTGGTGTTTGGCTGACACGCAATTGATGCGGGCGGAAGCAGCAGACCAGTGAATCTTGAGCGTTTACATGTTCTGGTAAATCAATCTTGCCAAATACAGTGTGAATTTCTTGCTGCTTGATGCGCGTTGGAATTTCATTCAACGAAGAAAAATATCGTGCAGCAAACAACGTTTTCGGCTGTAAATAAAGTTGTTTCGGTGAACCAATTTGAATAATTTGCCCTTGATGCATCAAAATAATTTGATCGGCAATTTGCAATGCTTCTTCTGGGTCATGTGTCACGATAACCGTAGTCGTTGCAGTTTGTTTGAGGAGTTGAATGGTATTTTGACGAATTTGATCACGCAGACGATGATCCAAATTTGAAAAAGGTTCATCCATCAACAAAACTTGCGGTTCTGGTGCTAAGGCACGTGCTAAGGCAACGCGTTGTTGTTCGCCGCCCGAAAGTGTATATGGATAGCTGTCTTGATGATGCAACATGGAAACATGCGCTAAAGCTTGTTTGGCAATGGTTTCCCGCTGCGCTTTGGGAAATTTCTTTAAGCCAAACATAACATTGTCTAACACACTTAAATGTGGGAAAAGTGCATAATCCTGAAACACTAAACCAATATTGCGTGCTTCCGTAGGAATCTGTGCTTGCTCACTCCACAAGGTATTTTGTTCCAGTTGGATTGTGCCGCTGCTTGGTGTTTCCAAGCCTGCAATCAGACGTAGCATTGTGGTTTTGCCGCAGCCTGAATGACCTAATAAACACACAATTTGTCCACTCATCGCTGACCATGTTGCTTGTTGCACTGCAAAACGCGAACCAAACTTTTTACTGAGCTGTTGGATCGTCAAGACATTGGCAGGTTGAGCAGCGTACGCATTCATAGTTTATTCACACGACAAATTTTGTGCTCAAATGATAACTAAGAACTCTTCTCATGTAGAGTCTTTTTATCATTTAGAATGTAAATGATGTAGCTTTTGCTACAAAAAAGTTGAAATATCAACTGAAAAGAATGGGTTGGAATTTAAATTATTTTAAGTGCAGCACTTTATTTATGGGCTATTAAAAGGGGGGCTTAAAAGCAAAAAGTTACTGCCGAAGCAATAACTTTTTAATTTTTAGAAATCTGTACTATGCGTACTATGCAAATTAAGGTTTTTTCGCATTAAGCACTCTAAATAAAATGTACATCAAGACCACCCATAGAGGAATCATAATGACTGATTCTTTAAAGCCTTGTGTCCACATAATATAAAGTACCACTGCAATAAACGCTAAAACCAAATAGTTGCTAAATGGTGACCATAGCGCAGGGAACTTAGTTGGAATCGCTAATTTTTTCAGTGTGCTGGTAAATTTAAGGTGAGTCAAACTGATCATCGCCCAGTTTAAAACCAATGCACCCACAACAATATACATGAGGTGGCTTAAAGCTTCTTCGGGTACAAAGTAGTTCAACAATACACAGCCGAAAATTAATACCGCAGAGAATAATACTGCTGGAATTGGCACACCTTGTTTATTCACTTTTAGGAAAATTTTTGGTGCGTTACCTTGTTTGGCCAAACCAAACAGCATACGGCTGTTGGCATACATCCCACTGTTATACACAGAAAGTGCCGCAGTCAAAATCACGAAATTCAGTAAGTGCGCTGCCCATTCAATGCCCATTTGACTAAAAATCATTACGAATGGACTTTTATCTAAACCACCTAAATCTAACTGATTCCAAGGCACTAAAGACAATAGAATGGTGAGTGAACCGATATAGAAAATTAGAATACGGAACACCACTTGGTTAATGGCTTTAGGAATGGTTTTTTCAGGATCTTGCGCTTCTGCGGCAGCCATACCAATCAACTCAATGCCGCCAAAGGCAAACATGAGGAATGCAAGCATGAAGAACAGACCTTCAAAGCCATTCGGGAAGAACCCCCCATGCGCCCAAAGGTTGCTGAATGATGCGGTTGAATTGGCATCTGCAGAAAGTAAGAGATATAAACCAAACACAATCATCGAAACCACAGCAGCGACTTTAATGATTGCTAGCCAGAACTCTGATTCACCGTAGAACTTTACATTGCCCAAGTTAATAATGGTAATCACAATGAAAAAGAACAGTGCCGATGTCCAAGCAGGAATATGCGGCCACCAATAGTTAATGTATTTGGCAACTGCGGTGAGTTCTGCCATTGCCACCAAAATATACAAAATCCAATAGTTCCAACCTGCTAAAAAGCCGGGGAATTTACCTGCATATTTATAGGCAAAGTGACTGAATGATCCTGCAACGGGCTCATGAACAATCATTTCCCCCAATTGGCGCATAATTAAAAATGCAATAAGACCACCAATGGCGTAACCCAAAATAATAGAAGGGCCAGCAGATTGGATGACCTGCGCGGAACCTAAGAATAAGCCTGTACCAATTGCGCCACCCATGGCAATCAATTGAATATGGCGGTTCTTTAAGCCACGCTGAAGTTGTGAAGACTCGTTGTTCAAAGTATTCAGCCCGACAAGGAAAAAGTGACAAGATTGTAATAGATCAAATTTCATTAGCCTAGTAGCTAGGCAATAATGAAATAAATTTATGATAAATATTAAAATATTTTATGGTTTTTATTTGTATAAAAGATAAGTGAATCAATATATTAATTTTATTTTTGCCTTATAAATCAAGATGACTGGTTAGGGTGAAATTTACCAAATGTTGTTTTTTTATACTTAAGTCAAGACCGCGATACCTTTTGAATAAAAACCGTTATGATGCAAAAGGGTCTTTTTATATGGCCATAACAATCAAAAAACAAGGGAATAAAATTCATGCGTTTTGCACCACAAGTTAAAATTCCAGCAACATATATGCGTGGCGGTACCAGTAAAGGTGTATTTTTTAAACTTGATGATTTACCTGCAGCAGCCCAGCTGCCAGGCAAAATTCGAGATCAAATTTTATTGCGTGTGATTGGCAGTCCAGACCCTTATGCCAAGCAAATTGATGGAATGGGCGGTGCAAGCTCAAGTACCAGTAAAACCGTAATTTTAGCCAAAAGCACTCAACCCGATCACGATGTCGATTATTTGTTTGGGCAAGTTTCGATTGATCAGCCATTTGTCGATTGGAGTGGCAACTGCGGTAACTTAACAGCTGCAGTCGGTGCATTTGCGATCAGCAATGGCTTGGTTGATGCCAGTAAAATTCCACAAAACGGCATTTGTACCGTACACATTTGGCAAAAAAATATTGAAAAAACCATAATCGCGCATGTGCCAATGATAAATGGTCAGGTGCAAGAAACGGGTGATTTTGAGTTGGATGGCGTGACTTTTCCTGCCGCAGAAGTACAAATTGAATTCTTAGACCCTGCCGATGATGGCGAAGAAGGTGGGGCAATGTTCCCCACTGGAAATGTGGTGGATACTTTGCATGTGCCAGATATAGGAACATTTCAAGCGACCTTTATTAATGCGGGTATTCCAACAATTTTCCTAAATGCAAAAGAAATTGGTTATACAGGCACAGAACTGCAAGATGCAATCAATGGCGATGCACAAGCTTTGGCACGTTTTGAAACCATTCGCGCTTATGGTGCTAAACAAATGGGTTTGATTCAGGAAATTGCTGAAGCTGAAAAACGCCAACATACGCCAAAAATTGCCTTTGTTTCTGCGCCAAAAAGTTATGTATCTTCAAGTGGTAAACAAATTCAGGCTGAAGATACCGATTTATTGGTACGTGCATTGTCGATGGGTAAATTACACCATGCCATGATGGGCACAGCAGCAGTCGCGATTGGTACAGCCGCAGCTATTCCGGGAACATTGGTCAACTTGGCTGCAGGTGGGGGTGCGCGTGAAGCTGTACGTTTTGGACATCCATCAGGTACGCTTCGTGTGGGTGCGCAAGCCGTGCAGGAAAATGGACAATGGCAAGTCAAAAAAGCTGTGATGAGCCGTAGTGCACGTGTATTAATGGAAGGTTGGGTGCGTGTACCTGCGGAAACATTAGAATAAGTTTTGTTTGCAGTGCAAGGCGCAGTGAAGGATAGGATAGACGAAGTGTCATAGACTCTAGTTAACTAAATACAGCCTCTATTTCGATAGGGGCTTTCTTATGGCTGAAATGTTATATCAGTTCAGTTAAGGCTTAAAAAACTTTGAATTACAGGTACAATGCTGCAACACAGGCAGCTTACTGCTTATTAGACATGAACCAACCACTCGAGGCGAATGTGTCATCACTTCACGATTTACAGGCGCATGCATTAACCGCAGCCCAACAACGTATTCAGCAAGACTTGCTTACCGCTTTAGAGGCTTTTGCATTGCCAGAACCGTTAAAGTCTGCCGTGCATCATGCCGTCATGTTGGGTGGAAAACGTGTTCGCCCTGCCTTGTGTTATGCCACCGCAGCATTAAGACCGAATCAAAACTCTGCTGCGGTACGCCGTGCTGCAGTTGCGATTGAGCTGATTCATTGCTATTCATTGGCACATGATGACTTGCCGTGTATGGACAATGACTTGTTGCGTCGTGGGCAACCGACGTGCCATGCAGCGTATGGTGAAGATACAGCATTGTTGGCAGGCGACATTTTACAGTCGATGGCATTTGAAATTTTAGGCAGTCGTTTGTTTGATCAGGCTGTTGCAGTAGATCAAGGCATTGTGCTCAAACAGATGCAAATTTTAGCCACTGCTTCTTCAAAAATGGTCTGTGGACAGGTTTTAGATTTGCAGTCTGAAGGTAAACAGGTTGATCAGGCGACTTTGGAGAATATCCACCGCAATAAAACAGGGGCTTTAATTTCTGCAGCGGTGATGATGGCAGCTGTGACCGTGTTTGATGGGCGAGATAAAGCGATTCCACAATTGCGTGAATATGCGCAGGCGATTGGTTTAGCCTTTCAGGTACAAGACGATATTTTAGATATTATTTCGGATACTGAAGTGTTAGGTAAAACTGCGGGGAAAGATGAACAAGTTGAAAAGTCGACCTATCCTGCACTCATGGGCTTGGAAAAAGCACAGGCTTATGCACAAGAATTGCACGATCAAGCCTTTGCTGCATTGGCATATTTTAAAACTGATACCGTCTTAGAGTTACAGCAGATTTCAGAGTTTTTATTGTCACGTAAAAGCTAAATTATTCTAGATGGAGGGCTTGTGGCTCTCAATACTCAAAAGCGAGCAGATGCTCGCTTTTTTGTGCTTTATGAAAGTGTTGGCTGTTTTAAGCAACACACTTTAATGCAGATTCTATACGGCTTTATTCTTGTAGCGTTGCATCAGGTGGTAAAATTGCTTTGCCTTGTTTTAAGCTGTCTAAAGCCTCGCGGTTAAAATCTACCAACAAAGAATTATTTTGTGGATCAATCGCATAACGGCTAATTAATTTTTGATCGCCTTGTAAGGTTTCAAGGCGGTATTCATCTGTAATATTCATAATGCCGTCTAAATTAATGGTGGCAGATGCTTTGTCTTGGCGAAATAACTCGTAAATATCACGCAGGTCAAAAATTGCATTTTGTGCGTCAGGATGTTTTTCAAAATAATTTTGCAAATGACGAATAAATAATTGCGCAAACATAAAGTAATTTGGTTTGTGGGTATAGTCTAAGCTCATGTGTTTACTCCTTATTATTCAAATTTTTAATGCTTACTAGGAATAGCACACTCTGGGTGAAAAATTAAAGAAACTCAGGGTCTAAGTTGCAAAAACTACACAAAATTTTGTGCGGCTTAAACTAAGCTGAAACCTGAAGTTGCGATGATCTCTCTATAAATTTAAAAACTTTGCAACGAACCGCTCAATTGGTGTTTTGGAAAAAATAATCACAACTGACTTATCTATTTGTTAAAGCGATTAAGAGCCCTACGGAGTAGTGGAATTCTAAAATATCAAGTATTTGAATAAAAAATCATCCGAAAGACTAAGACTTATGAACTAGCAAGTGAAATCATAAATCAGGTACAATTGGCGTGATTAATTTTGTGTTTGGTGTATTTGAAGGCCAATACATACATTCTTTGTTAATAAATAGGCCTGCCAGGAGTTATCCCCGCATGAGTGCCATTACTCCATACGAATGGGCAATTATTGCCTTCGTGATCGGCGTTACATTTTTATGCGTCTTTATGCTGACCGTTCCTTTACTCCTTGGGGGTAAATCATGGGGGCGTGCGAAGCAAGAGCAGTTTGAGTCGGGTGTTGTAGGTGCTGGTGGAGCACGTATCCGCTTATCTGCAAAGTTCTATTTGGTTGCAATTTTCTTCGTTGTTTTCGACTTAGAAGCACTTTATCTATACGCATGGGCAGCTTCTGTTCGTGAAGTAGGTTGGGTGGGCTTTGCAACGGCTGCTGTATTTATTTTAGTTTTACTCGTTGGCTTAATTTATGAATTATCAACTGGTGCGCTGAACTGGGCTCCATCTGATAAGCGTAAAGCAGCAGGGATTAAACCTAAAATTGGTTCGCCAAATATGGATCTTGCAGAAATCACACGCTTTAACTCAATTGAAGAATTGGTAACGGACCCTACCGGTCAAATTCCAGCTCAATCCTCTGGTCGTGTAAAAAAATCTGCGACTACCTCATCTGACAAGGAGTAACTCGGGATGAAATATACCTTAACCCGTGCGAATCCCGATGCTGATCAATATCCACTTCAAGAGCGTCAGATCGTAACCGATCCGCTTGAAGAAGAAGTGAATAAAAATGTGTTCATGACTCGTTTAGAGGACTTGGCACATACAGCAGTAAACTGGGGACGTAAGAACTCAGTTTGGCCGTTTAACTTTGGTACATCGTGCTGCTACGTAGAGTATGCAACTACCTTAACAGGTGTGCATGACTTGTCACGTTTTGGTGCAGAAGTTATTCGTGCTTCACCGCGTCAGGCAGACTTGATGATTGTTGCAGGTACGTGTTTTGTGAAAATGGCACCTGTAATTCAACGTTTGTACGAGCAAATGCTTGAGCCTAAGTGGGTAATCTCAATGGGCGCATGTGCAAACTCAGGTGGTATGTACGACATTTATTCAGTTGTGCAAGGTGTGGATAAAATCATTCCTGTGGATGTGTACATTCCGGGTTGCCCACCACGTCCTGAAGCATTAATCCAAGCATTGATGTTATTACAAGACCAAATTCAATTAGAGCGTCGTCCGTTGTCTGCGGTGATTGGTGATGATCTTAAGCCAGTATATAAGCCGAAGATGATGCCAGAACGTGACCGTAAGAATGCGCAGCGTATTGCGGTGAAAAACTTACGCTCTATGGATGAAATTAAATAATTTAAACGTACAAATATTGATGCACCCGACGGGTGTAGTTGTCGTTTAGGTTGACTGAATTTGTATTAAATAGGAAGCCAAGCCAATGGCTGAAACTGACATTGCTATGCCAGAATCAACTGCAGTTGATTCACGCCCAGCATTTGCAATTGTAGAAGAGCTCAAAACCAAATTTGGTGAGAACTTCTACGTGCAAACGACTTTTGAAGATTTTCCAACAGTCTGGGTTGAGCGCGCACGTGTACAAGAAGTTTTAATGTTCTTGCGTACAGTGTCACGTCCATACGTGATGTTGTTCGACTTGTCTGCGGTAGATGAGCGTTTGCGTACTCACCGCGATGGTCTACCTGCGTCTGACTTTACTGTGTTCTATCACTTGTTATCGCTTGAGCGTAACACGGACATTCGTATTAAAGTTGCGTTGAATGAGAGTGATCTCAACATTCCAACAGCAACCAACATTTGGCCAAATGCCAACTGGTACGAGCGTGAAGCTTACGATATGTTTGGTATCAACTTCGAAGGGCATCCAATGCTTCGTCGTATCTTGTTGCCAACATATTGGGAAGGTCATCCGTTACGCAAAGAGTATTCTGCACGTGCAACGGAATATACACCGTATATGCAGAACCAAGCCAAACAAGACTTCGAGCAAGAACACCTTCGCTTTGTGCCTGAAGATTGGGGCTTAAAGCGCGGTAATAAAGACGAAGACTTCATGTTCCTGAACTTGGGTCCTAACCACCCATCTGCGCACGGTGCGTTCCGTGTAATTTTGCAGTTGGATGGTGAAGAAGTGAAAGACTGTGTGCCAGATATCGGCTATCACCACCGTGGTGTGGAAAAGATGGCTGAGCGTCAAACTTGGCATTCATTCATTCCTTATACAGACCGTGTGGACTACTTGGGTGGTTGTGCGCAAAACATGCCGTATGTCATGGGTGTGGAACAACTGGCAGGCATTACTGTGCCAGACCGCGCACAATGTATCCGTGTCATGATGTCGGAATTGTTCCGTATCAATAACCACTTATTGTTCATTGGTACTGCAATTCAGGATGCGGGCGGTATGACCCCTGTATTCTATATGTTCGCAGACCGTCAAAAAATCTACGATGCGATTGAAGCTATTACCGGTTACCGTATGCACCCAGCATGGTTCCGTATCGGTGGTACCGCACACGACTTACCAAACAATTGGCAACACCTGATTCGTGAAATCTTAGAGTGGATGCCAAAACGTATGAACGAATACTACACTGCGGCATTACGCAACTCGGTATTCATGGGTCGTACGCAAGGCGTAGCGCAGTATGATGCGAAATCTGCCTTGGCTTGGGGTGTGACAGGTACTGGTTTACGTGCAACAGGTATCGACTTTGACGTGCGTAAATACCGTCCATACAGTGGTTATGAAAACTATGACTTTGACGTGCCAGTAGAGTACGAAGGCGATGCTTACGCACGTGTATTGGTTCACTTCCGTGAAATTGAAGAGTCATTGAAAATCATCAAACAATGTCTAGATAACATGCCTTCTGGTCCATATAAAGCGGATCATCCATTGGCTGTTCCACCACCAAAAGACAAGACATTACAAGATATTGAAACCTTGATTACGCACTTCTTAAGCGTGTCTTGGGGTCCTGTAATGCCTGCTGGTGAAGCATCTGTAATGGCAGAAGTGGTGAAAGGTGCATCTAACTACTACTTGACTTCAGATAAGTCAACGATGAGTTACCGTACCCGTATTCGTACACCAACTTTCACGCATTTACAGCAAATGCCTTCTGTGATTAACGGCAGTCTGGTATCTGACTTAATCATTTATTTAGCGACCATTGACGTCGTAATGGCAGACGTGGATCGCTAAGGGGTAAACGCATTATGATGATTTTGACTGATAAAAAGCCACGTGTGAATGTTGAAGGGATTTTAACTGCGGAAGAAATCCATGAAATTGAACATCACATTGGTCATTATCCGTACCCACGTGCAGCATCTTTAGATGCCTTGAAGTGTGTACAGCGCCGTAATGGCTGGGTAGATGACGCGCAGTTAAATGCAATTGCACAACTTCTCACCATCAGCGTTGCTGATTTAGAAGGTGTTGCAACATTCTATAACCGTATTTATCGCCAGCCTGTAGGTCGTCACGTGATTTTATTGTGTGACTCAATTGCATGCTTCTTGATGGGTGCAGAAACACTGGCAGAAGCATTCCAGCGTGAATTAGGCATTCAGTTTGGTCAAACGACTGCAGATGGTCGTTTCACGTTATTGCCAATTTGCTGTTTAGGAAATTGCGACAAGGGACCAACCTTGATGATTGATGAAGATACTCACGGTTTAGTTGAGGTGACATCGGTGCAACAGTTATTGGAGAAGTATGTATGAATACCGAACCAAGACCAATTTATGGTGACGGTAACCCAGAAACGCATCCATTAACTTGGCGTTTAAGCAAGCAAGAGCACGTGCGTAATGCAGATGATTACGAAGCGCTAGAAGGTTATGCGGGCTTTAAGAAAGCGATTTCTATGCCGCCTAAAGATGTGCTTGAAGTCATTAAAGCTGCGACAGTAAAAGGTCGTGGTGGTGCAGGCTTCCCAGCAGGGATCAAATGGTCACTGATGGCGCCAAACGACAATTCAGGTCCACGTTACCTGATTTGTAATGCCGATGAGATGGAGCCGGGTACTTTCAAAGACCGTTTGTTGATGGAAAAACTTCCTCACCAACTGATTGAAGGTATGTTGATTGCAGCTTATACGCTTGAAGCTACACACGGTTATATCTTTATTCGTGGCGAATACATCGAAGCTGCACAGTACTTAAATGAAGCAATTGAGCAAATTCGTGCCAAAGGTTATTTGGGCGAAAACATTTTAGGTACAGGTTGGGGCTTTGAGTTATACGTGCACACAGGCGCAGGTCGTTATATATGTGGTGAAGAAACTGCATTGATTAACTCGCTTGAAGGTCGTCGTGCAAACCCTCGTACTAAACCACCATTCCCGCAAGTTGCAGGGGCATGGGGTCGTCCAACGATTGTCAACAACGTAGAAACCTATAACAACTTACCTGCAATCATGTTACGTGGTGCAGAGTGGTATATCGGTTTATCTGCAGGTAAATCGAAAGACCCTGGCACAAAAATTTACGGTGCTTCTGGTAAGGTGAAATTCCCAGGTCTATGGGAGCTTCCATTTGGTACGACTGCACGTGAAGTAATTGAAGACTATGCGGGTGGCATGCGTGATGGCTTGAAGCTAAAAGCATGGTTACCGGGTGGTGCATCTACCGACTTCTTGGCAGCAGAACACATTGACTTGCCTATGGATGCAGAAAGCATCATGAAGGCAGGTTCACGTTTAGGCACGTGTTTGCTTATGGTGGTCGATGAAACCCAGTGTATGGTTTCTGCAACCCGTAACTTAGAAGAATTCTTTGCGCGCGAATCATGTGGTTTCTGTACCCCATGTCGTGATGGTTTACCGTGGGCTGTAAAAGCACTCAAAGCAATTGAAAATGGCGAAGGGAAAGAAGAAGACATTCAACATCTTCAAGAACTCACCAAAAAATTGTGGATTGGTAAGACCTTCTGTGCTCACGCACCAGGTGCGATGGAGCCATTAATGGGCGCACTCAAATATTTCCGTGGCGAGTTTGAAGCAAAAGTGGCAAATAGCCGTCCTGCTGCTCAAGCTAGCAACGTAGAACAAGCTTAAGGAATTCGACTATGGCTACAATTCATGTCGATGGAAAATCGTACGAAGTCAATGGCTCGGAAAACTTGCTGCAAGCATGTTTGAGCCTTGGGATCGACATTCCGTACTTTTGTTGGCATCCATCCTTAGGTTCTGTCGGTTCTTGCCGTCAATGTGCCGTGACCCAATATGCGAACCCTGAAGATACTCGTGGTCGCTTGGTGATGTCATGTATGACACCTGCTGCTGACAATACCTATATCTCGATTGAAGACAAGGAAGCAACTGAGTTCCGTGCTTCAATTGTAGAGTTCTTGATGACCAACCACCCACACGACTGTCCAGTCTGTGAAGAAGGTGGTCACTGTCATTTACAAGATATGACTGTAATGACACAGCACGATCGTCGTCGTTACCGCTTTACTAAACGTACTCACTATAACCAAGAGCTTGGTTCGTTCATCGCGCATGAAATGAACCGTTGTATCGCGTGTTATCGTTGCGTGCGTTACTACAAAGACTATGCAGGCGGTACAGACTTTGGTGTCTATGCCAACGCATCACGTGTTTACTTTGGTCGTCCTGAATCGGGTACTTTGGAATCTGAATTCTCAGGTAACTTGACTGAAGTCTGTCCAACAGGTGTATTCACCGACAAAACTCACTCTGCGCGTTATAACCGTAAGTGGGACATGCAGTATGCGCCTAGCGTATGCCAAGGCTGTTCTTCAGGTTGTAACATCTCTCCGGGTGAGCGTTATGGCGAATTGCGTCGTGTAGAAAACCGCTTTAACGGTGAAGTCAACCAATACTTCCTATGCGATAAAGGTCGATTCGGTACAGGTTATGTGAACCGTGAAGATCGTCCACGTCAGCCTCAGTTCCGTAACGGTGCGAGCGTAGAAACCGTTTCTGTAGATGCTGCACTTGATACGATTATTGCCAAAGTTCAAGGCAAAAAAGTTTTGGGTATTGGTTCACCGCGTGCATCGCTTGAATCAAACTTTGCTTTGCGTGAGTTGGTTGGCCAAGACAACTACTCAACAGGTTTATCGCAAAAAGAGCAAAACTTGGTTGAACTTGCAGCTTCAATCATGCAAACCGAAGGGATTTACAACCCGGGTATGCGTGAAATTGAAGACTACGATGCTGTGTTAATTTTGGGTGAAGATTTAACCCAAACTGCACCACGTATGGCGTTGTCTGTTCGTCAAGCGGCGAAAAACAAAGCCAAAGAAATGGCGGCAGAGCGTCGTACGCCAGATTGGTTGGCTGAACCTGTGCAACGTATTGCGCAAGATGCAAAATCACCAATTTACATTTTGGCTGCAACGCAAACTCGTTTAGCTGATGTCGCAACAGGTGAAGTGGTTGCTTCTCCAAATGATATCGCACGTTTAGGTTTTGCCATTGCTGCTGCGGTTGCAGGTGACGTGATCACAGGTTTAGATGACGATGCGAAAGCATTTGCACAAACCATTGCTGACACGTTAAAAGCTGCGAAAAAACCATTGGTGATTTCAGGTACAAGCTTACTAGACGCTGCCATTATGGAAGCGGCTGCACAAGTGGCACAAAACTTGGGTGAAAACGCAGGTTTAAGCTTAACTGTGCCAGAAGTGAACTCAATGGGCTTGGCTATTTTTGGTGGTCAAAGCTTAGAGCAAGCATTTGCGCAAGATTACGATGCTGTGATTGTGGTTGAAAATGACTTATATCGTCGTTTACCTGCAGTACAAGTCGATGCAGCTTTAGCGAAAGCACAAGATGTCATCGTGCTAGATCATGCTGAAACCGCAACTGTGCAAAAAGCCAATATCGTACTTTCTGCAGCAAGCTTCGCGGAAGGTGATGGTACGGTGGTGAGTCAGGAAGGTCGTGCACAACGCTTCTTCCAAGTTTATGACCCAAGCTACTACAAACCTGAATTGGCGATTAAAGAATCTTGGCGCTGGTTACACGCACTTGAAACAGGCTTAAAAGGCAAAGCAATTGCTTGGACTGTTTTAGATGACGTGATTGAATCTGTAGTGAAGAATGTTCCAGCACTTGAAGCAATTCAAGATGTTGCACCAGATGCAGGTTTCCGTGTACATGGCTTAAAAGTTGCGCGTGAACCACGTCGTTACTCAGGTCGTACCGCTATGCGTGCACCGTTATCCATTCACGAACCAAAACAACCTGTCGATGTAGATTCAGCATTAACATTCTCTATGGAAGGTTATGTGGGTAATCAAACGCCAGCGGCACTTGTACCATTTGCTTGGTCTGCAGGTTGGAACTCGCCACAAGCTTGGAACAAATTCCAAGACAACGTGGGTGGTCACTTAAAAGGTGGTGACGCAGGTATTCGTTTATTCGACCGTTTGGCGAAACGTCCTGCACGTAGCTATGTTGCACCTGCACCAGTACTTGCAAATCCAGACAGCTTCCGTTTAATTCCAATGCATCACATTTTTGCATCGGGGGAATTTACGGTGAAAACTCCTGCAATGGAATCACGTATTCCTGAAGCAGTATTTGCTGTAGGTACGCAGGATGCGCAGCGTTTGAATCTACAAGATGGTCAAACAATTACTGTACAAGCAGGCGAAACATCTATCGTGTTGCCAGTACAAGTGATTGAATATTTACCTACAGGTTATATTGGCTACCCAATTGGTCTTGCACCAACGGTATCTCTTGCAGAGCCTGTTTCAGTCGCGGTAGGAGTGTAATTCATGCAACAAGAATTAATCCGTCAGACGCCGCTGTGGGCTGAGAACTGGCCAATTGCCTATTCAGTCATTCAAGCGATTGTCATCTTACTGGTTGTGGTATTGATTGCTGCACTCATGTCTTTTATTGAGCGTCGTTTACTGGGCTTATGGCAAGACCGTTATGGTCCGAACCGTGTAGGTCCAGGCGGTATGTTCCAGATTGTTGCCGACATGCTGAAAATCATGTTCAAAGAAGACTGGACACCAAAATTTGCCGACAAACTTACGTTCCGTATGGCACCAGCAGTTGCAATGGCAACTGCGGTACTGTCGTTCATGGTTATTCCTGTATCACCTTATTTAGGTGTGGCAGACATGAGCATTGGCCTGTTGTTCTTTATGGCAATGGCAGGTATCGCAGTGTATGCGGTGTTATTTGGTGGTTGGTCATCAAATAACAAATACGCATTGCTTGGTGGTTTACGTTCAGCCGCTCAAACCATTTCTTATGAAGTGTTCTTGGGTATTTCACTCATGGGTGTGGTTGCTATTGCAGGCTCATTCAACATGCGTGAAATTGTTGAAGCGCAACGTGATGTTTGGTTTGTGATTCCACAATTCTTAGGTTTCTTGATTTTCGTGGTTGCAGGCGTTGCGGTAACTCACCGTCACCCATTTGACCAACCAGAAGCAGAACAAGAATTGGCTGAAGGTTATCACGTCGAATATGGCGGTATGAAGTGGGGGATGTTCTTCGTTGCAGAATATGTCAACGTGGTACTGATCTCTGCGCTTATCGTGACTCTATTCTTCGGTGGATGGCTAGCGCCGTTTAACCTTGAAATTCCATTCATTCCAGCAGCTTTCTGGTTCATTATCAAAACAGCATTCTTTGTGATGATGTTTGTCTTGGCTCGTGGTTCTTTAATGCGTCCGCGTTATGACCAAGTGATGAACTTTGGTTGGAAAATTTGCTTGCCATTGGCGCTTGTTAACCTTTTGGTAACTGGTGCTGTGATTCTTATGAATCATTCGGCCTAAGACAGCAGGGAGAACAATATGTTTAAGTTTCTAGCTGGGTTTGGGTCAATTGTACGTTCACTGTGGATGGTTTTCTCGCACGTGACACGTAAACGTGACACCATTTTGTATCCGGAAGTACCAGCCGAAGAAATTGTACCTCCACGCTTCCGTGGTCGTATTGTGTTAACACGCGATCCAGATGGCGAAGAGCGTTGTGTAGCATGTAACCTCTGTGCAGTTGCTTGTCCAGTTGGTTGTATTTCACTGCAAAAAGCAGAACAGGAAGATGGTCGTTGGTACCCAGAGTTTTTCCGTATCAACTTCTCACGCTGTATTTTCTGCGGTATGTGTGAAGAAGCATGCCCAACGACTGCAATTCAGTTAACACCTGACTTCGAGTTAGGTGAATATGTGCGTCAAGACTTGGTGTATGAGAAAGAACACTTACTCATTTCAGGTCCTGGTAAATATCCTGACTACAACTTCTACCGTGTAACGGGTATGGCTGTTACAGGTAAAGACAAAGGTCAAGCGCAACGTGAAAGCGCACCTATTGATGTACGGAGTCTATTACCATGATGTGGCCGTTTTACTTGATGGCACTCGTGGCCATTGTTTCTACGGTTCGTGTAGTGACTAACGCGAACCCAGTACATGCTTTATTAAGCTTGATCGTGTCATTACTTGCGGTTGCAGGCATGTTCATGATCGTGGGTGCACCATTTGCTGGTGCCTTGGAAATCATTGTTTATGCGGGTGCGATCATGGTCTTGTTCGTATTCGTGGTGATGATGCTCAACCTTGGTCAGCAAACTGTTGAGCAAGAGCGTAAATGGTTGACTTCATCAACTTGGGCATACCCAGCTTTGATGAGCTTCCTAATTGGTTTGGTTTTAGTGTGGTCATTAAGCTCAGACTACACTGCACCAAGCGCGCTTATGGGCACCGAAATGGTGGGTCCAAAAGCAGTGGGTCAAGCACTCTTTACTCAGTACTTATTGTTGGTTGAAGTTGCCGCAATGTTATTACTTGCAGCTTTGGTTGCAGGCTTCCACATCGGTAAACGTGAACCAAGTGCAGAAGAGGAAAAAGAATAATGGGCAACATCCCTTTAGAACATGGTTTGATTGTCGCGACCATTCTTTTTGCACTCGGTTTTTACGGTGTGATGGTGCGACGCAACCTACTATTTATTTTAATGGGCCTTGAAATCATGATGAACGCTGCGGCATTGGCGTTTGTCTTGGCTGGTAGTGCATGGGTACAACCAGATGGTCAGATCATGTTTATCTTGATCTTGACACTTGCTGCGGCAGAGGCGTGTATCGGTCTTGCGATCGTCCTTCAGTTCTATCATCGCTTCCATCATTTGGATGTGGATGCTGCTAGTGAGATGCGCGGATGAGTTATTTATATCTAACAGTATTGTTTCCGCTCATTGGTTTTATCCTTTTAGCGGCAGGGCGTAACAACTTACCTGAAAAAGTTGCTGCGATTATTGGCGTAGGTTCAGTGGGTCTGTCTGCATTATTTGCGCTAATTGCAGGCATGGACTTTGTGAACAACGGTTCGGTTGCAACGACTCAACATTTATGGACTTGGTTCAATGTGGGTGGTTTTGCACCTGCGTTTAGCTTGCACTTAGACGGTTTATCTTTGCTCATGCTGGGCATGATTACAGGCGTGGGTTTCTTAATTCACATCTTTGCATCATGGTATATGCGTGGTGAAGAAGACTTTGCACGTTTCTTCTCTTACTTCAACTTGTTCGTTGCGAGCATGTTGCTGTTGGTTTTAGGCGATAACTTAGCGTTATTGTTCTTAGGTTGGGAAGGTGTAGGTCTGTGCTCTTACTTGCTGATTGGTTATTACTACCAAAACCCTGCAAATGGTTTTGCAGCAATCAAAGCATTTACCGTAACACGTGTGGGTGACGTTTTCTTATTGATAGCATTGTTCTTGTTGTATCAACAATTCGGTACCTTGAATACACAATACATCGTAGAAAATGCAGCCAATGTGATGACTCAAAGCTCATCTATCACCATTTGGACAGCGTTAATGTTGTTCTTAGGTGCTGCGGGTAAATCTGCACAAATTCCATTGCAAACTTGGTTAGCTGACGCGATGGCAGGTCCAACACCTGTATCTGCATTGATCCACGCTGCAACCATGGTAACTGCAGGTGTTTACTTATGCTGTCGTATGTTCAGCGTATTTGAACTAGCACCAGAAGTGATGTTGTTCATTTCTATTACAGGTGCGGTGACCTTACTAGTTGCTGGTTTTGCTGCATTGGTTCAAACCGACATCAAACGTATTTTGGCTTACTCAACTATGAGTCAGCTCGGTTATATGTTTATGGCGGTAGGTGCTGAAGCGTATCAGGCAGGTCTATTCCACATGCTAACTCACGCATTCTTCAAGGCATTATTATTCTTGTCTTCTGGTGCTGTGATTTTGGCTTACCATCACGAACAAAACATTTTCAAAATGGGCGGCTTGTTCTACAAGAACAAATTCCTATTTGCATGTTTCGCAATTGGTGGCGGTGCATTGGCAGCGATTCCATTCTTGACCATTGGTTTCTTCTCAAAAGACGCTATTTTGGCAGCAGTTTGGACGCAAAGTCATATCGCAGGTATTCCGCTATATAACACCTTATATTGGGTGGGTGTAGCAGGTGCATTCTTAACGTCAATTTATACATTCCGCTTAATTTGGGTTGTATTCTTTGGTAAAGAAAACACACCGTATCACGAGATCAAAGGCGCAACTTACTGGTTCCCATTGGCAGTGCTTGCAGTACTTTCAACTGGTTTAGCGATTGTATTAAAAGCACCAGTGATGAGCATTCTTGATGCTGCAAAAATCCCAGCATTTGTGATTCCTGAAGCATTAGAAGCAGATGCACATGGTGCAGAGTATGTTGCAATTGGTGTGGCTTTGGCTGGTTTAGCTGTAGGCGTGGTGTTATTTGCCTTTGCTTACAACGCTGTAAAAGGTTTCGCGCAAACTTCATTGGGTGCGGGTCTTGCCAACATTTGCCGTAATGCACTTGGTTTCGATGCGTTGTATGACATCGTATTTGTAAAACCATTCTTGCTGATTGCCAAACTATTAGGTCGTGATCCAGTTGATGGTATGTGGTTGGTACTGCCTGCACTGGTGAAAGGTGGTCATAGCTTCACAAGTTCACGTCAAACAGGTTCATTGCGTGAGTACGCATCAAGTATGGCACTTGGTGTAGTGGTCTTACTAATGATCTTGATCGTGATTCAGGTCGTGGGGAAATAAGATGGATACTCCAAACAATTTAATTCTACCCGCGCTGATCCTTGTTCCGTTCATTGCAGGTTTTATTTGCTGGTTGGTCGATAAACTCGACGATAAATTACCGCGTTACATTGCTTTAGTGGGCATGCTTGTTACTTTGGGCTTAACTGTCGCATTGTGGCAAGGTGCTAGCTATAACTATGAATTAGGCGCTCAAGTTCCGACTTGGTCGGCTGAATTTATGCTGCCTTGGATTCAAACCCTAGGCATCAACATTCACTTAGCGGTGGATGGCTTATCTTTACTCATGGTGGGTTTAACTGCATTACTGGGTATTTTAGCGGTAGGCTGTTCATTTGGTGAGATTCAAAAGAACGTCGGTTTCTTCCACCTTAACCTTTTATGGTCTTTGGGTGGGGTAATTGGCGTATTCCTTGCGATTGACTTGTTCCTGTTCTTCTTCTTCTGGGAGATGATGCTTGTACCAATCTACTTCCTGATTGCGTTATGGGGTCATAAAGGTTCAAATGGTCGTTCACGTGTTTACGCTGCAACCAAATTCTTTATCTACACGCAAGTTGCTGGTTTAATCATGTTGATTGGTATCTTAGGTCTAGTGATCTATGGATACATGATGTCAGGTACTATTTCATTCAACTACAACTATTTATTGGCTGTAGCGAATACACTTGACGCACAATTACCAGCAGTCGCTTATGCCTTCATGATCTGTTTATTCATCGGTTTTGCGGTAAAACTTCCAGTTTTCCCATTACACGGTTGGTTACCAGATGCACACGCACAAGCGCCTACAGCGGGTTCTGTCGACCTTGCAGGTATTTTGATTAAAACTGCGGCATACGGTTTATTACGTTTCGTGATTCCATTCTTCCCAGCGGCTTCTGCTCAGTTTGCAGACATCGCCATTATTTTGGGTTTAATTGGTGTGTTCTACGGCGCGTGGTGTGCTTTCCAGCAAACCGATATGAAGCGTTTACTTGCCTATACCTCAATTTCGCACATGGGCTTCGTATTACTTGCAATTTATGCAGGTAATATCCTGACTTACCAAGGCTTAATGATCATGATGTTGGCACATGGCTTGTCATCTGCTGCATTGTTCATTATGTGTGGTCAAATTTACGAGCGCGTACATACACGTGACATGCGTTTAATGGGCGGTATTCGTGGTCAATTCCAATACCTTTCATTCTTCCTGATGTTCTTTGTGGCTGCGTTAGTCGGTATTCCTGGTTTAGGTAACTTTATTGGTGAATTCCTGATTTTGATGGGTTCATTTGAACAGTTCCCAGCCTTCACAATTATTGCGGCAATCAGCTTAGTTTTTGCAGGTGTTTACGGTTTAATCCTGATTCACAAAGCTTTGTTTGGTGTACCAAATGAAGAGCAAAAACAGCACTATGCAAATCCGTTAAAAGATTTAAATGCACGTGAAGTTGTGATTCTTTCAATTTGTGCGCTGGGTCTAGTATGGCTTGGTCTGTATCCACAAACCTTCCTTGATATTTCAAATTCAAGTATGGCGTGGTTAGCAAATAGCTACATCCCAGTTCAAGAAGTAGTTGAAGTTACGCAAGAAGTAACAGCTCAACTCGAAAATGTGGAGATCCAATAAGCCATGAACTTCACAATGTCATTTTCTGAGCTTATGCCTTTAGCTCCTGTGATGATCGTGGCTTTAACTGCGATTATCGTGATGATCCTTACTGCAATTAAGCGTAACCATAACTTAATTGCTACAGCATCAGTGGTGGGCTTGAACCTCGCTGCTGCTTACCTTTTACTCATGATGTTTGGCGGGAATTTTGCTCCTGCCAGCGTGATGGGCATGTTTATGATTGATCCGTTCACCTTGTTATATCAACTGGTGATTCTGATCGCTGCATTGGCATGTTCTACTTTGTCACATGCGTATATTGAAACGTATAAAGACAACCGCGAAGAACTCTATATCTTAATGTTGTGTTCAGTGGCGGGCGCTATGTTGATGGTGTCAAGTTCGCACTATGCATCGTTCTTCATTAGCCTTGAGTTAATGTCAATTCCTGTTTATGGCTTATTGGCATATACCCACCAGCGTTCTAAATCTTTAGAAGCGGGTGTGAAGTACTTAGTATTGTCTGCAACTGCATCAGCAATGTTGCTTATGGGTATGGCGTACATTTATGCGTACACAGGTTCATTGTCGTTCTATGACTCTGTTCAAGCATTAATGCAAAACATCCAGCAACCTTTGGTAATTTTAGGTTTAGGCTTAATTGTCTTTGCTGTGGCATTTAAACTGTCTTTGGCGCCATTCCACAAATGGACACCAGACGTTTATGACGGTGCGCCTGCACCAATCGCAACCTTCCTTGCGACTGCAGCGAAAGTAGCAACCATTGGTTTGTTCGTGCGTTACATTTTGGGTTCAGGGGCAATCCTGATCGACTCGATTGTAACTATCATGACCATTATTGCCGTGCTTTCAATTTTGGTGGGTAACTTCCTTGCTGTACGTCAAGTGAACTTGAAACGTATTTTGGCTTACTCATCAATTGCACACTTTGGTTATTTGTTGATTGGTTTGATCAGCATGACTTATGCAAGCTTGGGTAATGTCAGCGTTTATGTGATTACCTATGTCTTGACGACTATTGGCGCGTTTGGTGCAGTGGCATTAATGTCTAGCCCATACAACAACGTAGCAGAAGCTGAAAGTTTGGCTGACTACCGTGGTTTGTTCTGGCGTCGTCCAGTATTGACTGCTGTATTAACCGTGATGATGCTTTCTCTTGCGGGTATTCCACTCACTGCAGGCTTCATTGGTAAGTTCTTGGTAGTGATGGCTGCGGTCACGACTCAGCACTGGTTCTTAGCTGCGATGATCATCGTAGGTTCAGGTATTGGTTTGTACTACTACTTGCGCGTTATGGTGGTGATGTATATGACACCGCCAGATGAACCAAAAATGGACGCTGTTGATCATTGGGGTCAAAAAGTGGGCGGTATTATGGTATTGGCTGCAGCTTTAGCGGTATTGGTGATTGGTGTTTATCCAGACCCAATTATCAAAATTGCACTTGAAGCTGAAATTTTGTCACCAATCCATTTCATGCTGTCACAGCAATAATTTGAAAGAAGTTTAACTTTCAGTCAAAAAGCCTTCATAAATTGAGGGCTTTTTGGTTTATATACACAATAAAAACAGCATATAATAAAATGATATTTGCTTTTCTTTCCTTTTAGGTGTTCTCCCGTGGCTATTCATGAAATCCGACATCCGCTTATTCGTCATAAATTAGGGCTATTACGTCGTGCTGATATCAGCACCAAAAACTTCCGTGAATTGGCACAAGAAGTCACCATGTTGCTGACTTATGAAGCGACCAAAGATTTGCCTATGGTCGAGCACGAAATTGCGGGTTGGAATGGTGCAGTCACTGTAGACCGTATTGCGGGTAAAAAAATTACGGTTGTGCCTATTTTACGTGCAGGTATTGGCATGTTAGATGGTTTCTTAAACTTGATTCCAAGTGCCAAAGTGTCTGTACTTGGCTTGGAACGTGATGAAGAAACTTTAGAAGCGCGTACGTACTACAAAAAATTAGTACCAGATGTACAAAACCGTATTGCGATGATTATTGACCCTATGCTTGCCACAGGTTCATCTTTAGTGGCAGCGATTGATTTGCTCAAAGCCAGTGGTTGTAAAGACATTCGTGTGATGGTTTTGGTTGCAGCGCCAGAAGGCATTCAACGTGTAGAAGCCGCGCATCCAGATGTGGTGATCTTTACTGCATCGGTAGATGAAGGTTTAAACCAAGATGGTTATATTGTGCCTGGCTTGGGTGATGCAGGCGATAAAATTTTTGGTTCAGTGCAAAAAGATTAAGCCGAATGTCGGTGAAAAAGAGGCATTAACTGCCTCTTTTTTATATACTCATATAAAGTGCAGCTCGTAAAAGGTTAAGCCATGAAATCTGAACAATATCAAGGGAAAATCAAACAATATAATGCCGAAAAAGGCTATGGATTTATTGCCGCACCTGAAGGTGAAGTGTTTTTCCATATCTCGGATTTTCCTGCGGCTGAAGGCGAGCCAAAGCGCAATGATCGCGTTAAATTTAATGTGGTTCAAAATGGTGATCGTTATAAAGCCATTAATATTGAACCTGTAGAAGATAAATCCAAAAAAGCAAAAAAAGCCAAAGCGGTTGCTGCGAATACGTCGATTACGTCTGCATTGTTATCAAACTTAAAGCGTTAGTTTTAAATGTTTTCATGCACAGAAAAGAGGCATTTTCGCCTCTTTTTTTGTACAATAATCAAAAATTAACGTGAAAAGAGTAATTTATGTTTTTAGAAGGGAAAATAAAAACTTATAACGAAGAACGAGGCTTTGGTTTTATTCAAATAGAAGGAGAGCCTAAAGATTTATTTTTTCATATTAAAGATTTTCCCAATAAAAATATTCCACTAAAAGTGGGAGAAAATCTAAAATTTCGTAAAGTAGAAGAAAATGGCAAGTTCAAAGCAGATAATATTGTCCGTCTAGATATTAAGGTTGCAGTCGAAAGGCATACACCTCAATCAAGGGCAATTCATACGACAAAGCAGAATCATAAAAGACAGCAGAAGTCTGAAAATAACTCATCCAATTTTGTGACTTATATGGGTATATTGATTATATTCGGCTTGGCTTATGCAGTATTTAATAAGTACCAAGCTTGGCAAAATAGTCAGCCTGAAGCTTTATCAGTACAAAAAGTAGTAGAAGTTCCTGTTGTTGAACAGAACTTTACTTGTGATGGGCGTGAGCACTGTAGTCAAATGACGTCTTACGAAGAAGCATTATTCTTTATACGAAATTGTCCAAATACTAAAATGGACGGTGATGGTGACGGCATACCGTGTGAGAGTCAGTTTAATCGCTAAAAAAAGAGTACCATCATCGGTACTCTTTTATAAACTATTTCGCGTCGCAAAACTTCATAAATGCCATTAAGCCAGGCCCTTGGTATTTCTGACGATGCACCAACATGAATAACGGGCGCGTCAGTTGCCAGAAAGGTGTATCTAAAATCACCAATTGACCTTTTTCTAGTAAAGGTTCAATCGCCAATCGTGAAATACACGACATACCAATCCCACCTGCGACAATTTTTAAAATCGCTTCGTTATGACCCAAAGTTAAACGAATATTGGCATCAGGCAGGTCTTTTAAAATTGCATTGTCAAACACTTCACGGGTACCTGAACCTTCTTCACGTAAAATCCACTCGGCATCTTCAAAATCTGCAATGCTTAAAGCACGGTTTAACTGCGCTAGAGGATGACTTGGCGCACAGCACACTGCAAGTTCATCATCACGCCAATGAATACATTGGAGTTGGGGTAAGTGACAAGAACCTTCAATCAGTGCTAAATCTAGCTGAAATTGGTTTACAGCTTCAATCATTTGGCGGGTATTGCCCACTTGTAACTGTAAATGCGCCTGCGGCTGAATTTGCAAAAAGTCTGCCATTAAATCAGGCATCAAATAGTCACTAATGGTAAGAGTTGCACCTAAACGCAAATCAATACTTTGTAGCTCGCCTTTAGCGGCTTGCTCAAATGCTTCACAACGACCCAAAATTTCTAAGGCTTGTGGCAATAAAAAACGACCTAAATCGTTCAGCTGTAGGCGCTTACCCAAACGGTCAAACAGTGGAGCGCCTAAGCCATCTTCCAAATCTGCTAAGGCCATGCTTGCAGCACTTTGGGTGAGTTTAACGGCATCACTGGCTTTGGTTACTGTCCCTTCTTGGGCAACTGCTACAAAAACCGCCAACTGGCGTAAAGTCATGCGCATGAATCAAGCCTTAACATTTAAAAAATATTCATAAATTACCCCGACATGCTAACATGAGCACAGTCTTTCATGCCACGCTCAAATCATGTCAATTGAAAAATTTACTTTAGAAAAAGTGCTTTCGGTTCATCGTTGGACCAACACCTTGTTTAGCTTCACCATGACCCGACCTGCGCATTTTAAATTTACCGCAGGGCAGTTTGCACGTATCGGGTTAAAAGTGGGCGATGAATTGGTAGTACGTGCTTATTCGGTGGTGTCATCACCCTTTGATGAAACTTTAGAGTTTTTCTCGATTGTCGTGCCAGATGGTGCATTTACTTCTAACTTGCAGCACCTTCAAGTGGGGGATGAGCTGTACTTGGAAAAAATCCCTTATGGTTTTTTGACCTTGGCGCGTTATCAGTTGCCTGCGCCACACGATTTATGGTTGTTGGCCACAGGTACAGGTCTTGCACCGTTTTTATCCATGCTGCAAGATTTTGAAACGTGGACAAAATATCAATATATCTATTTGGTTTATAGTGTGCGCACCGAAGCCGAATTAGCTTATGTCGATAAAATTCACGAAATTGCCGAAACTTTTGGCGAAGGGCATACAGGCTTTGAGTTTATCCCAATTATCACTCGCGACCCTCAAGCTGCTTTGCATGATCGTTTGCCTGTATTAATTGCGAATGGCGAACTGGAACAGGCTGCAGGCAGTGTACTCAACCCTGAAACTAGCCATGTGATGTTATGCGGTAACCCTGCCATGGTTGATGATACCAAAGAAGCCTTAAAAGCACGTGGTTTAACCATGAATCGCCGCGGGGAAGGTAATATTGCAGTTGAAAATTATTGGTGAGGATGTGATACAACTATTCAAATATCAACTGTTCAAATATATAGCCAGCGCAGGGCTGATGTTTATAGTCGCACAAACCGTACAGGCTGAAACGGTGGAAACTCAGGTTGCTGTGCAAGATCACGTACTCATTTATGATGGGCCACTTAGCCCTGAAGCCAACGCACGTGCAGCGGAATTACTTAAACAGTCAGATAAAATTGATACCTTAAAAATCAACAGTCGGGGTGGCGAGATCGGCTTAGGTATTGATTTGGGCAATTTGGTCTTTGACCATCAACTTAATGTAGAAGTTGCGCAGTATTGCTTTTCTTCTTGTGCCAATTATGTGTTTCCTGCGGGCAAAGTAAAATATTTAAACTTGCGTAGTCAGTTGGGTTGGCATGGTGGCAGTTTGCAAAAAATGCAATTTGAAAGTGCCGAAATGGAACAAATGTATAATGAATATATTGGCCCAATCCGTGCAAAGGAAACCGCTTTTTTTCAGAAAATTAAAGTTCAGCAAAGCTCAACCATTGCAGGGCAGACTCCTGAATATGAAAAATATCAAGACTGTGTCGGTTGGCGCTATACATCTAAGAAAATGCGAAGTTTTGGCATAGATCAGGTGCGTTTTAAGCAGGTTTTGTGGCTGCCTAAATCGAGTTTTGAAAATAAATGTATTTTCACAATTCGCTAAAAATTGGTTGTTGAGGTGATCTTCACCATTCATATAAAAACCTCATCTACAACGCTGCAGATGAGGTTTTTGCTTGGTGCGATTCAATTTTGAAAGCAACTTTTGAACGCAATGCTTGAAAGTGACTCTTCAAAGAAATTAGTGCACAAACATATCCATATATTCGCGGATTTCCTGAATCGCGCTATCGACATCGCTACTTAGCCAAGTCGGTTCAAAAAAACCTGCATAATGCTCTAAGCGCTCTTGAGGAACCACCAAACGCACAGGACATTCTTCTTCAAGTAAGCGCCACGGTAAAATTGGCACTTCATTATCCAGAAATGCAGCAATGTTGCGAATATCAATGATCATGGCATTCACACAATCTGGAAATGGCATGACCGAAAATTCTTCGGTACGACGACGGAAATATTCCAAATCGCCCCATTTGAGCAGATAGCTGGGCTTGCTAAATTCAATAATACCAATGAGATGCCCATCACGGGTATAGTGCAAGGCACATTGATGAGTGACGTCAGTGTCAAGATCAAGCGATACACTTTGTTGACGATACGCCATAAAGTTCAAAGTACACAAAAAAACGGTACGTGATTATAGCGCATTTCCCCGTGAGAGGCAGCTTTGTCGATATTGGGCAACATAGGTGGTACTTGAGGTATATTACATCTTTTCACCATCTTGCTATGTATTGTCACACAATAAGCGTGAGGAGCTTGTTAGTATAAAAATTCATCAGATAAATACATAAGTGAGGGGAACATGCCACATGATTTCAATAAACCACCTCATGTAAACTCAGCTGAAGACATTAAGCGAAAAAAACGTATTCCAGTCTATATGCTTCTACTGGTGGGAATCTTTTTATTGGCATTGCTGATTTACATGATGGCGGATCGCAATCCGAGTCCGAGCGAAGCACCTCCTGGACATCCTAATCCAACCGTACAACAAGCAACGCCAAATAGCACGACAACGGGCACAGCTGGAGATGAAGCACGTGCAGAGGACAGTAATACTGCAACAGCAACAGATCGGTAGCTTAGCCTAAGCGTCAAAAATTCATATTTACAAATTCAGCCTTGCCTAGATGCAGGGCTTTTTTGTGGATTTTCGCAAGGTTTATTGTCCCTCCTTTGTAGAATTGTTGCGATTCTGCATCCTAAGGTTGAATAAAAAATATGCAAATTCTATGGTGAATAGAGCTTTACTCAATAATTTGAATCGATAAAAAGCAGTTTTGCGCCGTGGTGCAAACCTAAAAATGAAGCTAATCACCATGAGGATTAAACAAGATGAATGATTATTTTAATGGGAACCTACATGGCAGAGGTTTTGATGCCATGTATTATTGGGAGCAATTTCAACCCATTTTAGCTGCAGTCGCAATTTTACTTGTCGGGTGGGTGATTGCATTATTGGTTGCGGGTGGAATTAAAAAGGTTCTACAAAAATTAGGTACCGATCAAAAATTATCAAATGCAACGGGGCATCGTTCAAATATTGAAGTGATTGTGTCGCGGGTCGTGTTTTGGGTGATTTTAATTATTGCGGTCATTGGTGCGCTGAATGTGTTGAATCTGACCAGTGTCAGTGGGCCATTCAGTAATATGATTCAGCAGTTCTTACTGTTTATTCCTTCTTTACTGGCTGCTGTAGCCGTTGCTTTTATTGGGTGGATTTTGGCAAATCTGGTCAAAGTGGGGATGCAAAAACTGTTGGCACGTACCCAGTTGGATGAAAAACTCAGTGCCGATGTGGGTGTGAGTGGCTTAAGTCAAAATATCAGTGAAATTGTTTATTGGCTGATTTTATTGCTGTTCTTGCCAATTGTGCTGTCAATTTTAGGCTTAAACGGTCTGTTGTTCCCTGTGCAAAACATGGTGAATGAAGTTGTGCTGTATTTACCGAACATCTTCATTGCAGGCGTGATTGTTTTTGTCGGATACATTCTGGCAAAAATTGTTCGTGGCATTGTCGAAGGTTTATTAGGCAGCCTGAATATTCAACAGCATGCTGAAAAAGTTGGCATTTTTAAAAATTCAAATTTACCTAAATTACTCGGTTCGTTTGTTTTCGCCTTGGTGATCATCACCGCCTTGATTATTGGTTTTGAGGCACTTGGAATTGAAGCCATTTCGCAGCCTGCGACAGCCATGCTGTATGAAATTATGAATGCGATCCCGCATATTATTGCGGCAGGTCTGATTCTTATTTTGGCTTATGTGGTGTCGCGTTTTGTAGCCAATATTGTGGTGGAAGTGGTTGCAGGTACAGGAGTCGATGATATTCCTGCCAAACTCGACTTACAGCGCTTTTTAGGTACGACTAAAATTTCATGTGTAGTCGGTTATCTGATTGTATTCTTTACCATGCTATTTGCGGTATCTGAAGCGGCGAACCGTTTGGGCTTTGATCAAGTCAGCGGCTTGATTGCCATGTTTATCCAGTTTGGTGCAGATATCCTGTTGGGTGCTGTCATTTTGGTGGTGGGTTTCTGGCTCGCGAATTTGGTCGCCAAAGTGGTACAGCGCGGTGAATATAACAGCTCACGTTGGTTGGCAAACTTAGTCCGTATTTTAATTATGGGTTTGGTGGTAGCCATGGGCTTACGCGCGATGGGTATTGCCGACTCGATTGTGAACTTGGCCTTTGGTTTAACTCTCGGTTCTGTTGCAGTGGCTTTCGCACTTGCCTTTGGTTTAGGTGGTCGTCAACCTGCAGAGCGTGTGTTAACTGATTTGATTGATAAAGCTAAACGTGAGGCAAATCAACCGAATCCTTTGCACAAGACAGAAACGGCAACGTCAGCATCAAGTGTGATGACACCTATTGTATCTGAGCAGCCGCAAGCGTCTGTAAGTGATGTGACTACAACACCTGAAGCGGCAACTGATCATGCAGTGCCAGATACCTTAAAGGTTGATCCTGAACATCCACCAGTCAACAACCCATTTGGTTCGACAGGTGAGGCTGAACCTGATGTCGATGAACATCCAAAAAATGACCCGAAATAACCTATTCAAATTTTGATTTGAATCGCTAAGATAATCGGCCAATCACCGTATTGGTCGATTTCTTTTCGGTATTTATTAAAAAAGAGGAAAGACTAATGTCCAAATCAGTACCCAATAAGTTTTTTGCCCCAATAGTGATTGCTGGCATCACCATCGGTTTTTTTGTTGCCGCTTATAAGTTTGTCTTTGCTAAACCAGAAGCAACGGCAAAATCAACTGAAAATGTTGATAAAAATCACCCAAAGGAGGATAGACTAAGCTCTTAAATTATGTTAAAAATTAATCAACTTTGGCAGGAATGAGCCAAAGACTGATTTGGATAAATCAGATCAATAACTTGGAAAGCTTGATGAGGGTTTAAGGGAAAAATAAAAAACTTGGGTTTTAACCAAGCTGAAATATTTGAGTCTTAAAATTCGCGCAAGGATGACAATAATGAGAGAAATCAATATGCTAAACAAATTACGTATCAGTTTAAAAGTTCAAGTGGCAAATTCGTTACCTATGCATCAACAAAATGCTGTGCTTAAAATGCAGCAAACTGAATCACGTTTGGCAAATACGCCAAAATTGGTATTATTTCGTACCGATTATTTAGAATAAAATAACAGGATTCACGTATTGCTAAGTCTTTATAGTACGTGACGGTGTTAAAGAAAAAGCCAGTTTAGAAAAAACTGGCTTTTGTCATTTTGCAATTTGATCGGCAAGATCAATATTATTCTGTTTAGACTAGAATCATTTTTATCACATTCATTTGTTTGCATGTTTCATCTAAAAGCAAACTTAAACATACTCCGATGCTGCATGTGCAGATGACCACGCCCATTGGAAATTATAGCCGCCCAAATGTCCCGTTACATCTAAAACTTCCCCAACAAAATACAAGCCTTTTTGTTTTTTACTTTCCATAGTTTTAGAGGAAACTTCTTGGGTATCGACTCCGCCTAAAGTGACTTCGGCAGTACGATAACCTTCTGTGCCTGATGGTTTGACTTCAAAGGCATTTAAACGTGCTGCAATCTGTTCTAGCTTTTCATCACTGATATTGCCAATTGCCGTTTCAGAGAGTGCAGGCCAAATCAGTTGCTGTAATTCAGCCACTACACTTTTTGGCAGATGCTCGCTGAGTAAGGTGCGCAGTAAAACTTTAGGACTGCTTTGCTTTTTATTTTTAAAAAAGTCATAGAGTTCTAAGTAAGGTAAAAAGTTAATTTTAAAACTTTGTCCGACATCCCAATAATTAGAAAGCTGTAAGGCACTCGGCCCACTCAAACCACGATGGGTAAATAGCAATGCTTCGGTAAAACTATTTAATGAATTTGATAAAGTCGCATCCACCGCATTACCGCTTAAACGTGTAGTGACTTCTTTAAAGCTGTCTGAGAAGGTAAAAGGCACTAAACCTGCACGGGTCGGGTAAACACGATGACCAAACTGTTTAGCAATTTCATAGCCAATTCCAGAGCCAC
The DNA here is from genome assembly GCF_013419245.1 of Acinetobacter sp. YH12095. Classification (NCBI taxonomy): domain Bacteria; kingdom Pseudomonadati; phylum Pseudomonadota; class Gammaproteobacteria; order Moraxellales; family Moraxellaceae; genus Acinetobacter; species Acinetobacter sp. YH12095. The sequence continues at coordinate 74,440 of NZ_VPAL01000002.1, forward strand.
CTAAAGTTGGAATAGATAAACCACCTGTGGCTACAACCACAGCGCTTGCTTGGAAATACCCTAAAGTCGTTGCAATTTGGAAACCTTGATCATCTAGGGCATTCACAGCTTTGACTTCACAATTAGTTTGAATATTGACCAGATTGGTTTTTTCACATTCGGCCAAGAGCATGGCTAAAATTTCTTTAGCGCCGTTTAAGGTGAATAATTGTCCGTGTTTACGTTCTTCATATTCAATGCCGTATTCGCAGACCAAACCAATAAAATCCCAGTTGGTATAACGGGTGAGAGCAGAAATGACAAAATGTGGATTATGTGAAATATAATGGTTTGGCTCGACTTCTAAATTGGTGAAATTACATTTACCACCACCAGACATCAGAATTTTTTTTCCCACTTTATTGGCTTTTTCCAGTACCACAACCGAACGCCCACGTTTACCAGCCTCTGCAGCCAACATCAAGCCTGATGCACCCGCACCTAAAACAACAACATCAACCTGATGAACCATGAGTATTACTCGGTAGACGAAAAGCGAGCAATTATAAAAGATTTGTGGGGGTTTTAATATGCTTTAAGCTTTCCTTGCAACCCACCTGTATGAATGGCCAGGATTCGAGTGTGGGCAGGGAAATGATTGTGCTGGATTAAATCAAGAATTCCCATCATCATTTTACCTGTATAAATGTGTTCGAGTGGAATTTGATATTTTTGCTCAAAATTTTGAATAAATTTCAATAATTCAGCTGTAGTTTTGGCATAGCCGCCACCACAATAAGCATCGGTTAAAGACCAATTGCTTTTATCAGTCCATTGTTGAATGTCCTGTTTGAGAAAATCACCTTTCAAGGCTGAAAAGCCTAAAATGTGCTGGTGATCTGAACTGCTTTCAATGATGCCTGCAAGAGTTCCACCTGTACCCACGGCACAACAAATTACGTCATAATTTTCTAAATCATCAGGGGAGAGGATTTCCTGTGTCCCTTGAATGGCAAGGGAATTGCTTCCACCCTCTGGAATAATAAAGGCTTGAGGATATTGCTGTTGAAGTTGTTGTAAATATTCTACTTCATGGCGCAGACGATATTCGGCTCGGCTGACAAAATGCAGTTGCATGCCAAAATCTTGCGCTGTTTGTAGGGTAGGATTTAAGTCTTGGGTCGCAAGTTCCTGACCACGAATGATGCCGATACTTTGAAAACCAAAATGCTGTGCTGCAAAAGCTGTTGCTGCAATATGATTGGAAAATGCACCGCCAAAAGTGAGGACTTGAGAAAAACCTTGCTGTTGTGCTGCCAAGAGGTTGTATTTGAGTTTAAAAAACTTGTTGCCCGAAATCTGGGGATGAATCTGATCAAGGCGTTTGATGGTCAGTTGAACAGGCTGGGGAAGTTCTAATGTTTGATAAGGGGTAGGAAAAGCAATGTGATCAAACATTTTTTGCGAACGAGAAATGAATTTGACCACATTGTAAATGTATTTGATTGAGAATGTCAGTGTTGGTTTATGAGTCGGTATCCACCGACGTGATTACCGACATACCAGGACGTAGGTTTTCCATGCCTTTTTGTTCTGGATCAATGGCGATGCGTACCGCAATACGTTGCACCACTTTGGTAAAGAGTTGCCTGTGGCATTATCAGGTTTGAGTACACTGAACTATGAGCCCGCAGCAGTGGAAATCTGCTCCACATGGTCTGGTTTATTGAGCAATGTCCAAACAATAGGTATCGCTATTCCACGATAGACGATAGCTAACATCAAGATATTGATATCTCGTTTTCCCCATTTCCAGTTGGTTCTATCCAAAGTTAATTGGACTTTATCGAATAAAAATATATTGAAAATTAACTGAGAAATTTGACGATAATCGAAATACTGATCTGCAAAGAAGCGTTGTATACGTCGATAAAATGATTGTGGTAAGCACTTGATGGGTAAGGCTTTAGATACAAAAGAAAGATTACATGTCTGTTTTACAATTAATGCAGGCATAATCAGTGTAAAACATTTTACATGTGACTTGTTCCACTTTAGATATTTGTTTAATATGAGATGTAACTCATTGAAATGTGTGATCATATTCGTCGTCAGAAAACAAGTATTATGCCATTATTTCAATGAGTTATCTTTTTTGTCGTGTACAAAGATCGTTTTATCAAAATAAGTTGAATAACCATAGGGCAGCAATTTACCCTATGGCTTTTTAAAATTTAATGAAAAACTGCTTCCAAAGCATTTAAGCCAACTTTAGGATCGAGTAAACCATTGTAAATCTCTGGAATTTCACGTTCGACACCTAAGAGCTGATAAATGGCAATCATGGCACAACGTACGGAATATTCCACAGTGAAAACCACATCATCTTCAAGCTCTACGAATTGACCTAAGAAAGCAAAGTTGACTGCATTTTCTGGAATGACCAATGGGCGATCACCTGCTTTACGACATGCAAATAGGGCAGAGGCATAAGGCATCATTACTGTGGTAATGTCAGTATGTGCCAACACATGATCCAAAATGTCATCGAAACCAAGTTGATGAATCAACTCAATTAAAATTTCTTGACCCGTCGCTTCACTCATCGGTTTTTTAATGTAATCGCCGATATGGTCAATTTCAAAACCATAACCCCATAAGGTGAATTTACCTTCTGGTAAGTCAGCAAAATGCGGTTGAGCTGGAACGACCACAGATAGATGCCAACCAGATTCAAACCAAGTCATGAGTGCACCTGTACCCTGTTCATTTCCTGTGTAATCAATAATCCGTTTTAGCAGCACATCATCATGCATGGTGAGCGTAAAGGATTTCCATTTATGCTCATCAATGTTGCCATAGAAGGTCATTGGACGACCAAAATCAGGAGCTTTTTGAGCCAATGTTTCCCACAAACGCCAGCCATGATCTTGTCGATCACGAATCAGCTCAGGAACATCGAATTTATCGCCATAACGTGAATCAGCCGTAATCGAACCTAAAGTAAAGAGCGCAAGATCATGCTCACCCAGTTGAATTTGTTCAGTGCCTTCTGGAATGTTGACATAAAGTTGGGTTGCCTTACGTTCCTTCGTTTGGGCATCTTCGACAAAGTCTGCATCTGTGACATAACTACCGAAACGAACATCAACGCCTTGTTCCACCAACCAGCGTTGTAGAGGATGAATCATTGAATCATATTGATTGTATTTAGTTCGTTTCACACCTGCTAAGGTATGGATGCGTGGTAATTCTTGAATGAAACGTAGAAAATAACGGCGTAATTCCGCTGCGCTATGCCATTTTTGAAAGGCAAACGTGGTTCGCCACATCCGCCAAAAATTACTTTGGAAAAATGCATCATCAAAAAATTCATCAATACGGCGACTACCGATACGATCTTCTTTTAATGCCAGTAGACGTAACATTTGAGCACGGTTGAGCGTTGATAATCCCAATTTTTGAGCTTCTGCAATAATATGATTTGAGTCGATCAAACGTGCTTGAGCATTGGTTTTAACTTGTTCGTTAAATTCACGACATTCTTCACGAACTGAAATGTCTGGATTTTCTAAAGATGGGATGCTTGAAAATAAATCCCAAGTACACAAATAAGTTTCATCAGTTAGCATACGTCCACCACGTGTGACCCATGCTTGGTTCGGATTAAGCGGATTATGTCCACCATCCATCGAACCACCAGAAACATTCAATTCTTCTAAAATATGGATATGTTCAGCTGGCACTTTAGCATCACGAATCGCAAAAGCAGCAGCAGCCATACCAGCTATGCCTCCACCTACAATCCAAAGATGTGATTTAGAGTGGTCTAATGTTTTCAGTCTTTTATTTTGCATCTGATGTGCCTCGGTTGTTGTTCTAAAGAAAATTAAAGCCATAATTTTATTATGGGATTATGTGTTTTAAAAATATATGAAAGTTCTGCTAAAAATCGATGATAAATTATTATCAGAAAAAAACTTTAATAGAAAAAATGGATGCACAATAAAATTTTACTGTTCATATGCTATGTTTTAACTGTTTGATATTGAAATTAAATTGAGTTTTTACTCTATTTTTGTTTTTACTAAATATCAAATTGCTTGAAAAATCCTTAAATTTATAAACATAAATCAAAAAAATTATATATTCTATTATGGTTTTTTAAGTAAAATAAATAATTGAAAATTATTCTAATCTTGAGGTCTATCTTGGAATCATTATTGATTTTAGGCTCTATTGCTTTGGCATTAATGTTGGGGGCAATTAGTCCTGGGCCTACCTTTATTTATGTGGCAAAAAATTCGATAGCCATTTCACGTAAGCATGGTTTATTTACGGCTTTAGGCACGGGTACGGGTGCCGCAATTTTTGGTTTATTGGCGGTGATGGGGTTGCAGGCTATTTTATTGGCAGTGCCTTCGGCATATTTGCTGCTTAAAATTTGCGGTGGTTTATATCTGTTATTTTTGGCTTATAAAATTGTGAAGCATGCCAAAGAGCCTATTCAAACTAATCTTGCAGATGGACAGCAAATGTCACTGCGCCGTGCGTTTACCACAGGTTTAATTACACAGTTATCTAACCCTAAAATTGCAATTGTCTTGGCGAGTATTTTTACAGCTTTGTTGCCTAAAGAAATTCCGAACTATTTTTATGTGGTGCTGCCAATTCTGTGTTTTTTTATTGATGCAGGTTGGTGTTCATTGGTTGCTGTAGCTTTGTCTGCAGAAAAACCACGTCAGGCTTATATTAAGTTTAAGGCTATTTTTGACCGTGCAGCAGGGGCGGTCATGACAGTATTGGGCTTAAAATTAATTTTTGGGATGAAGTGATTTTTGTATAAATCCCCTCTAGGGTGAGAGGATTTATACTTAGTACATATTATTTTTTACATTCTGGTTGAGAGCGATCAATAACTTGAGTGCCTTCAACGCGATAACCAATTTGACCTACAATGAATGCTTGGTTTAATTGAGTAATAACAACATCAGATAAAGCAACTGCACAGCGATCTTTTTCAATTGCACGATCTACAGCTGTTTTGAAGTTTGGAATACCTAAAGGAAATAATACAACAGGTACTTTATCTTCACCTGTAACTCGTTCACCTTTTACAAATTGATTTGAGTTTAAGTTATAGTTTTTCGTAGATGCGACAGTCATATCCGCCATACGTACTGAACAACCAGTGAAAGCAAGTGTCGATAAAGATAATGCGATTGCTAATACTTTTTTCATAAATACCCCTAAAATAATTTTAATAAATAAAAGCAGCGATATTTTAATTAGAATTATTTAGAAATCAATAAAATAATTATATTTTTAAGAAAAATGCGCCATTTCGGCGCATTTTTCAATTCACAGCTTAGCTGACTTTATCACCCGGTTTCGCACCACTTTCAGGTGAAACCACCCAAACGCCGTCACCATTACCCGCTGCAAGTACCATACCGTTAGAAATACCAAAACGCATTTTACGAGGTGCAAGGTTAGCCACCATCACCACCAATTTGCCTTTTAAATCTTCTGGTTGATAAAATTCACGAATACCACTAAACACATTACGTGGCTCAGCTTCACCTACATTTAAAGTTAATTGAAGCAGTTTGTCTGAACCTTCAACGGTTGCAGCCTCTAAAACTTCTGCAACACGTAAATCAATTTTGACAAAGTCATCAATCGTGATAATTTCCGCTTCACCGACTTTTGGTTCTGCTTTTTTCTCTTTGGCTTTTTCTTTTTTCTTTTCCGTTTTTGGTGCTTCAGCAGGTGCGGCTAAAGAATCTTTAGATGCATCTACCATTGCAGCTACCGCTTTCGGATCAACACGTTGCATGAGTGGTTGGAACAACGCAATTTCATGACCGACTAAAACAGTTTTACGTGATTCAAAGTTAAAGCTATCTAACTGTAAGAAGGCTTGAACTTGTTCAGCCAAGGTTGGCAGTACAGGCGCAAGATAAATCGCCAATTGACGGAATAGGTTAATCCCTACAGAACATACGTCATGAACTTGCTGTTCTTCGCCTTCAATTTTGGCTAAAGCCCAAGGCTTTTTCTCATCAATATATTGGTTGGCGCGGTCAGCAAGCGCCATAATTTCACGAATTGCCGCAGAGAATTCACGCTCTTCGTATGCTTTGGCAATCGAGTCACCTGCAGCAATAAAGCTTTGTACTAACTCAGGTTCAGCGCAGTTTGCACTTAATTTGTTATCAAATTTAGTGTTGATGAATTTGGCACAACGACTGGCAATATTCACCACTTTACCTACAAGATCAGAGTTTACTTTCTGCACAAAATCATCCAGATTTAAGTCAGAGTCTTCAACTTTATCAGACAGTTTTGATGCAAAGTAATAGCGTAAATATTCAGGATTTAAATGCTGTAAATACGTTTCTGCTTTAATAAATGTGCCGCGAGATTTCGACATTTTTTGACCATTTACAGTCAAGAAACCATTTACAAATAAACCTGTAGGCGTGCGATAACCCGCACCATCTAACATTGCAGGCCAGAATAAAGCGTGGAAATATACGATGTCTTTACCAATGAAGTGATAGACTTCTTTGTCTGAATCTTTTTTCCAGTAATCGTCAAAATTTAGGTCAGGGCGTTTGGTTTTTACGTAGTTTTCAAAACTCGACATATAACCAATTGGTGCATCAACCCATACATAAAAATATTTATTTGGTGCGTCTGGAATTTCAAAACCAAAATATGGTGCATCACGTGAAATATCCCAGTCATTCAAGCCATTTTCAAACCATTCATCTAATTTGTTGGCGATCGAAACTGGCAAACGACCTTCATCGCGTGTCCATTTTTGTAAGTATTCACCAAAATTAGGCAATTTAAAGAAGTAATGATCTGATGATTTTTCTACAGGCGTCGCACCGCTCAAAGTCGATTTTGGATTAATCAGCTCAGTCGCGTTATAGGTTGTACCGCAAACTTCGCAAGAATCGCCGTATTGATCTTCCGCTTTACATTTTGGGCAAGTGCCTTTAATAAAACGATCCGATAAGAACATGCCTTTTTCAGGGTCAAATAATTGCGTGACGGGACGAACAGCAATATTGCCTGCATCACGGTTTTTGACATAAATTTCGCTGGCACGTGCGCGGTTGGTGTCGCTATGCGTTGAATCATAATGATCAAAATGCACACCAAAACCGTCAAAATCGCGAATGTGTTCTTGTTGCACATTGGCAATTTGCTGTTCAGGGCTAATCCCGTTGGCTTCGGCACGCAGCATGATTGCTGTACCATGCGCATCATCCGCACAGACATAAGTCACGTCATGTCCCATTGCACGCATGGCGCGAACCCAGATATCTGCCTGGATATAACCGAGTAAGTGACCCATATGGATCGGACCATTGGCGTATGGTAGGGCGTTAGTGACTAAAATTTGACGCACGGATATAACTCTCTCAAATAGGGACGATGCAATTCGGGCAATTTTACCTTAGATAGCACATAGATGCACAAGGGATTCCAGGAATTCTTTTCAAATCCGCTTAGAAGGCTAAATACAATATCGAAACAAGCTCTTGGTCTGCATTTGAAGATAAATCATGTCAAAAACCAAGCAATATACTCAGAATTAAGTATTTCAGTGATAGCACGACTTAACCTTATACTGAATTATCGTTACACTATCAAAATCGCGGTATTTCCAAACTTTGGAGTAAATCTATGTCTTGGCTTTCTTCACTTAAATCAGTTTTTTCACCTTCGCATACGGTGAATGAGGAAGCTATTCAGCACGTGCTACAAAGTTATATATTGCCTGAATCTGAACATGCTTTAAAAGATCGTATTTCTCAAGTGAATGTGCAAGGTGATATTCTGCAAATCACCATCAATACTTATCCTGAAGAAAAACAACATTTACAACAAATTCATGATGAACTGGCAGATGCTTTAGAAAAATGCGGCATTAAAGAACTGAATATGCATGTGATTCAGCAGAAATCTGGACAGAAAAAAGAAAGTTGTGGGCATCAACATGCTGAAGGTGAAAGCTGCTCAACATCGACCACACAGACCGTAGCATCTCATTTACCGCCAGTAGTCGATGCTGCAGGTCAAAGTTCAATGCAAGAAGCCGATCCGAATAATCCACCGATTCAAAAAGCTGCGCCACAACAGCGCGATGTGCCGAAACATCCGCGTATTCAAAACGTAATTTTGGTATCTTCGGGCAAAGGCGGGGTTGGAAAATCTACCACTACTGTAAATTTGGCTTTGGCATTACAAAAGCTAGGCTTAAAAGTTGGCGTATTAGATGCTGATATTTATGGTCCAAGTATTCCGACCATGCTCGGCAATGCTGGCAAAACTCCAATGATTGAAGCTGAGCAATTTGTACCATTGGATGCTTTTGGGATGCCTGTGTTATCCATCGGACATTTAACAGGTGACCACAATACACCTGTAGCGTGGCGTGGACCAAAAGCCACAGGTGCATTAATGCAGCTCTTTAATCAAACTTTATGGCCAGATTTAGATGTGTTGATGATTGATATGCCACCAGGAACGGGGGATATTCAATTGACACTTGCACAGCGTATTCCTGTAACGGGAGCGGTGATTGTGACTACACCACAAAATGTTGCCTTAATGGATGCTGTCAAAGGCATCGAACTATTTAATCGTGTGCAAATCCCTGTCATGGGCGTAATTGAGAATATGTCGACGCATATCTGCTCAAACTGCGGCTACGAAGAACAAATTTTTGGTCAAGGTGGTGGCGATAAACTGGCAGAACAATATGACATTCCGTTACTTGGGCGTTTACCATTGAATGTCAGTATTCGTGAAAATGTCGATGCAGGCACACCGTCTGTAATTGCTGGCGATGATGCTGCAGACAGTTATATTGCGATTGCCCAACAGATAGCAAAAAAACTGCCTAAAGCTGAAAAAGATCATAATCGTATTTTTTAAGTGCGAATTGAAAAATAACAGTTATTGTTGCCTTATAAGTATTTCAATAGCTAGAAGCTACTTAGGATTAGTGTGCCTGTAAATGGGAAATGGCGGAAATTTAAATTATCTTGGCGCTTTAAAAGTAGCTAGTTTTCATTAATCTGGTTTTCAGTTAAAGTACAGCACAGTTAAACATTCATATTTTGGATAGAAAATAAATGGCAATTAAGTCTGATCGTTGGATTCGCGAAATGAGCGAAAAACACGGCATGATTGAACCGTATGCAGAAAACCAAGTTCGCTTTGATGAAAATGGCGAAAAACTCATTTCTTATGGTGTTTCTAGCTATGGTTATGACGTACGTTGTGCACGTGAATTTAAAGTCTTTACCAATGTTCACTCAGCAATTGTCGATCCAAAAAACTTTGATGAAAAAAGTTTTATCGATATTGAATCAGATGTGTGCATCATTCCGCCAAACTCGTTTGCCTTGGCGCGTACCGTTGAATATTTCCGTATTCCACGCAATGTATTGACAGTATGCTTAGGTAAATCGACCTATGCGCGTTGCGGTATTATTGTGAATGTCACGCCACTCGAACCCGAGTGGGAAGGTCATGTAACTTTAGAGTTTTCCAATACCACGAACTTACCTGCACGTATTTATGCGGGTGAAGGTGTGGCACAAATGCTGTTCTTTGAATCAGATGAAGTTTGTGAAACCTCGTACAAAGACCGTGGTGGTAAATATCAAGGGCAGACAGGCGTGACCTTGCCTAAAGCATAAGTGATTAACCCATCACAATTTTTCTGTTGAACAAGCGAGCCAATGTGCTCGCTTTTTTTCATTCATCGGAAAGCTGTGCTGTTTAGCCAGTTTGTTTTGCATTTGCATAAATATTCAGCATAATTAAATATGAGAATGGTTTGGCATAATCACGTTTTTAAGGATAAAAACACTCAAATAAATAGCCAAGCTATAGATAAATAAAAGAAAGATGCGGAGCATCAGATAAAAGGAAGGTCGAGATGACTGAACACGCAATTACTTACCCTTTTCGTAAGCATTGCTTAGCCACTGCGATAGGCTTACTTTTGGCGAATCCGAGTTATGCTTTACAAGCACTCTCCGATGACTCTTTGTCAAATACCACAGGCGAAGGGGTTGCTTTAGTCCTTGATGACTTCAAAATGGTGTTTCAGCAACCGAATGATCTATCTACAGGGTCGAGCTATACACGTGGCTTAGAAAACCCTAGTCAATATGATACGGGCTTTATTCGTATTATCCCGACGGGGGAGAATTATGTGCAGTTGGCAGAAAGTGCATACCATACGGTTTATAACAATACTTATAATCAAAGTGTTTTAAAAGGTAAGGCTGAGCATAAATATAACGAAACTTACCGTTCAACTTATGAACAAACCTATACAAATCAATATTCAACTTTGTATCAAGAATATACTAAAAATATTGAAGCTGATGTTGACGCGAAAAAAGAAACATTTACATTTGATGTTCGTGAAGGTTTTTTTAATAATGAGACGCTCAAGAATTATTACAATCAGCGTCTTGCAGACTATAGTAATGGTACTTGGGGATGGAAGGATGGATGGTTATATACTGATGGTGAAGGTCTAGCAAAAGATGGGACTACAGCGTACTCTTTGAGTAATATTGGCACAGATCAGAAAAAAGCAAAAAAATATGCTATTACAAACACTTATGAAATGCTTGATCTTTTATATGGGAGTCGGTCGGCAGAAGCTAATAATGATTTATTGAATTCTGATTTTTATAAAGGGCTTAGCAACTTCACTCGAGCAGACCAAGTTGGTTCACAAGTAGCCACATTAATACAGGCTGAAATAACCAAAGAAACAGCATCGGCTGATATTCGGGCTAAATATAATGCGAGTCAACTTGCAGAAGATACAGCCAAGTCTGCTGTGGCAGAAATTTATGCTCAAATTATACAATCGGCTGAACAGGCAGCGGCAATTGCTGCATCGGGTTCTCCTGTGCAATCATTAAGAACCAAAGCAGATGTCTTTATTTATGGTTTAGCCTTATCTAAAAGTGATAACTCATTAAGCAGTCGTTATAGCAATCAAGGCTTTAACTGGGGTTCAGCAGATAACCCGTGGTTATTCCGTGCAGGCACAGAAAAAGTTAAACAATTTAAAAATGTAGAAAAAGATGTTGGTTATTTAGCACTAGAGGCACCACTCGCAACTACTACGCCAACTGAAAGTGATAATAATATTAAACTGGGCTTTTGGACTGATATTTTTTCACGTCAGTTGAACTCAAGTGCAGAGGTGGATCCAAGCACTGGGGCGCCAAAATCTGGTTTAGATAAAGAGCACCGTTTACGTACTCAGTTTGTTGCCAATGGTTTAAGCCTAAATGGTTCTCAAATGCGACTATTTCAGACTTTAGACTCTGATAATCCAAATCATCATCAAACATTGGGTATGGCAAGTTTATTGCGTTTAAATACCAATGATAATCCTGCGAATCTAAGTTTCACAGATTCAAACTTAGATAGTAAAGGAATCCGCATTAGTACAGCAGCAAAATCAGATACTTTGGATGGAACGGCGGTCACACCAGCAATAGATGGTTCATTGGCACCAGTTTTTCATGATACAGAGGGTTTGTATTTATACAGTCCGAATATCAATTTAGTTTTAGGGAATATGTATCAGCCTTTTGTGGTTGGTTCTGAGGGCAATAATATTGTGCTAGAAGTAACACGTATTCCGAATGTTCCTGAAATTTACAATAAAATTTATCAAAATTATGAAGATGGAAAGGGTGGGTATTTAGGTTCTACAGCATTTACAGGTTCTACCTGTAATGTGGTGAGTTGTGGCACACCGCTAAAAGCCAATGTCAATGACAGTGCTGCGATGTATCAAGGACGTAATGCGACGCATAGTAGTATTGCAATTGGTACTGTAGAACGCTTGCCAAATAATATGTTACGTGCCAAAGATCATACGGATGCCACAGGTGTTGTATTTAAAGGTGTAGATGGTTCTACTAAGAATCTAGGTTCGGTTGCAATTGATGGCGTGCTGATTCAGCACCTTAAATTTAAAACGACAGGTCTATAAGAGGGGAATCATCATGTTGAAAAAACTGTCTTGTATTGCATTGATGTGTAGTCCTTTGACCCATGCCAATTTAATTGCACTGGAAAATCATGAATTAACGCAGGCTACTGGTCAAGGTGGAGCAGACCTCAGTTGGACGTTATCGTTAAACCATGAATATGCCGAAAATTTAGAACTCAGCAATATTTCTAAATTTAATGGTGGGACTAAACCTACAGAAGTTTATTATCGCTATAGTAAAAATTGTGCTGACAATAATGTGCTTTGTCGTTTAGCGATTGCACCCAATAACCATGAAGATAATAACGGCAATAAAAAATGGCTGGTATTTAAACAAATTCAGGGCACCATACAAATAGATAAATTTTCTTTAGATGGCACGACTATTATTAATCATAAAAATGACCCACAAACGGCAATGCAGCTTAAGTTTTATGATGATAAGCCATTAAAAATAAGAAATTTGGGTTTTGCAACCATGGCGATCGAAACAGGTACAGGGCAGGGAGCAAATGAAGGTTATGCAAATTCAGAGGTATATACCAAATTTCAAGGAAGAAATTATCAGCAAAATGGTAGTTATAGCCCAGTTGAGCAAGAAGATGTCCCTTTGTTTGATCAGGGCGCTGAAAAAGGATTTATGGGCTTAAATATTCACGGCAATATGCACATGTCTGGCAATGTGAAAATATTTAGCTACAACTGTACAGGTTCAGCAGCAAGCCGTTGTTGAATATAGGATTAAGTACAGTATAGGGAAATAAAAATGAAAAAAATAATGCAGTTAAATTTATTAACATTGAGCGTACTTTGTGCGCAACAAGTGTATGCTTTAGAGCTGATTGCAGACCAGCATTTGTCTGATGTAAGTGGGCAAGATGGTATTGTAATCACCCATGAAATGTCTAAAGCCACGATTAATCAAGTCAATTGGTATGATCCTGATTTAGTGGCTGGAACTCAACTGGGTCTAGGCTTACATAATGTAGAAATTAAAGGACAGAATAACCAGCCTATTATCAGTAAGCTTGCTTTAGATGTGGGTAAAACTGATGTTGGTGCAGGTGTGCGTATCGATGCGAGCATTGATGCTTTTCAATCGACTGCAGATTTAAACTTGGTCAAAAAAAACTGTGTCGGAAATAGTTGTACTAAAGAAACACAAAGCTTGGGTCAGTTCGGCTTAGAAACTAAATCACCTTTAAAAGTTTTATTAGAAACCAAAGCAGGTTTATTCAATCAAAATGAAACGGCACATTTAAACTTCCAGTTACAGAATGCCAAAATTAGTCATGGTTTAGGTAAGCATGAATTATCTATGCATGATTTTAACTTTAATTTTGCGACTGACGGCTATATGTACATTGATGCCGATGAGGGATTGGTCTTTACCACTAAAAATGGCACCACCGACCATTTTGTGAATCTTGGACGAGTGAAAGACCTGAGTGATGTTGCTAGTAGCCGACAAAATGCAACTAACCCTGGGGTCAATATTGACTTGCGTTATGATGATAAAAATTTAATTCGCTTTGGTGCATCAGGTGCGGTAAGCAATGCGAAATTGTTTTTTAATGGGCATCAAAAAAATGTTGCCAATTTTGACGTTTCGAATAAGGTCAATGGTGTAATTGAAACTAAAAATACCGCAGTTACAGGCTACGATACTGTGGTGGGGCAAGGTGGTTTGCATTTGGGCTTATCTGCCGATTTTACCAATCAAAATACGACAGGTTTGGCCACAGGGCAATTACCAACAACTTTAGAAATTGGGCACACAGGAAAAGGCAGTTATGCGGTTGAATTTTCGAATTTAAGACCGCTAACCACACGTGATGCACAAGGTAATTTACACAATAAAAATGCCTATATCGATTTTGGCGATATTTATATTAATACCGTACAAGCGAAAAACCTCAATTTTTTAGTCAATGAAAATATTAAAAATACTATTGGTGCAACCAGTCCTATTTTAAACCAGTTGCTATCGAGTAAGCTTGAAGGTGACCAGTTCTCACTGATCGCTGTTCGTGGTATGGACTTTCAGTCTATTGCAGCCAAAGCTAGAATTATTTCTGACAACTCTTTAAATGAATTGACAGGAGATGGTGGTTCTTGGGGTATTGGGATTCCAATTTATAATGTAAATGCCAATGTGGCCTTGTCGGGTAAACAATATCTGTCACCTTATGATGGAACGAACAAAACTGGAATTGGTTATAACGCTATTGTTTCTACCGAAGGTTATGGCATTGATTCAAAAACAGGCTTACCAAGTACCACTTCTATTATCTTAATTGACGGGCAAGACAGCCTGCATGCTGGTGAAGCTGTCAACTATTATGCTGGTTTAAGAAATATTGATGCATTAATTCAGTCCGACGGTGTGATTGGTTATGAAGATGAAGGGATTTATATTCGTGCAGATCATTTATTAGTTGCAGCAAAAGCAGAGTTAGCGATTGGACAATTACCAGGTTCGAAATACAACTGCGTCACAGGATCAACTAAATGCGGTGGTTTTGTACCTTACGATAATTTCTCTAAGAAAGATGATGTGTTGACCACAATTGCTTTTAAATTAGATGGCAATGGTGAATTGTTGGTAATTCCTGGAATGGATCCAACCGATACTAATCCGAACTCAAACTTTTTGTCTTTTGATGCGAACTTTAAGTTTAGAAGTCTAGATAGCACAGAACAGGCTGATCCGAAGAATTTAGGTAGTTATTTTAGTTTGATTAATGAAGATCAAGTGAATAATGAAACTGTTCAAACGTCTTCTATTAACTTGAATCGTATGGAAGGTCATTTAGGTGTCAAAGGAAAAGTCGTCGTCAGTGCAGATACGGTCACTTTAGACAATCAAGTGAAATTTAATTATAAAAATGATATTGCTCAACCCTTTAAAACAAACTTTGCAATGTCTACCAATGGCAATATGCAGAAAATCGCATCTGTCGCACTTACAGGTGGAACCATGCGCAGCACATTGGGCATTACGCCACGCTAAAGGATAGAAATAAAATGAAAAAAACAATTTTAGTTGCATCTATTTTAAGTACAGCTTTTTCATTCAATTCTGCTCAAGCGATGCAGGCTTTAAATGATGATCAGTTATCTCATGTACAAGGTCAGGCACTTTTGAACCTGATGACTGCGACAGATCAATCGCAAGGGTTAAATTTTTATAAACTAAGTGTTGATGCACTCATGGAGCTTAATGCCAACATTAAAACGCTACAATTAGGTTGTGGCGGTGTAAATAACGCGATTGGTGGTAAAGCGGGATGTGATATTGATATTTCTAATATTTCGTTAAGTGGTTTGAATGAATCCTATGATTCAACAGGTAACCCAAAGTTTAATGGTGAACGTGCGGGTACCAGTGCACAAATTACCAATCCATTTATTGAATTTGCGATTAGTGGAAATAGTGCGTCAACACGTGAAGTGGTTGGTTTTCGCTTAGGTGCAGAAGAAATTTTAGGTCTACTGACTTTGGGTACAGATAACGTGCAAAACCCAAATGACGGGATTAAAAGTTTCAGTGGTTATATGAAAATGGCACAAACGCAAGGGCATTCATTTACTAAAGAAGCTAAATTTGGTAATGCCTCTGACCAAAAAATTAGTGGGATACTGACTGCGTTGGGGCAGGATCGTGTCTATACAAGTAAACCTGGCGCAGAAGGACATACTGGGATTACCGTTCCATCGATGCGAGCTGATTTTACGATGCCTGAAACAGTAGTGACTGGTCAGCGTATGGAGTCCGCTATAGTTACGGGTATCCGTTCAACATTAGCTTCTATTCCGCTAGCGGCAACAGAGTCTGGGACATATACTGGTGATGTAAATGGAACACCTGACTTTTCAAAAGACCAGTTATATGTCACATTTCCTCCTTTATTGTTTGGTTCTGTTGGTGATCACTCATTCTTTAAAATGAGTAAGGGTTCTACATTAGAAAATTTGAATATGGATATTACTTTTGTCCAAGCCCTAAATATGATTCACAATATTCCTCTGACAGGAACAGGTGGATATTTATCTTTACAAAGCAAGCCAGTGCAGTGGATGGGTGCAGATGAAAAAGATATTGCACAACAAGGTTGGTGGATGTCGTTTAAGGAACCAGTGCAATTAGGTTATTTGGCAACTGCGGATTTGGTAGATGTTTCTGCAGTACTACCACAGGTCGCAAAAGCATTAACTTCTGAGTTAATGCAAGATAAGCATAATGTAGATGTAAGTTTGTTAGAAGCATTAGGTTCATTGGCTGGTACACCAATCGAGCGTAAAATGAATATCGATGTTGGTAGTTACACAGGATATTACACGGGTCAACCAGCCAGATTAACACTTAAT
The DNA here is from genome assembly GCF_013419245.1 of Acinetobacter sp. YH12095. Classification (NCBI taxonomy): domain Bacteria; kingdom Pseudomonadati; phylum Pseudomonadota; class Gammaproteobacteria; order Moraxellales; family Moraxellaceae; genus Acinetobacter; species Acinetobacter sp. YH12095. The sequence continues at coordinate 90,854 of NZ_VPAL01000002.1, forward strand.
AATCAGGTTTTACAAAACCAAAATGTTACCCCTAACTGTTATGGTGGTATGAAATTCTGCTAATCCCAAATGAAAAAAATCCCGCAACTTGTGCGGGATTTTTTATACTCAGTCTTCAATCTTATTTGGCAATTTTGATGAGTAATTCTTCTTTCGTTAGGTTGCTAGATTCAGCATCACGACGACCTTTATATTCAAAAGTACCTGCATCTAAACCTTTCTCACCAATCACAATACGGTGCGGAATACCTGTAAGCTCAAGGTCAGAGAATTTCACCCCAGGACGTTCATTACGATCATCCAGTAATACATCATAACCCGCAGCTTGAAGTTCAGCATAAAGTGCTTCTGCTGCTTCTAATGTGCGAGGTGATTTATGTGCGTTCATTGGTACAATCGCAATTTCAAATGGTGCGATGGCTGCAGGCCAAATAATCCCTTTATCATCAAAATTTTGTTCAATGGCAGAGGCAACGACACGTGTGACTCCAATCCCATAGCATCCCATGGTAACAGTAAACGGTTTGCCATCTTCACCTAATACTTTGCAGCCCAGCGCTTCAGAGTATTTAGTACCGAGTTGGAAGATATGACCGACTTCAATACCGCGTTTAATTTGTAGAGTTCCTTTGCCATCTGGAGATGGATCGCCCTCAACGACGTTACGTAAATCGTAAACTTCAGTATATTGTGCATCGCGTTCCCAGTTCACACCTGTTGCGTGTTGATCAACTTGGTTTGCACCTGCAACGAAGTCAGACAGTACTGATGCAGCACGGTCTACAATCACAGTTATGCCTTTTTCAACCAAACCTTGTGGACCAACAAAGCCAGCAGTTAAACCTAACGCTGCAATTTGTGCATCGGTTGCAAAAGTAAGTGGTGCTGCAATCTGTGGATGCTTTTCTGCTTTAATTTCGTTGAGTTCATGGTCACCGCGCAGGAATAATGCAATCACAGGCACTTGACCTGTTTCATCTGCAACACCTTGAACCAAGAGCGCTTTGACTGATTGGTTACTATTTGTGCCTAAAAATGCAGAAACTTCCGCAATGGTTTTTTGGTTTGGTGTATCCACAATTTTGAGTTCTTGCGTTGCCGCAGCACGTTCACCCACCAAAATAGCTTCAGCCATTTCAATATTGGCTGCATAATCAGATTCGGTAGAGAAGGCGATATCATCTTCACCGCTTGAAGCCAGAACGTGGAATTCATGTGAACCAGAACCACCAATAGAACCTGTATCTGCTTGTACTGGGCGGAAGTCTAAACCTAAGCGCGAGAAAATACGGCAGTAGGTGTCGTACATTACATCATAGGTTTCTTGTAAAGAAGCTTGATCGGTATGGAAAGAATAAGCATCTTTCATAATAAATTCGCGTGAACGCATTACCCCAAAACGTGGGCGAATTTCGTCACGGAATTTGGTTTGAGTTTGATAGAAGTTGATTGGTAATTGCTTATAGCTTTTTAATTCATTACGCGCCAAATCGGTAATGACTTCTTCATGTGTTGGGCCAAGTACAAAAGGATTGTCGTGGCGGTCTTTAAAGCGCAGTAATTCAGGACCGTATTGCACATAACGACCTGATTCTTCCCAAAGTGAGGCAGGCTGAGTGACAGGCATAAATGTTTCTAAAGCACCTGCGCGATTCATTTCTTCACGAACAATGGCTTCAACTTTATTTAGCACACGTACACCCATTGGCAGCCAAGTATATAAACCTGAAGCCAATTTACGAATCATACCCGCACGTAACATCAGCTGGTGAGAAATCACCTCGGCATCGTTTGGGGTTTCTCTTAACGTAGCAAATAAAAAGCGACTCGCGCGCATGGAAACTGTCCTAAAAAGTGAAGCGTTAAATGGAGTTTTTTCAAAGCCAGATTATACAATAAAAATCGGGCTAAACTTGCGTTAAAATTTAGCCCGAACGATTGTGTGACTTTGCGTGAGATTTTAAGAAATCAGTTTACGCGTTTGGCGTAACATAAAATTCTTAAAATCATCTAAGTAAGTGAAAATGACAGGTACGACCACCAAGGTGAGTAGGGTGGATGTAATTACACCGCCAATGACTGCGTGTGCCATAGGCGCACTTTGTTCGCCGCCTTCACCCAAGCCAAGTGCGAGTGGCACCATCCCCATCACCATTGCACTGGTGGTCATTAAAATAGGGCGTAAACGGGTTTTCCCTGCAGCTATAATTGCATCATAACGTGAATCGCCCTGATCCATGGCTTTTTTAATAAAATCAATTAGTAAAATCGCATTTTTGGTGACCAATCCCATCAGCATAATAATACCGATAATAGAAAACAGGTTCATGGTCGAGTTAAAAATAAACAGTGCCAAGAATACTCCAATCAACGATAAAGGTAGGGAAGCCATAATTGCTGCGGGGTGAATGAAACTGTTGAATTGCGAACCTAAAACAATATAAATAAACACAATAGACAGGGTAATTGCAGTCAGTGCATAACCTGCAGATTCAGCCATGTCAGCATTGGCGCCTTGAGTGTCGAAGCTATAACCTGCGGGTAATTTAAAGTTATCCTGAATTTTTTGAATGTCGGCACCAATGTCCCCTGCAGGACGTCCAGCAGTGTTAGCTTCGACCAAAACTTCACGGGCCAAATCACGGCGGTTGATTTGCGCTGCACCTAAACTTTCTTCAAACTTCGCCACACTTGCTAGAGGCACTAAAATATTTTGTCCATTGGCATCGGTTTTTTGTGAAGTTAAATACATATTTTGCACATCGCTCGGCAAGCTACGATGGTTTTCTGTAAGGCGAACATTGACATCGTAGGTTTCGCCACGTTCATCTTGCCAAGTGGTGACATCATCCCCCGCAATCAGTGGGCGGATAATATTGGCAATTTGATTTACCGATAGCCCTAAATCGCTGGCAAGGACACGGTTAATATGAACACCTAATGTAGGTTTAGGAGCTTTTAGCGAGCTTTCTAAATCGACAATACCATTCACCTGAGCAATTTCGGTCATAAAGCGGTCAGAGATTTTTTGTAATTCTGCTAAATCAGGGCCTTTAATAGACACCATCACAGGTTTTTGCCCACCAGAAACCGTTTCATCGGCAGAGGCGACAGAGGTGATGGTGATGCCCGCAACACTTTGTAGACGCTGGCGAAATTCGTTATTGAGTTCGGTTAGCGTTTGTTGACGTTCATTACGCGGGCTGACAGTTACACGTAAATTAACATGATTTTTCCCGCGATCTGTCACGCTGTTAATGGCCCCGTAAGTCGCGCGTACTTCTGGGTGTTGACGAATGATTTGATCTACTTGTTTTAATTTTGCTTGTGAATATTCAAGCGATGCATCCACAGGTGTTTCAAATTTAATCCGAATTTCACCTTTGTCAGGTACAGGTACAAACTCTGTGCCAATCAGTTTGGATAATCCGAGTGCAGCAAATAATGAACCCACGGCAATCAATAAGGTGATAACGCGAAATCGTAGTGCCAATTTTAAAAGTTTTTCATAATGATGGCTTAAATTGTCGAGTTTGTTAGAAATCCAGTTTAAGAAGCGTTTTACCCGTCCAGGTTTTTTATTCGGATTTGCTTTTTCTGCCCAGTGTGCAGAAAGCATTGGATCCAGCGTAAAACTGACAAACATGGAAATCAGTACGGCAGTACTGACGGTGACACCAAATTGATAAAAAAAGCGTCCGATAATGCCGCCCATAAATGCCACAGGTAAAAATACCGCCACAATGGTTAAGGTGGTTGCTAAAACTGCTAAGCCAATTTCTTTAGTACCATCCAAAGCAGCCGTGACATGGTCTTTGCCCATATCTGCATGACGCACGATATTTTCACGTACCACAATTGCATCATCAATCAATAAGCCAATACTGAGCGAGAGCGCCAGTAAGGTCATCATGTTGATGGTAAAGCCAAATGCCCAAATAAAGGTGAGTGTGCCGAGTAGGGCGATTGGCAGGGTCAATCCTGTAATGGCGGTAGAACGGAATGAACCAAGAAACAACAGTACAATCAGGACTGCCAGAATCGCACCTTCAATAATGGTACGTGCTACATCACGGATACTGCCACGAATCCCTTTAGAAGAATCCACCACGACTTTTGCAGTCATGCCAGCAGGCAGTTGGGTTTGAATACGTTCTAAGGTTTTATAAGTGTTATCTACCACTTCAATGACATTAGAGTCTGAACTACGCAAGATATCGACAGCAACCGCAGTTTGCCCATTTAAAAATGCACTGGTTTCCAGCTCTGCCTGACTGTCTTGAATTGTGGCAACTTGTTTTAAAAAGATTGGCGCACCATTTTTATTGGCAATAATTAAATCGCCAAAAGCCAGAGGATGAATGACTTTGGATTGGATTTCGACCACCAATTCACTATTGGCTTGTTTGAGTGTGCCGCCAGGTACTTCAATATTTTCAGCTTTGAGCGTGTTGATGACCTGATCCACACCCAGTCCAAAACTCATTAACTTTTGTGGATCTACCTCAATACGAATTTGTCGCTGTGCATCACCCAATAAATTAACAGTTCCGACACCAGACACAGTGCGCAGTTGCGGTACAACTTGTTGATCTAAATAGGAACTTAAATCACGCAAAGACATTTGTGAGGATTCAAACACAATCGACATGACTGCATTGGCAGTTGGGTCGTAGCGCTCCACCACAGGGTCTTGAATTTCATCTCGAAAGCCTGCACTGACAGACGAAATTTTATCGCGTACATCTTGTGCCGCCACTGCCGAAGGAACATCTAAATTAAACTCGGCAATAATAGTAGATAACCCTTCACTGGATTGTGAAACCAGTTGTTTGAGTCCAGAAATGGTGTTGATCTGATCTTCCATTTTCTTGGTGATTTCAGATTCAACTGTTTCAGGTGATGCACCCGGATAACTGGTATAAACCACTACAAACGGAAAATCGACGTCAGGAAATTCTTCCACGCCCATACGTTGCCATGAAGCCAAGCCAAGCACCATTAGACAAAACATCATCATGATGGTAAAAACGGGATACTTGACGCTAACTCGGGTAAACCACATAACAACGATCCTGATTTTTTATTTATTGGACATCTGCACTACTGCATTGAGATGAAATTCAATTTATTGAGGGTTATTTTGAATGATCACCTGCTGCTGAATTTGATCGGGGTTGAACACCACTCGACTGACTAGATCACTGCTCTGTAAGCCTTGAATCACAGCAGTATTGTCACTATAGCGCTGTTCTAAAACTGTGATATCCACGCGGGCAATTTTTTGATCTCGAATCACCCAAACATAAGGTTTGTTTTGGATATCGTGAATGGTATTGAGTGGGATGATTTGCCCTGAAATTGTCGTGTTCGCTAAAATATAACCATCCACAAATGCCCCAATACTTAAAGAGGGAAGACGCTCAAGCGGGGTCGCAAAAAATTCAATTTGACGACTGGCTAAATCCGCAACAGGAGAAACACGGCTAATTTGTGCATTAAATGTGTTTGCTTGTCCTTGGAGTTGATATTCAATTTTTTGACCAATTTTGAGTGCGGCTTGTAAGTCGCTTGGTAATTTCGCTTGAATTTCTAATTGGTTCGGATCGACGACTTCAAATAAGGTTTGTCCTGCAGCCACAGTTTGCCCAGGCTCAACTTGACGTTGGGTAATGACACCATGAATTGGACTGGTAATCGTGCCATCTTGATCGGCTTTTAGTGCAATATCGACATTGGCTTGTTGGGCGCGTACATTTTCCATTTGCGCACGATAATCTAACTGACTTTGCTCATATTCCACTTGTGAAATAAAACCCTGATCGAGCAAACGTTTTTTTCGTTGCATCATGTTGCGGGCTTGGTTGGCTTGCGCTTGCGTTGCAGCTAAATTGGCGCGAGCTTGTGCTAAACGCGCAGCATTATCCTGATTATTTAAGCGTAGCAAGGTTTGACCACGTTGTACGCTATCTCCCACTTTGACATAGACTGAGGTTGCTGTGGCAGTCACCTGTGCTTGAATACTGCTTTGATTCACAGCACGCACTGTGCCTGTAAAGGCAGTTTTACTGATTGCGCTGCCTTGTTGTGGTGTCACTAAATCTTGCTGAATGAGTTCAATTTTTTCTGATACTGTTGTTTTATTTTCAGTTTCTGTTTTTTGGCAGGCACTCAGCAAAATACATAAACCGATTGCACCGATACGAAAAATGGGTAAATGCTGCCGATTAAACCTAACTGCGATACGCTGTGCAATGTGCATGCATATTTGTCCTTATTGATTGCCAAAATGACAAGGTAATTCAAATCAACTATTCAAGTGCTTTTAAGCGAGTAATAATTCTGTCGTATTCTGCTTGTGTATTTCGATAGCTTGTTTGTAAAGATTGAATCATATCTTTTTTAAGCTCGATGTTTTTTAAGTTATTGTCCAAATTGGTTTTTAGTTGTGCAGGCACAGGTTTGACCTTGCGTAAATATTCCATTTCTTGACGTTTAAAAGTAATACGGTCGTTTTGCAACTGTTTGAGTTGTTCTTGTTGGAAAATAATTTGCTTTTTAATATGCGCTAAAGCGTTATTACGTTTGGTGATTGCAGTTTGACTATTGGTATAGGCGTTTTTCAAACGCTGATCAGATTCCATTTGATACGCTTGAGCAGCACGTTGTGGGGCTTTTTTAATATCCGTTTCGGTGTTGTATGGACGTGCGCGCTGAATTACTTGCATGTTACGGTCTAATGCTTCATAACCATGACGAATATGATTAGGTGTCACATTACTACTAATATTTGCAACGCCATGTTGATCATAATAGCGATACCACACCGCTTTGTTCTGGCTGTCAGCCATGAGTGGGGCAGAGGACAAGAGCAGTAAAGCAAGCATGCCCAATTTAAGTGACTGCTTATTTTGTTTTAATTTGACAGCGAGTGATTTTGCAAAAAAAGTGCTCACGTTGTCCCCCACAATAAAGTTGACTAAATTACTTAAATTACACGTAATAATAGTGTTATATTAGATCAAAATTAGGAATTAAAAAAATACAACCGATAAAAAATATCAATGGTCACAAGAAAGTGTGAGCGGTTTGGTGATAATGGTGTAAAAGTGTAGATTTACACTAAATATGTTCATTGAAACTACAAGTAAAGATATGTTAAAAATACGATCAATGTGTAAGATTTTTCTACTCAGTTGCTTGTACAAACAAAAATGGGAAGGGTCATTGAATGGACGATAAATTCCAAAATCTAAAAGTCATGGTGATTGATGATTCAAAAACCATTCGCCGTACAGCTGAAACACTTCTGCAGCGTGAAGGTTGTGAAGTGGTTACCGCAGTTGATGGATTTGAAGCTTTATCCAAAATTGCAGAATCAAATCCAGATATCGTATTCGTAGATATTATGATGCCACGCCTAGATGGTTACCAAACGTGTGCCTTAATTAAAAACTCGCAAAACTACCAAAACATTCCTGTCATTATGCTATCAAGTAAAGATGGTTTATTTGACCAAGCTAAAGGACGTGTCGTGGGTTCTGATGAGTATCTGACTAAACCATTTAGTAAAGATGAATTATTAAACGCCATTCGTAACCACGTGACCGCATAATTATTAGTTAGTTAGATTTATTGGGGAAAATAATGGCTCGTATTCTTATTGTAGATGATTCACCTACAGAAACATTCCGCTTTAGAGAAATCTTGACCAAGCATGGTTTTGAAGTCATTGAAGCAGCGAATGGTGCAGATGGCGTGACCATGGCGCAAGCTGAATTACCAGATTTAGTATTAATGGATGTGGTTATGCCAGGCGTGAATGGCTTTCAGGCAACACGTCAAATTTCGCGTGGTGACACCACCAAACACATTCCAATTGTAATTGTGAGTACCAAAGATCAGGCAACTGATCGTGTTTGGGGAAAACGCCAAGGTGCAAGCGATTACTTAACTAAGCCTGTTGACGAAAAACAATTAATTGATGTGATTAATCAACATCTTAATGCAGGATAAGCTATGGCTGCAAATGGTTTTATTGAATTGCTTCGGTTATCTAAACGTGGAAACAAAAACTACGTTAGTACCGAAAATGAGGTAAACCGCTGGTCAGGCATTGCTTTTGAGATGATGGGGCAATATTTCGTTGCTCCATTAGGAGAAGTTTCTGAGGTTATTTATCCACCGAAATATACGCCAGTGCCAAATACCCAACCTTGGGTAGTAGGTTTAGCGAATATTCGCGGAAGATTACTTTCAGTTTCAGATTTGGCACATTATGTTTCTGGGCAAAGTAGCCAATATTCACCTACTCAAAAAGTAATGTGTATTAGTCATAATGACCATTATGTCGGTTTAGTTGTAGATCAAGTTTTGGGTATACAGCACTTTAATAAGAAAAGTTTCTTTTCTAAACACAATGATTTAGATAGTAATTTACAAGAATATTGTCAGGGGTATTTTCACCAACATAACCAACAATGGCATGTTTTCTTATTTAGTCGTTTATTGCAAAACCCAAAATACATGAACGCATCTATAAAATTTATAAATTAACTGTCGCGCACCTAAAAAATGAAGGCGTCAATCGGGGAGAAGCTGCATGGGCTTTAAACTTAAAAAGAAAAATTCAGGCGAAGAAACCGTCCGTAAAGCAAGTGGTCCAGGTTTTTTTGCAAAATTACAGGCGCGAACAGAAGAGTTTGCGAGTGTATTTGGCGAAACAGAAAAATCTAAGCCACTTATTTTAGGCGCAGCTTTTTGTATCATCTTATCGCTTTTCCTGTTGTTATACCTTTTTTATAGCGTGCCGCGTAATAACGATTTTACCCGTAGTTTGGGTGATTTACGTCTGTTGTCACAAACCATTTCACGTCAAGCAACCGAAGCGACTGCATCAGGTACGCCTGAATCTATTAAAAACTTAACAGATTCACAAAAAGCCTTTGCTGCTCACTTAGAAACAGTGAAGGATATTCATGCCAGCACAGATACACTGCGTGAAGTGGAAACACAGTGGAAATCGGTTTCTGAAAATATTGATTTGATTGCTTCGCAACAAAAAATCATTAACCAACTCTATGACACCAACATTGCAATTGGTGAAACCATTCCGGGTATTCAGGCTGAATATAACTTGATGGTTGACCAAATGGCACGTCAAGACATGCCAAGTAGCCAGGTGGTTATTGCAAAGAACCAAGTATTCATTGCAGAACGTATTTTACGTTCAATCAGTTCTGTATTAACAGGTACAGACAGTTCACGTGAATCTGCAGATGACTTTAGTGCCGATACCGAAACGTTTGGTGCTTACTTGGCAGCACAGTTAAATGGTAGTGTGGAACTTGGTGTACAACGTATTACTCAAGAAGATTTACGTAGTTCATTAGAAGGTATTCAAGCAGAATATGAAGATGTATTGAAATCTGCTGCTGCAACAGTTTTAAATAACTCAACACAAATTGTAAAAGTACGTCAGGCATCATCTTCTATTTTTGATCAGTCAGATAAGCTTTTAACCAATTTAAATAAATTGTCTAGCGGTTCAGGTTGGTCTATTGCAATTCCTGCAATTGGCTTAATTGCAGCATTACTTGCGTTCTTATTCTGTGTATTCAAACTCTTGAACTTACGTGGTGAAGCCGATAAAACTCGCGTGGTTCGTCTACAAGATGAATATGACCGTAACCAGAACGCGATTTTACGTTTACTTGATGAGATTGCCGACCTTGCGGATGGTGACTTACGTTCATACGCAACAGTATCGGAAGACTTCACGGGTGCCATTGCCGACTCGATTAACTTCGCAATTGACCAATTACGTGACCTTGTATCGCGTATTCACGAAACATCGCACGAAGTTGCACAATATACGGCAACCACACAGAACATTACCAACCAGCTTGCTGAAGCATCTGAGCATCAGGCGCAAGAAATTGCAGGTGCATCTGCCGCAATTAACGAAATGGCAATGTCAATTGACCAAGTATCTGCCAACGCTGAAGAATCAGCAGCGGTAGCAGAACGTTCAGTACATATTGCATCGAATGGTGCAGACGTTGTAAACCGTTCAATTGAAGGTATGGATATCATTCGTGAGCAGATTCAAGAAACCTCTAAGCGTATTAAGCGTTTGGGTGAATCTTCACAAGAGATTGGTAACATCGTTGCCTTGATTAACGATATTGCCGACCAAACTAACATTTTGGCATTAAACGCAGCAATTCAGGCGTCTATGGCGGGTGAAGCAGGTCGTGGTTTCGCAGTCGTAGCCGACGAGGTACAGCGTCTAGCGGAACGTTCAGCATCTGCAACTAAACAGATTGAAACACTGGTTAAAACCATTCAGACTGATACCAACGAAGCCGTAATTTCGATGGAACAAACCACATCGGAAGTTGTACGTGGTGCGAACTTATCTAAGGATGCGGGTGTTGCACTGGATGAAATTCAAACGGTATCAACCAACCTTGCGAAATTGATTTCTAACATTTCGGACGCTGCAAAACTTCAGTCTGCTTCTGCAGGTCACATTGCAACCACGATGAACGTTGTACAGGAAATTACCTCGCAAACGACCAGTGCAACTTTCGATACTGCACGTTCGGTATCTGAGTTGGCCAACATGGCAGAATCATTACGTGAATCTGTAACTGACTTTAAACTACCTGAATAAGCGGGATTCCAGCTTGGGGAAAGGTGTACCTATACACAGTTATGGGTACACCATCATTCAGAGATAAAGCATCGCAAAGATGAACTTAACTTTTGGGTTAGGGGCATTCAGGATGGTTACAATTAAGTTGAAGTGCCTTTTGGTGCTGAAAACGTAAGAAGCCTTAGCTATGAAAGAAATATTAAAAAATTTAGTCGAAACAATGACGCTTCCTGAAGATAGTTATCTTGAGCAAGATGCGGAAATTCTTGAAATTTTTGTCGAAGAAATTGAAGAAATCTTCGAAGAATTAAATCCATTATTTACTACTTGGTTTGCGAACCCAACAGATCAAGAAACTTTAGTGACTATTCGTCGTCACTTTCACACTTTAAAAGGCTCGGGTCGCATGGTGGGTGCGAAGTCTGCGGGCGAATTGGCATGGACGGTTGAAGATACTTTAAACCGTGTGCTTTCGGGTGCGGTAACACTCAATACTGATATTCAAAAATACGCAAAAACTGTTTTAAATATTTATCAATACAAGCTTTATCCAATTTTTAAGCAAGTCGGTTTAATTGATCTTGATTTACGCCCATTGGTGCTTTTAGGACAACAATTACAGCAAAACCAAAGTCCTGAACCTGCATTGGAAGAGTTGCTGGTTTTAGCAGATCAACTGACTGCCACTGATATGCCGACAGGACTAGAATTGACGGATGCTGCAGTTGAAACAGCAGCTGTCGCAGCAGTTGAATCATCTGAAGATGTAATGACTGCTGAAGAAATGCCGCAGACAGAAGTTGCACAAGAAGAGGCTGCTGATGCGAGTCTATTGGCTGAAACTCTGGCTATTTTTGTAGAAGAAGCTGAAGAGCATTTAGCGACCATTGATCAGTTCTTGGCACAAGATCAGATTTACTCACAAGACTATAATGGCTTAATCCGTGCATTACATACACTGCGCGGCAGTTCGTCTATGGCGCAAATTGATCAAGTTTTTCAAGCCAGTTCTAAAGTTGAAAACTTGTTTAAAGCGTTTGTACAAGATGAAATTGAATCTACATCAAAAGAAACTGCGCTGTTGGTGCAATATGCAGAATTTGTCCGGGATTATCTGCATGTACTTCGTCAAGGTCACTGTGATGGTTTAGATGTAATCTATGCAACTTTTAATAAAGCATGGGATAGCTACGGCTTTAGCACCAGCGATACAGAAGACTCTAATCCTCAAGGTTTAGTATCGAAGCTAATCGAACTGAATATTGATCGTTTACTTGATGCCGAATTTGAATTTGATAAATTGGCGCAAGCGCAATTCCCAAGCTATTTAGAAGAACTCAGCGCACAAGCGCAATTGTTGGTAGAGCATACCGATAACCGTGCGTCTGTGGGTATTCATCAATTTACTGAAGAACTTAAAGCTGCTTACGACAGTGTTTTAGCCAAACCAATTCTGCTTAACTCTGAATATGGTTATGAGTTATTTGCACAGGCACACCAAGAGTTTATTCATTTATTCGATACCTTGGCTGCGGGACAGCGTGTTACGGTTACAGAAGACATTCAGAAAACCTTAAATGACTTAACTGCATTTGTGCAGCAAGACATTGATGCAATTGCACTTGAAGATGCTGAAACATCAGTGAGCGACAATGCTGTAGAAACAACAGTTGTTGCAGAACCTGAAGCGGTGCCTGCTGCAGTTGCTAGCGAAAATTCGGGCACAGTGAATTTGGCGCAATTGTCACAACGTATTGCATCAGATCAACAAAACATGCATGCCGATGATGCCAACAAAGACTTCGATCCTGACTTGCTGGATATCTTCTTGGAAGAAGCAGAAGAGCTTTTGGTGGGTATGGATGAAGATGTCAATACTTGGTCAAAAGACGCCAGCGATACTTCGGCTTTAAACAACTTAATGCGTTATTTGCACACTTTAAAAGGTGGTGCAAATATGATTTCTGCGACGCATATTGGTTTAATTGCACACAACCTTGAGTCGATTTACGAGCGTATCATTAACAACCAAATTGTTGTTTCACCTGCGTTAATTCAAATTATTCGTTTGGTGCAAGATGATATTGCAGACCGTATTCAGACCATTCGTGATGAGCGTGTGGACTATGCTGCGCCAGAGTCGATTGCAATTTTAGGCAACATTGTTAGCTTGGCACAAGGCGATGCAGATGTGTCAGTTGCAAGTGCGACAACCGCAGCGCAGCCTGAACAGACTATTGAGGCAGTAGAAGAGGTTGATGCACAGCCTGAGTTGGCGGTAGAAGCGTTGCAAGATACAACTGCAGATTTAGCTGAAGATGACGCAGTTATTGCTGATGATGCACATTTTGAAGACGCTGCTGCTGCGGCATTTGAGCCGATCACAGAAACTGTAAGTCTTGAAGCAAGTGCTGAATCTGAAGATGAGCAATTACATTCAATTGTGGTTGAGACTTTCAGAGAAGAAGCGGAAGAAATTTTGGATGCTGCAGATCAGCGCTTGAAACAATGGTTTGAACAGCGTAGTGACCGAAGTATCTTGCTTCAATTACAACGTGCGGCGCACAGCTTAAAAGGCGGTGCACGTATGGCTGAAATTGAGTCTGTTGCGCAAATCGCCTATCAACTTGAAAGTGCCTTTGAACAGTTTGCTGTGCATCAATTTAACTCAAATGTTTATGATGCTTTATTGCAAACCACGTTGGCGTGGTTGCGTGATGCAATCTTCAAAGCAGATTACAGCAATTATGACAGCTTAAAATCTAGCTTGTCGGCGATGCAGTTTGTAGATGTATCTGCGCAATTGCCCGAGCGTTTAACGCATACCGACTTGTTATCGCCAAGCCGTAGTTATGAGTTTGTTCAGGGTGATGGTACAGAGCCGCCTGCAATGTCGGGTGAGTGGGGCGAAACCACACAGCTGGATAATAGCAATGAGATGATTCGTATCTCGGCCGATTTAGTCGAGAAGATGATTGACTTGTCAGGCGAGAACTCGATTAACCGTTCACGTATTGAAATGGAGCTTGGGCAACTGGGCGGTACGTTGAATGAGATGGAATTGGCGATTAAACGTCTTGCCGATCAGTTACGTCGAATGGAAGGCGAGCTGGAATCGCAAATTATTGCCAAGCACGGTTCTGAAAACTCACGTTATGCAGACTTTGACCCATTAGAGATGGATCAATATTCATCGTTGAATCAGTTGTCTAAATCTCTGGCGGAATCTGCATCGGACTTGGTGGACTTTAAGAGCACCTTGGCTGAAAAAATTCGTGATGCTGAAGGTTTGTTATTACAACAATCACGTATTCAGGCCGAAATTCAAGAAAGCTTGATGCGCACACGCCTTGTACCATTCTCACGTTTATTGCCACGTTTACAACGTATTGTGCGTCAGACTTCATCGACCTTAAACCGTCCAACAGAATTGGTGGTTTATAACACTGAAGGTGAATTAGACCGTACCATTCTAGAGCGTTTGGTGACACCGTTTGAACACATGCTGCGCAACGCGGTTGACCATGGTATTGAAGACCCTGCACAACGTGCTGCAGCCAATAAACCTGAAGTTGGTAAAATTGAACTGAACATTACTCGCCAAGGCACAGATGTTATGGTGACTTTTGTGGATGATGGTAAGGGTATTGATGATGCTAAGATTAAAGAAAAAGCATTGAGCTTAGGTTTAATCAAAGCCGATCAGAATTTAGATAAAAATGAAATTCTGCAATACATTTTCCACCCAGGCTTTACAACAGCACAATCGGTTACACAAATTTCAGGTCGTGGCGTTGGTTTAGACGTGGTGCAAAGTGAGATTAAGGCGCTCGGCGGTCACGTTTCTGTAGATTCAACATTAGGTCAAGGCACAACCTTTAGTATTCGTGTACCAACGACGGTTGCGGTATCCGATGCCTTAATGGTTAAAGTTGGTGATCAACAATTTGCTGTACCGTTGGCGCAAATTGACCGTATTGTACGTATTGCACCAACCACTTTGGAATCTTACTTCAACAGCAATGAAGATTTCTTCCAAATTGACAACCAGAACTACAAGTTACGTTACTTATCTGAGTTCGTTGGCAATCAGCCATTACCGCGTTTAAGCCATGTGGGTCATTCACTACCTGTTCTGTTAATTAAAGGCAGCACAGGTCAAACCATTGCTTTACTAGTCGATCAGTTGATTGGTTCGCGTGGTCAAATTGTTGTGAAACCAATTGGACAACAGTTCTCAAGCATTGGTGCAATTGCAGGCGCAACTATTTTGGGTGATGGTCAAGTTTGTTTGATTTTGGATGGTCAGAACATTGCCCGTCAAATTCTTGCAACGCAACGTACTAAACAAGCCAGCGATCAACGTGATAGCCAACGTCGTGATACACGCCGCTTAATTATGATTGTGGATGACTCAGTCACCGTACGTAAAGTAACTTCACGTATGCTTGAGCGTCAAGGTTATGACATCGTGACTGCCAAAGATGGTGTCGATGCCATGGAGCAGCTTGAAAACGTCAAACCTGACTTGATGTTACTGGATATTGAAATGCCACGTATGGATGGTTTTGAGGTGACTAACCTTGTACGCCACCACGACATGCATAGCAATCTGCCGATCATCATGATTACGTCACGTACAGGTGAAAAACACCGCGAACGAGCGTTTAGCTTGGGTGTGACGCACTACATGGGTAAACCGTTCCAAGAGGCAGAATTGCTTGCCAATATTGAACAATTATTAGCAGTTAGTCAGGGGTAAACGATGAGTCAGACGAATAGTCCAAATTTACTCGGGCAAATCAGTCAGCAAGAGCTGCAACATTTAATTACCGTATCTACCGGTTTTATTGATGCTTATATTGTTGAATGTCATGGTAAACAACCAATGCTGATACCTCAAAATATTGTGTTGTCAGCGCTGGATAACGCCACTCAAGTTAAAACTGTGGAATGGCACGAATCGCAATTGCCTGTTTATGCGGTCAATGACCCAGAGAAAAAAATGGGCGTGGCACTGGTTATTGAAGGCGATGAAATGGAGCAGCGTTTTGCTTTGATGTGCAATGAAATGCCTAAAACCCTGCGCTTGCGTATTTCTGAAGTGGTAGATGATGACCAGCAAACCACGACTGATCCTGCGGTATTCCAATATGTCCGTATGGGTGAGCAGGTCTTTCATGTGCCTAATTTGCAATACATTCAAGAAAATTTGACGATCTAAACGCAATTTTCTCCGTTGTAAAATAGAAAAGGAACTCAAATAGAGTTCCTTTTCTGCTTCATGCAACTAATCTTATTGGATTTAAGTTAGTAATCCTTCCAAAATCTGTTCATAAATTTCTGCCAATGGCTCTAAATCAGCCACATCAACATGCTCGTTAATTTGGTGAATGGTGGCATTGAGTACGCCTAACTCCAACACTTGTGCACCTGTCGGCGCAATAAAGCGACCATCAGATGTACCGCCACTGGTCGATAATTCTGTTTCAACACCTGTGACATTGCGAATGGCTTGACGTGCAGCATTAACCAATTCGCCCACAGGGGTTAAAAATGGCAAACCTGAAAGCGTCCACTCGATTTCATAATCCACTTGATGGCGATCTAAAATTTCCAAGACACGTGCTTTTAGCTCATCTGCAGTCACTTCAGTCGAATAACGGAAGTTAAAGGTCACCGTCATGTTACCTGGGACAACATTGGTCGCACCTGTTCCTGCTTGAATATTTGAAATTTGAAATGAGGTGGCAGGGAAGTATTCATTGCCATGATCCCACACCGTTTCACACAGTTCCGAAATCGCTTTAGACGCGGTATGAATCGGGTTAATTGCCAAGTGTGGATAAGCCACATGACCTTGTTTGCCTTTTACAGTCAAGACACCATTGAGCGAACCGCGACGCCCATTTTTAATAATATCGCCTAATTTATGGGTACTTGAAGGTTCACCTACCAAACACCAAGTCATTTTTTCCTGACGTGCTTCTAAAGTTTCAACGACTTTGACGGTGCCGTTAATAGAGGGGCCTTCTTCATCAGAAGTGATCAAAAAGGCAATTGAGCCTTTGTGATCAGGATGTTTGGCGACAAAGCGTTCAGAGGCAACCACCATGGCTGCCAATGCGGTTTTCATGTCGGCACTGCCACGACCATAAAGTTTGCCATCACGAATTTCAGGTACGAATGGATCGGTATTCCATGCGTCTAAATTGCCTGTCGGTACAACATCTGTATGACCTGCAAAGCAAAAGACAGGTGCTTCTGTACCTTTACGCGCCCAGAGGTTATCTACATCGTCAAAACGCATAGATTCAATCTTAAATCCAATTTTTTCTAAGCGTTCTGCCATGAGGTTTTGACAGTTGTGATCGACAGGAGTGACAGACGGTTGGCGTAAAAGCTGAAGGCTTAAATCCAGAGTAGCAGAAGAGGTCATGAGAGTTTCAGACGTTTATCAAGAGTAAGTGCTAATAATAGGGGAATAATGCAACAAAAGTGAAATTTTAGCGTGAAAAAAACCTTGTCCGAGAACAAGGTTTTTTGTGGTTTTTGTGAAGATATTCCTGAAATACTCAGAATTATTTGCGAATTTCTTGTTGGGTTTTTTCAGCAGTATTACTCACCGCATGACCTGCAGAAGATACGTCTTCGCCCACGCCTTTAATTGTATTACAACCCGTTAAAACAAAGGCTAATAGTAGTGAAGTCGCTAGAATTTTTTTCATGATCATCTCCAATATGTTCTAGATAGATTATTTTGATGTGTTTTTTAGCTTAGGAAATAAACAGAATAATAAATAGGCAACTTTTATGGTGCTTACGTAATAAAATGTTGAAACAGTTATTCAGCGTGTTAATGGTGGATAGCTAATCAGCGGTGCAGCACGATACATATAAAATTGTGAATGTGCCGCCCGATAATACAAGCCATCTCCCCACCATTGATTAGGATGGCTACTGGCTTGAGCATTTTGACAAATCCATTCATGACGTTGCAGGCGATAAAACTGTTCTGTTTGTGCAGGAATATCACTCCCCCAAAGACCTAAACGACGAGCGCGATTAACCCAGTATGGCACAAGTGTTGTAGATGATTGTGCCAAGTGATGTATGGCGAAATACAATTGTCCTTTGAGTACAGCAAAACGGCGTTGAATCGGCACATCCAAGGCTTGCTTAAATTGAAATTGCTTTTGACTAAAATGATTCAGTTTACGCGCTAAAGTATCGGAGCGGTTTAAACCATACCAGTGTGCCAAAGAGCAATCCGCTTCGGCTAAGTAGTATTTTAATGCGACTTCCCAGTGTTCAACCTGCTGCGTGTCATGGTTGTGCAGTAAAAAATCCAGTTCACCCACAGTTTTAGCACCATCAATAATTTGAATACTGTGCCCCAATAATTCGAAGGGATGATAGTCACGATCACGCAGCCAAAACCACATCAACATTTCAAAGCGTAAGCCTAAACGGGTACTTTTCAGTTGATTTAAAAAATCGTAAACCGCTTCGGGATGTGAATCTAAATAGGCTAAACGTGATTGATAAGCGTGATAATGGTGTTGCCAAAAAGTATCTGAATGGAATTCAAAAGTATGTTGAATGGGCAATTGCTCAGGCACAGCACATAAAATATTCGGACTTGCCACACTAAAAGCCAACTGACGGATAAGCGGGGTTTTGTAGGTCAGCCATACTTCGGGCAGAAGCTCGGGTTGATGCAACTCAATCATTATGAATCCATGCTGAAAAATGCAGAATTACAACGGAAAATTAAAAAACGCTTTATACTACCGCAATTCGTAGTTTAGGACAGTGGTATGCAAAGCTTGTTATGGCGAAGTTTAGTGGTGATCTTTGTCATCCTTGGCTTTATTGGTGCATTGTTGCCGGGTATGCCTACTACAGTTTTTTTGATTTTAGCAGCTTGGGCATCGTCACGCGGTTGGCCGCAAATGGACAACTGGTTACTGAATCATCCTAAATATGGCAGTACACTCAGAGATTGGCGCGCCAATGGTACTGTACCGCGTAAAGCCAAATGGTTTGCAACGATCATGATGAGTATTAGTGCCGTGATCATGCTGTTCACAACTGCGCCCGTTGCGGTCAAAATTTTTACCAATACCACCATGTTGGTGGTGTGTATTTGGTTGTGGTTACGTCCTGAACCACAGCCGCCCACGAAAGAAGAAGAATAGGGTAGCGCAATGTCTTTTTTATACACACAAGCAGATATTTTGATTGATTTAGCCGAGCAAACTTTATATTTGCCGAAGCATCAGAAACTCTACGTCATCTCGAGTGGTGTGAATGGCATTGGTGAAACTGAAAATAGTGGTAAAACACCACGTGGCTGGCATGAAGTCGCTTTAAAATTTGGTGAAAATGAACCTGAAAATGCAGTATTTATTGCGCGTCAACCGACAGGTGAAATTTACAATTTAGATTTAGCTGAACAATTTCCTGAACGGGACTGGATTTTAAGCCGCATTTTATGGCTCAGTGGTTTGCAAGAAGGTTTTAATCAAGGCATTGGCTGCGATACTTTTCAGCGCTATATCTATATACATGGCACACCAGACACAGAACCGATGGGCATTCCTGCATCGCATGGCTGTATTCGGATGCGTAACCACGATATTTTAGAATTGTTTGAACTGATTCCAGAAAAAGCCTTGGTTTATATTTCTGAACACAAGCTAGATTTAAATAGCTTAGGGTTGCTTGGTTGATGGTGCGTTGATGGTGCGAGTCAATTGAATAAAGTTGTATTCATCGCAACATAAAAAACCAATACATTGAGCAGGTAGAGTGCAACGCTAACAAGTTGAAAAGCACATTAATTTTGCTTGAAAACTAAAATAACTTGCAGAATTTGTTTGTTTTTATAGCGGATCACCTATTTTTTAATCACTCAGTCACAAAAAACTGAAAACAAGCCGAAAAGCGTTTGACAGGCGGTAAAGATTCTCTATAATGCACCTCACAAACGATAAAGACGTTAAGGGCGCTTAGCTCAGTTGGTAGAGCGTCTGCCTTACAAGCAGAATGTCGGCGGTTCGATCCCGTCAGCGCCCACCAAGCCTTTACGTTATAGATTCTTACGTGCAGCGGTAGTTCAGTTGGTTAGAATACCGGCCTGTCACGCCGGGGGTCGCGGGTTCGAGCCCCGTCCGCTGCGCCACTTAAGATTCTTTAACCATTGTTTGTACCACAATAGTGACTTTGTGTAAGTGCAGCGGTAGTTCAGTTGGTTAGAATACCGGCCTGTCACGCCGGGGGTCGCGGGTTCGAGCCCCGTCCGCTGCGCCATTTACATAAAATTGCTTTTGAGGGCGCTTAGCTCAGTTGGTAGAGCGTCTGCCTTACAAGCAGAATGTCGGCGGTTCGATCCCGTCAGCGCCCACCAGATTCTTTTGCGATGCAGCGGTAGTTCAGTTGGTTAGAATACCGGCCTGTCACGCCGGGGGTCGCGGGTTCGAGCCCCGTCCGCTGCGCCATTCAAAAGAAAAGTTTAGTTTGCCTGATAGACTTAAACTGAAATGATGCAAAGTTTGACAGTTTTGCAAAATCAGAACAAAATATTGTTTTGATCTTATCAGGGCGCTTAGCTCAGTTGGTAGAGCGTCTGCCTTACAAGCAGAATGTCGGCGGTTCGATCCCGTCAGCGCCCACCATATTTTAGTATTTATGCTTGGCATACATACAAAAAAGACCTTAATTGCTTACGCAATTACCGTTGCAGCGGTAGTTCAGTTGGTTAGAATACCGGCCTGTCACGCCGGGGGTCGCGGGTTCGAGCCCCGTCCGCTGCGCCATTTTTCATTCCCTGATGTGAAAAATGTATTTCAAAGTTCAAGACGACGTTCTTTGCTTGTCTTGCATCATAAAAAATAACGATGTTATTTTTTAATCTTCAGGGCGCTTAGCTCAGTTGGTAGAGCGTCTGCCTTACAAGCAGAATGTCGGCGGTTCGATCCCGTCAGCGCCCACCATATCCTTTCATCCTCATTTATCTTATATTACTTGCGTATTGCAATAAATTCGCCTAAAATTTTTATTTAATAATAATACTAATATCCGTGACTTATGCGAAATCCTTATCAACGTAAAGCTGCATCTAAGCAAGCAACGCAAACTTATAATGCACAAGATATTTACAAGCAATTTATTGAGACCATTGTGTCTCAGGGGCATGTTTTTGCATTGTATGAAGATGGCTGGGCGCTCTGTGCCACGCCTACAGGGCAACGTGCTTTTGCAATGTGGCAAAATAAAAGTCTGGCAAAACTGTTAATTAAAGACAATTGGGCCAATTATCAAGTCGAAGAAATTTCACTGAAAGATTTTATTGAAAAAGTGATTCCATTTTTACGTCAGGAAGCCACCAATATTTCGATGAATCTAAGCCCAGAAGGGCAGAATGTATTGGTTGCCCCTGAAAAGTTATTGCTTGATCTAAAAAATTATTTGTATCAGGTGTATATGCAAAAACCTGAATTTTTTAAAGATATGCAAATTCCTTTACCACGCTCGATACGTTTGAATTAAGCGATCTGCTTGCTAGATTTTATTTTTAATACTCATTCAGCAGCCAACCACTGATATAAGCAAAATACTCGCGTAACCATGCGTTATAGCGGGTATAGAGTGGTGTCGTTGCACTGAGCATGCTGAACTGTGTGTATCCTTGTCGTTTGGCAATGGCTGCTGCACGTGGTGTGTGAAAGTCGCTGGTGACAATTATAATCGGTTGGGTTTTATCTGTGCCTAATGTATGCAGCAAGGGCTGACTGTTTTTCAAATTAAGTGCCGTACTGGTGCTTTGGGTTTCCAAGATAATGTGTGATGCTGCAATTGCATAACGTTGTTGCAAATAATTAGACATCACCTGTGCTTCGGTGAGTTGTTCCGCAAATGCAGGGCCACCACTAACAATGAAATAACTTTGAGGATGCTCCAAGGCATAAGCGGCTGCGGTATCCAGTCGTTTGGCAAGCGTGGGCGATGGTTGTCCATTTTCAATGCCACTGCCGAGTACAATCACCACTTTAGCATTGTTGTCTACAGTATTTTGCTGCTGTGTACTGAAATGAATATAAGTAAAAAAGATCAGCAGGCTGATGCACCACAGCCAAAATATGCCCCAACCGAATTTCCACAGCCCATCTAAGCGAGTATGTTGTTTTAAGTGGCTTTGAATCCAAGTATAGAAAATGGCATAACACAGCAGCATCATGCCTATTAAAACAGGTAAAACGGTGCCGAAATGAATTTTCTTTAAGCTGATGAGATAGGCACCATCCAATACTAAAATTAATCCAATTAGGCTACTCAATATTCTTTTAAATAGACTAAATTGTGTTTGTACGTGACTTGCTTGCATGCCTTGCATAATTTTATTGCACTGTGATGCTGTACAAACAGTATAGCCGAAGCTGCTGAAAAATTTTGCCTCAACTGAATTATGTTTCGGCTGAGGCTATGGATAAAACTTGGGTGAATTGCCAAGTTTTAGCTATAGAGCTACAGCGCAAGCCATTTAAAAAGTGTCAACAAATCCTAATACACATCTCGGCGATAACGTCCTTGCTGACGTAATTGTTCCAGTTGAGTCTCACCCAAAATATCTTTTAAGGCTTGGTCGACATCACTGGCCATGCCTTGAATGCTACCGCAGACATAAATCACGGCATTTTGTTCAATCCAGCGTTTTAATTCTTCAGCCTGTTCGCGTAACTTATGGTGTACATAGACTTTTTCGGCTTGATCACGGGAAAAGGCCAAATCAAGGCGTTGTAGCATACCTGTGCTTTGCCAAGCCTCGATGGTGTGCTGATAAAAGTAATCGTGCGCTTGCTGACGTTCACCAAAAAACAACCAGTTTTGGGTGTAATTCAGGCGGGTACGTGCATGCAATAAGCTCATTAATCCTGCAAGCCCTGTACCGTTGCCAATACAAATAATTGGGCGGTCATCATCAATTAAATGGAAAGATGGATTATTGCGAATGCGTAATGCGATATTTTGCCCAAGTGCAGCATGTGCAGTTAACCAACCTGAACCTAAGCCAAGCTCGCCTTGAGCATCGAATTTTTGACGCACCACAAGTCTTAAAACCTGTTGTGAAGGAATACTGGCAATTGAATATTCACGACTAGGCAAGGGTGAAAGTTGTGCCAATAATTCATCCGCAGTTTTAAATGTCTGAATTGGCGCGGTGAGGTCTTTATCTGCCAAAGCCTGTACTAAGGTTTGCTGACCATCAGCAAGAATTGTATTGGCATCGAGTTGATGCTGTTTTAAAAAGGCGTGAATCCGTGCAGTGCTGTTTTCAGGCTGAATTTCTGCAATATCACCTGCAGACCAATGCACATCATGTTGTGCTAACAGTTCAATATTGAAGGCGGGTGCGCCTAAACTGTTGGGATTTAGCAAGTCACGTTGCTGTAAGGTCCATGTATCAAAAGTTTTTTCGATATGCATACTTGGTAAGTCAAGTTGTGTGACCTGTACCAAAGCCTGATTCCAACGCTGTATGTCTGCAGGATTGGCATTATTTACTTCAATGGTATTGAACAAGGCATGTGCTTGATTACGTTGCAGCCATGCAGCAATCGTATGTCCAAAACGGCAGTAATGATCTGCATATTCACGTGAACCTAAAGCCAGTACTGCATAACGCAAATGACTCAGGTCACAGGTTTGCGGTAGGATTTTTTTCACAAAACTTGAGGTCAAATCGGGTGCATCACCTGTGCCATAAGTGCTAGCAATACATAACAGTTGGGTGGTGTTTTTAAGGTCTTCAAGGCTGAGATGTTGCAGAGCTTTGACTATGACAGATTGATGTGCTTCTTGCAGACTAGTAGCGGTGCGCCATGCCAATTGTTCGGCAGTACCTGTTTGGCTGGCATAGACAATGAGCCAGTGTGCAGCATTTGGGTCGATCTGAAATTGAGTCTGGTTTTGACGTGCAGCAAGAGTCAAACGCTTTTGTTTACGACGTTTTAAATACAGCATCCAACCTGTGACGAAAAACAGCGGCATCATCAATGCAGAAAGCATGGCTAAAAATTGATAAACAGGCCCAAAGAAACTACCGCGATGCACAGGCAGCATACTGCTCATGATTTTTTCATTAAGCCGTTTGTCTACATATAATTCAAGTTGAGTAATACGTGCTTGTTGATAATCAAAAGTTGCGTTATTGCGGGCACGTTCATGTTGTGGAATGACATCGACAAAGTTAATTTCAATTTCACTATTGGCGTGTTTAGGCACATTAAAAGTGATACTGGAATAATCCTGCCCCAATTGCTGCGGGAAATGTTGCCATGCCTTCGTCAATGCCAGATTGATTTGTGCCTGATCCAGCGTATTCTGCTTGGCTGGTTTTGTAGTGTTTGCGCGGCGTCCTGCAGTTTGTGTTTGCGCAGCCTGATGAAGTGCTTGAGCATTTGAATTTACAGGTTTGTTGCGTCCATCTGCTTGCAATTGCGCTTGTGGTCTTTCCACACCCATGACTTTAAACATGCCATTGCGCCACCACTCATACGACCAATACAGTCCTGTGCATGCCAAAACTAGATAGAAAATCACGACCCACGTGCCCACTACGGCATGTAAGTCCCAAATAAAATTACGTCCTTTTAATTGAGGTTTGAGCGCAAACCATTGTTTAAATGAATGGCGTTTCGGCCAGCGTAGGTAAATGCCACTTAACACAAAGAACAACAACATGAGGGTACATGCGGCTGTAATTTGTTTACCAATAGGCCCTACGGTTAAGTTGCGGTGTAATTGCTGAATAAACTGGAAAAATTCACGTCCCCGAATTTCAGGCAACACTGCTGCCGAGTAAGGATTAATCAGGATATTTTGTCCACGTTTTGCACCTTCTTTCGCAATATTGATGGTTGAAGATGCAGCCGGGTCTTTTGCAACGGTGATGCTATTAATTTTATAGTCAGGTTGGGTACGCTGAAAATGTTGATAAATTTCTGCAGGGCTTAGTTTGGCTTTCTGCTCAACTTGTACCTGATAACTGTTCGGATTCATCCATTTTAGAATTTCTTGTTCGTAGGAATAAATCGCACCTGTCACGCCCATGAGTGACAAGATCAGTCCTGCAGTAATACCAAGGAACCAGTGAATTTGGAAAAAGGCTTTCTTCAGCATAAGCGTTGGTTGTTGAGTATGAATTGTGATGCAGAATAATGCAGAGATGAAGTTAATGCAAATGCTATTTATTCTCATTATCGTTCATTGTTTTAATTTTAAGCAAAAAAAACCTCCATCACAGGGGATAGAGGTTTATTTTTAAATAGGGATATTTAGATTTGCTTGGCTTCGCCTGCAGCTTCAGTCAAATGCTTGCGAATGGTGTTGAACGAAAAGTTCTTGCTGTCCATACGCTTAGGCAGAATATAAGCACCTTGCTGACCTTTTACTTTGAAGTTCATCAAGATAAACTCAGGGGTATTGTACCATTCATACACATCTTTCCAGCCAATTGCACCCACGCCTTCTTGAGCGCCCATTTGCTGACGCATCACGATACCGTGCGGCTGTACGCCTAAACGAATCCCTTTAATTTCTTGAACAGGAAATTCATTCATTTTTCGCTTAACGTACCATTCCAAGCCGTATTTACGCACGAGCAGGTAGAGCACCACACAGACAATGGCAACCCAGCAGAAAATTGTCGAATAATTTTTTAATAGCAGAATGCCTAAAATGGAAAGGGCAACAATCACACCCATAATAATCCATGCTTTCATGCCAATTTTATTGGTACTGCGCCAAATTACCAGTTGTGCGTGACGTTGTTCTTCTTCAGAAACTTCGTAGATCACAGGCTGTAGGGTATAGGCGTATAAACTTTTCGCGGTCATAGTGAAACTAACAAATTTAAAACTATAAAAAGTTTAGCATTAATTGCTGTCATGCAGTGAGTATATTGTCGCAAAATCATGCTAAGGTCGGTGAATTCATATTGTGCTAAGGCTGAGAAAGTAGACATAGATCCTTTGCAGAATGATTTATAAAGACGCCAGTTCAGTTGCATCCTGATCATGTTCGTGGCTTAAACTTTGTTTTAGGCGACTTAATTGCTGCAAGATACTCATCATCAAAGATAATTGCTGCAAAATAATTAATGATTTTTGATCTTCTTCTTTGTTTTGGCTTAAACGCTGACGAATGGTTTGCAACATGTTGTGTGCACTTAAATCTGGCGTTTCATCTTTCAGTAAAGCACCTTGAATATCGTCCATTGCTTGATCGAGCAGTTGCAAGACTTCCTGATCGTCAATTTTGTCACGATGCGCACCAAGTGCAGCAATATAGCTAATAAAGGTGTGATTTAGACACAAGAACTCAAAGGCTTGAGCTTTTTGATTGGGGTCAAAATCAGGTTCGGTGGCGAGTGTTGAAATCAGTGAAGCAACTTCTGCATCGGTATTATGAGCAGCACGGCGCACGACACGATAATTCAAACCGTTGTTGCGTCCATTTTTATATTGTTCAATCACTTCTGCCAAATAGCCACATTGCGCGGTGAGTGAGCGGCGAATCGTGCGTGATAAACGACGGAATTTCCAATCGGGGAAGATAAAACTCACGCCAAACCATGCTAGCGCACAACCAATTAAGGTATCGACCATACGTGGCACAGCTGCGGCATAGCCCAAACCTTCTAGGTTAAAATTCATCAGCGCCAAAATGGTCATAAAGGCAGTGGCTTGTGCATATTGTTTACTGCGCAATTCAAAGAACAACATGCCACTAATCACTAAAACCAGTAATTGCCCTTCAACGGACGGTACAAAATATAAAATGGTGTAGCCGACTACAATCCCTGCTAACGTCCCAATAATACGCAAACGTAAACGCCGTTTGGTGGTGTTAAAGTTAGGCTGCATCACAAACAGGGCGGTCAGTAAAATCCAGTAGCCATATTGAATGTTGGTGACTTGCACAAAAATATAGCCAATCAACAGCACAATCGACAAACGAATGGCGTGGCGGAACAAAACCGATTCGGGGGTTAAATGCTGCTTAATCCGAATGACAATATCATCCCAACTTTTTAAGTCGTCATCTTTCAGTTGTTGTTCAATATGTTTTGATTTATCCAGTTTAATATTGCGTTCGGTTTCAAGGTTACGCAATTGAGCATCAATTGATTTCAGGTTTTGGTATAAGGCAAACAGTGCATTAATCCAGACTTGGTCATATTGCTGTTCACTGCGCAGTTTTTCTAAAGACTGTTTAAGATTTTCAAAAGCATGTTTAAAACGCTTGTTATGCACATAAGGTTTACGATGCAAAATGCTTTCGCTTAAATCTTTACAGGCTTTGCCTTGAATCGACAAAATACGCTGGAAGCGAAATAAAATATCGCTGTGCTGAAATATTTTCGCCAGTTTTTGATAATCAATATGTGCAGAGTCGGCACGTTCGTGAATGTCTTGTGCGACAAAGTAATACTGTAAGCTACGTCGGGTATCTTTTTGCCCGCGGTCACCTTTTAAACGGGTCAGTAAAGCGGTTTTTAAGTCGTTAAAAATCGCAATTAATTTGCCATTTTCAAGTGATAAATCAATGATGCTTTGTTGATAACTCGGTGCAGTCATATCCACATCAAATAGATTTGATTTGGCAAATAAAAAATCACCCAAAGAAGAATAACTGAGTGAAAGTTTGTCTTGTAAGGCACGAACAGGGAACAGTAAAAAGCTGATGGTCGAAATTAAGCCGTACCAAATTGCGCCCGAAACCAAAAGCAGCGGCTGCATGTACCAGTCATCAAATAGGTTGACGCCAAGCATGGAATAGACTGACACCACCAAACAGCCATAAGAAATGGTGGCATAACGTCGTCCGAGCGAACCGAGCAAAATTAAGACAATACACGACAGGATTAAGCCTGTTGCAAATAAAATAGGATGCGGAAATAAAAACTGAATTGATGTGGCGGTAACAAAGAAACCAATATAGGTATAGAGCTGATTGACAATACGCACCGAAAAACGGTCATCAATATCACTCAAACCTGCGGCAAGCACACCTAAAGTTAAAGGAATAGTGGCAAGCTGAATCCCCATAAAATAGGGAACAAAAGCAGTTCCCGCAAATGCAATGAGCATGCGGATGTTATACATAAATGTGGTGTTATAGGTCGCTTGTTTGAGCTTTATCAGCCAAGGTTTCAACATCATTCCTTTAAGTAAACTTTTCTGTCTAAACAGAGATTTATGCTGCAAGATGAAGGTTTGCGTACATTGTAACTGTAGATGAGATGTTTAGAGTGCCTAATATGTGAAAATTCATCTTTGATCACAACAAATCATACTATGGAGCGTGTAAGCTTGTCTGTACATCTGTCATTTCATCATAAAATATGAGCATATCGAAAACGCTGCCAAGTTCAAGCAGTACGCCACCATCTGCGCAACAACCCAACATGCGGCAATATTCGACTGCGTGGATTTTATTGTTGGCGTTATTGACTTCGCTTGGGCCTTTATCGATTGATATGTATTTGCCTGCCTTGCCCGTTATGGCAAGCGAGTTTGGCGTATCGACCCAAATGGTCGCAAACAGTTTGCCTGCCTACTTTTTAGGTTTGGCATTGGGTCAACTGATTTACGGGCCGCTGAGTGATCGGATTGGACGTAAGCCGCCTTTATATTTTGGCTTGGCACTATTTTCACTCGCCAGTATGTTGTGTGTGTTTGCACAAAATGAATGGGGACTGATTGCTGCACGTATTTTGCAGGCTTTGGGTGGCTGTGTGGGTGTGGTAATTGCACGAGCAGCTATTCGTGATCGCTTGGATTTGCAAACATCCGCTCAAGCTTTTTCGAGCATGATGATTGTGATGACCATTGCGCCCATTATTGCACCTACGCTGGGCGCATGGGTACTTAGATGGATGAATTGGCAAGCTATTTTTGTAGTGCTGACCTGCGTTGGAATTATTTGCTGTTTATGTGTGCACTTCTTTTTTAAAGAAACTTTGGCGAAAGAACGTCGTTTAAATTTGAACTTTCAGCAAGTACTGACCTTATATTTTGCCATTTTAAAAGATCGTGATTTTCGTTTTCCAATGTTGGCAGGCTGTCTGACTGGTGGGGCATTGTTTTGCTATATCAGCGGTTCAAGTGCAGTCATGATGGATCAATATGGCTTGAGTGAAACAGCTTTTGCTTATGTGTTTGGTGCCAATGCGATTGGTATTATGCTGTTTTCGACCCTGAATAAAAAAATCAGTGGCAAATTGGGTGTGTTACAACGCTTAAAATTGGGCAGCATGATTCAACTGAGTGGTGCGGTCATTCTACTGCTTGCAGGTAGTTTGGGGTATGCACCTTTGGCATTGGTGATGGTCGGTTTATTTCTTGCCGTGTCTGGGATTGGTTTTACAGGCCCGAATGCTATGGCACTGGCAATGGCAAAACAGGGCGCACGTGCAGGAACAGCCAGTGCGGTCATGGGCAGTGTGCAATTCTTTTGTGGCTTGATTGGTGGGGTGTTACTCAACTTTTTAACAGGTAGTGCTTTGCTGAATATGGCTGTATTAATGCTGCTATTTATTGGGTCTGGAATGTTCGCCGTTTTTCATATTTTACAACCGCAACCAGACTGAGTTGAGGTCAATACTTTTTCAAATGGTGATTTTTTCGTAAAAATCTGGCTTTTAGGCAGAACCGAAATATATACAATAGTCTAATGGTGGTGTAAATACTTGAATAATCAACCTATTTAAAGTATTGAATTTTATATGGTTTAATTGTTTAAATCTGTAATTATGATTAATTGTGATTTCTTATTCGGGAAAACTGATTTTAATAAACGTCATAACTTGATAGATTGAAGCCTGTAATAAATGACACAAATTGTAATATTTTAAATATTTGGGTGTCTTGGACTATTTGGCAAAAGTGTTTTGATTTTTAAGCCATTTTTATAATTCGATGTGAAATCGATAGATGACGAACAAAATCATCATGCACGGATGCAGCGTTGTTTTATTTTGGAGAGATAAATGAGTCAATTACTCAGCGGTCAATTTATGATCAAAGGTTTAGCTATTGCTGTTACAACTTTAATGGTAGGTACTGCACACGCAGCAAAAACTGAGCAACAACAAATTCAAGAACTTCGTCAAGAAGTTGAAGCGTTAAAATCATTAATTCAGCAACAACAGCAAGTACAACAACAGCAGCAAACTCAAATTGCCCAAGTACAACAGGCGAAGCCTGCTGCACCTGTAAGTGCATTAAGCAGTTTAAAGTCTAAATCTGGTGCAGATGTTTCTATTTATGGTTCGATCCGTGGTGATGCAAACTATATTATTAAAGGTGCGGATAATGACTTTAACTCAGCACATACAAGTAAAGAAGAAGCAAGTGACAAATTACGTGCTACCGCAAAAGTCACCCGCTTAGGTTTAGACTTTAATACACCTGTTGGTGACAACAAAGTAGGCGGTAAAGTTGAGGTTGACTTTGCAAGCGGATCTGACAACTTGCGTATCCGTCATGCTTATTTAACTTTAAACAACTGGTTATTCGGTCAAACCACATCGAACTTCTTGTCAAATCATGCACCAGAAATGATTGACTTTGCAACGAATATTGGTGGTGGTACAACACGTGTACCGCAAGTTCGTTACAACTATAAATTAGCCCCTGCAACAGAATTATTTGTTTCTGCTGAAGAAGGTAATAGTTCTTCGCAAATTTATGATGCTAAAGAGGATAAAATTGTTAGCTCTGACGTAACTTACCGAGCTCCAGTATTGACTGCAAAAGTGACTCAAGGTTTTGCTGATGGTAAAGGTTTAGCTTCTGCACGTGCATTGGTTGAACATTACAAATCAGAAGCAGCAAATGATGATAAAACTGGTTGGGGTGCTGCTGTAGGTACGAATTATCAAGTTGCAGAACCTTTAAAAGTGTCTGCTGATGTCTCTTATGTTAAGGGCAACAGCAACTACTTATATGGTAATAACTCTGCATTTTACGTAAATACAGTTAATGGTGAAATTGAGCAAAATGAAACGATTGGTGTACAAGTGGGTGCAACTTATAAGTTCTCACCACAACTACGTTCAACTTTAGCCTATGGTGCTTTATTTGCGGATGATGGTACAGACTATGCGCGTTTAAATACGGGTGCTAACGAGAAAGTACAACAAGCGTGGATCAACTTCATTTACTCACCTGTAAAACCAGTCGATTTAGGTATTGAATATATCAATGGTGAGCGTGAAACCTTTAAAGGTCAAAAATTCAGTGATGACCGCGTAGGCTTTATGGCACGTTATAGCTTCTAAGTCGCTACTTTTGAGCAAAGTCCAAAACAGAGCTTAATTTTAAGCTCTGTTTTTTTATGATTTAAATTTATGAAATTAATTCAATAACTTAAATTTTATCCACTTTTATAAAATGCTTTAACTTTCACTTATAGCTGAAAACAATCATTAAAATTTATAGAAAAAAACGCAGAAAATAGCAGCTTTTTGTCAAAAAAAATGCATAATGATCGACCTTTAATCTTGCTGTTTTTTATCAAGTGGTTGAATATCTTTATCGGAAGGTATTTATCCACCTCAGATATTTTGGAGCTTATATGAGATTACCTCTCAGTGTTAAGCCGATTCAGTTGTTTGCACTCGAAGTCACCCCGAAAGTGAAAATGCTGTCTTTTGTCTTTCTTTTCTTCTGTTCTAGGCAAACGCAGATGATAACGCTTGAGTGAAACCAAAGGATGGGTTGGCTGAGCGAAATGCATACCTCTTAAACTTCGGTCAAATACGATACTGTTTACATACTTTGTATTGCGGCATTTTTTAGTTGATTTAGAGTCATAGTGATGCAAATACTTTGGTTTGCATAGACAGTTCTTGATCATATTAAAAATAATCTGCAATCACTATATGGATATTGCCATGGAATTTACTTTTAATGCGTTTTATACGCTGATTGCTGCGGTCATCGTCCTGCTCTTAGGGCGACTTTTAGTCAATAAAATTGATTTTTTAAAACGCTATAATATTCCTGAACCTGTTGCAGGTGGTTTGGTTGCCGCTATTGTTTCATTGTTGGTGAATCAATTTTGGGGTTATAGCATTACCACCAGTAGCGCATTGCAAACTAGCTTTATGCTTATTTTCTTCGCCTCGATTGGTTTAAGCGCGAACTTCACAAAATTGCGTCAGGGCGGAATCGGTTTAATTATTTTCTTGATTGCAATTTCCACATTTATTGTGTTGCAAAACATTGTCGGCATTAGTCTTGCAACATTGTTAGGTATTGATCCACTAATTGGTTTAATTGCAGGATCGATTACTTTAACTGGCGGTCATGGTACAGCAGGTGCGTGGGGTGAAATTTTAGAAACCCAATATGGTATTCAAGGTGCTTTGGCACTGGGCATGGCAAGTGCGACCTTTGGTTTAATTATTGGTGGTTTAATTGGTGGTCCACTGGCTAAAACTTTAATCAATCGTCATCAATTGGCTGTACCACGTACCGACGAACAAATTGAAAAACGCGATAATACGCCTGCGGATCAAGATTCCAATGAGTTTATTCCATTTGAATATCCGCATCAGGTTCGTTTAATTACAGCAGATAATGCAATTACTACTTTAGGTTTATTTGCAGCGTGTTTGGCATTTGCCGAATTTATGACAGGCGCTGCCAAAGGCACGATGTTTGAATTACCAACTTTCGTTTGGGCATTGGCGGGCGGTGTGGTTCTGCGTAATGTCTTAGAAAGTATTTTTAAAGTTAATATTTTTGACCGTGCGATTGATGTGTTTGGGAATGCATCTTTATCGTTATATTTGGCGATGGCGTTGTTGTCACTCAAACTATGGCAATTGGCCGATTTGGCAGGTCCGTTGATGGTGATTTTAGGTGCGCAAGCACTCACAATGGCGTTATATGCAGCTTTTGTGACCTTCCGTCTTATGGGGAAAAACTACGATGCAGCCGTGTTGGCAGCAGGACACTGTGGTTTTGGGATGGGGGCAACGCCAACAGCAGTCGCCAATATGCAGGCCATTACCAATATGTATGGTCCATCTTATAAAGCGTTCTTGATTGTGCCGCTGTGTGGTGCATTCTTTGTCGATTTAATTAACGTTGCGGTGATTCAATCTATTCTAAAATTCTTTGGTGGCTAAGCTCCAAAGCATTCAGGCTTGATTCAGTCATCCACAAAAAATGCCAGTTCAATTGAACTGGCATTTTTATTTGATCTGTAGCATTTTTAATTTAAGCCATGAAATGCAAAAATGCTGTATAGACCAGAAAACTACCAATTAAACTGAGCCAAATAGGTAGTTTGGATTTTAATAATCCAATCACCAAAACAATAAACAGCAGATCAGCAATACTCAAAATATGACGCTGTGCCATTTCGAGCACCATATACAGCAGCAAACCGACTACAGCTGCATTAATACCTGTTACCGCATGACGGATATAGGCTTGCTGCATTAACCAAGACCAATAAGGCAAGGTCGCAAATACCAAAAAGAAAGACGGCAGAAAAATCGCCAACGTGGCTAAAGTCGCATTCAGCAGCATAGATTCTGTCATTGGAATCAAACTGCCCAAATATGTTGCAAAGCTGAACAGTGGGCCAGGCACCAATTGCGCCATGGCATAACCCAAATCGAACTGTTCTGCACTGACTAAGCCTGTGCTAACAAAATCTTGATGCAATAAAGGCAAAATGACATGCCCACCGCCAAAGACCAAAGATGCGGCTTGATAGAAACTTAAATTAGCTGCATAGAGTAAATGAGGTTGTAGCCAGTTTAGACCTGACAGCACAATAAAGGGTGCAACAAAAAGTACTGCCCAAAATACAGCATAACGACGATGTTTGAGTAAATGTGCCGCAGTAAAATGCGTATCTGTCGCCGTTGTATTGGTGGATGATTGTGCAGCAGTTGGTGCTGCGCGTTTCGCCATCCAAATGCCAAAACAAGCTGCAATCAGAATCACTAAAACTTGATTGAAGCTCAAGGGCATCAGATAAATAAATAGGGCAGAAGCAAACATTAAGGCATATTGCCAAACCGTTTTACAAAAACTACGCAACATTTGCCAAAATGCCCAAGCCACCACGGCCAATACGATCAGTTGAATACTGTGAAAGCTATTTGACGACAGTACATCTAAATATTGATGTCCCAAAACTGCAACCAAAGCCATAAACAACGCTGAAGGTAGGGTGAAACCCAACCAAGCTAGGACTGCACCCCAATAGCCTTTTTGCAAATAACCAATCGCTAACCCCACCTGACTACTAGTTGGGCCAGGTAAGAGTTGTGCAAGTGCGACAATTTGTGAATACTGGGATTCATCTAGCCATTTGAGTTGTTGCACAAAACGCTGATGGAAAAACACCAAATGCGCTGCAGGCCCACCAAAAGACAGACAGCCTAATTGCAGAAAAATCCAGAATAATAAGGAATAAGAAGGTGTTGGCATATAATTTTAGACAGATTCGACTTGTGCGCCACTGTAGTCGCTAGACGTGACAGTTTAACGAATTACTACAAGGATCGGTTAAAATAATAGATAGACTATGGGCGCTCATGCAAGGTAAAAACAGAGAGCATAACTGTTGACGTTAAGAGGGTTGCTGTATCAAGTAGGCTGATCAACCTTGACACGATTGATGGTGAAATATCGACTGAAACCTATGGATTCAAGAAGGTCATTATGAAAATTGGGTATGTATCTCTTACAGCATTACTGATGGTGGGATGTCAGGTGGTGCCATCGCAGCAGCAATTTTCGACTCAAACTTTGCGTGAGTCGCAGCCCGTGGTTGAAGCAGAGTCGCGCCTGAATCAAATTGATTTTCGTCAGTTAAAACAACAAAAAAAACGTCCAGTTGTCGCCTTGGTTTTGGGCAGTGGTGGCGCACGTGGTTATGCACATATTGGGGTGATTGAAGTACTTGAGCAGTACGGTATTCATCCTGATTTTATTGTGGGCAGCAGCGCAGGCAGCATTGTCGGTTCAATTTATGCCAGTGGTAAAAATGCACAGCAATTACGTGAAATTGCCATGAATATGAAAGCCAATGATGTGCGGGATGTGACTTTAGATTTAAAAGGCTTTTTTGATGGTAAAAAAGTTGAAAATTATGTCAATGCACAAGTCGATCAACTCCGTTTGGAGCAATTTAAAATCCCGATGTACGTGGTGGCGACTGAATTAAAAGAAGGCAAAAAAGTCGTATTTAATTATGGCAATACGGGGCAGGCAGTGCGTGCGTCAGTGTCTATCCCAAGTATGTTTGTACCTACTAAAATTGCAGAACATGAATATGTCGATGGTGGTTTAGTGAGCCCTGTACCTGTCAAGGTTGCACGCGATTTAGGGGCAGATATTGTGATTGCCGTGAATATTTTGGCGCAGCCTATTCATACTGAAACCAGTAATGTGTGGGGATTGTTTAACCAAAATATTAATATTATGCAAAAGCATTTGGCCAATGAAGAATTGAAACTGGCAGATGTGGTCATTCAACCCGATTTACGTGAAAAAGCCCATATTTTTGATGTAAAAGGGCGCGAAGCGACTATGCTGGCAGGTGCAGAAGCAACCGCAGCGCAATTAAATAAAATTGATCAGGTCTATCAACAGCATCATTATGCGCATGGGCATAGAATTGTAGACTATAAAGTGAGTAATACTTTTGGGCTTTATGGACAGTTTAAATAGCTGTCCAGATCCTTCATTTAGGTCAATTCAATGAAATCAACAGATTTAACTTAAGTCTAATTAGGTGCTTGATAAAAATAACTTTAATGTTAGATTGCTTAGATTTATTCTTTGTAAGTATTTGATATTATAGTTTAAAAATAAAGATACCCTAAAGATATCTAAATACTGAGATGAGGTATTTAGACTTAAAATCAATTTTTTAGCGTGTTCTTTCGCACCGTTTCCATTTATTCTATGTAGCATTTACTGAATTCGTTTTTTAAGCAGTTTACCAATTGAACATGCTTCCAAGACAGCCTAACTTTTGTGCTTCAGGACTTTAAAACTTTATAAAAAATCGAGGGGATACTTCATGCACGGCTTTGAAATTGGACAGCAGGTGAAACTTGCCACTATGGAGCAAGTTATTTTTACAGTGACGATGATTAATCCAGATGGTTCTTATGTGATTGAAGCTGCACTGAGTACCGAACAAACTTTGACTTATAGCAATGTGTCGCAGGAAATGCTGCGCTTGGTTTAAATGTCGCAGCGAAGTTTGAAAATTTACGGGGAAATTGAACTTTTTTTCGTGTAAATTCGCCGAAATTTGCTTGAATAATCCATTGAATAAAAGATTTTAGATTGTTTTTTGAACACTTGAATCAGGGGGATTCACGTAATATTCAATTTGAACAAATATTCTAAAAAATCAGAAATGGATTAAAAAATAACAGCTTGGGAGTCTTAGTCTTTAGTCTTATAATTTTAAATAAATGTTATCATAAACAATATAAATAATAATGATGCAGTTGTTGCCGAAATGAACATTCAAACTTTTATAAACGCGATATAATAATACGCTCATATCTTACTGTCTTTAAAAGAGTCTAGAGAACGCGATGTCACCATTAGATCAAATTGCCCCAGTGTTAGATGACCAGTCAGAATTAACCATGACCGTGTTAATGACACCCGACATGGCAAATTTCTCAGGGAATGTACATGGTGGAACAATTTTAAAACTATTAGACCAAGTGGCGTATGCATGTGCAAGCCGCTATTCGGGTAGTTATGTGGTGACTCTTTCGGTTGATAAAGTGAACTTTAAAGAGCCGATTCATGTGGGTGAATTGGTGACTTTCCTTGCTAGTGTGAACCATGTCGGTCGTACTTCAATGGAAATTGGGATTCGTGTAGAAGCACAAAATATCCAAAAGCGTACAGTGCGCCATACCAACAGCTGTTACTTCACTATGGTTGCAGTGGATGAAAATGGTAAACCAAAACAAATCCCTGCGTTGAAATTAGACAACGACTGGAAACGATGCCGCTTTGAAGCAGCGGAGCAACGCAAAGTTGCGCGTTTGCAAGAAAATCATCATCCATCTTGCAGTATTTATAAGAAAACTGAAAAAACCTAAGTTTTCATCAAATTTAGCTGAAAACCTGTTTGCAATTGTAGACAGGTTTTTTTGTGCCTATTTTTTAATTTTGTCCAAGGCAATATTGATTGGCTTTGTAGATAAACAAAAACTGAGTAAAGCGAGAGAGTGGCTTAAAACTCAGTTTTTGTATTCAATTTACATTTTAAAACGTATCGGTTTTTTTAAGGTTGTTGGGTCGATGCTGCTGGTGTTTCAGTGCTAGCTTCAGATGCAGGTTGTGCAGCAGCTTGTTCTGAAGCAGGTCCAGCCACAGTTTCCTGCGTTGAAACAACCACTTTTTCCTGTTCTGTTGCTGTCGATTCAGCCTTTGCAGCAAAAGTAGTTGCAGTGGCAAAAGCAAAAGTTGAAGCGAGTAAAATTTGTGTCAATTTCATGGTTTGGCATCCTTATTTAAAGTTTTTCATGAGTAGTAGGGAGTGCTCAGCACAAGCATTAAGTAAAAAAACTTATTGCGGCTAAAGTGTTCAAGTCAGTCATCACCTGATTTGAACGGGCTGAACAGGAACTCATGCTAAAGAGCCAAAGCTATGGGATCAATGCTTGCAACAAAGCAAAACAATGGCGGTTACTTGAACCGCACAATGATGATGAATAGGTCGTAGTTTGGTAATTTTTGTTTTAAATATGCAGTCAAATCCAATCAAAATGGCTGTGTTTTCCGCAATAAAATTGCGTGGTTGGCAATAAAACATAACATCAAGCGGCTAAAACTCGTGTATTTCCCCAAATAAGTTGCAGATCATCACGTAATAAATGTAAGCGAATTTTTCAAATCATGATGGTGATAGATGTGCTGAAATGAATAAATTTCAGTGTGTTTAGATTCAGATTGAACTAATCGCTAAACTTGCTTAGCATGCTTGAGTTGTTTGAAATTCAATAAAGTGAGCTTATTTTGAAATTAATTGCACCACAAAAAGCAGTCCCGACGCATATTATTTCTGGTTTTCTCGGTGCAGGAAAAACCACCTTATTGAAACAGTTACTCAGCCAAAAACCAGAACATGAAGTTTGGGCGGTGCTGATGAATGAATTTGGACAAATCGGGGTCGATCAACAACTCTTACCTCAGCAACAGGGTTATCAAGTCAAAGAATTATTGGGCGGTTGCTTATGTTGTAGCAGCCAATTGCCTATGCAAATTGCTTTGTCGCGTTTATTGTCCGAAGCGAAGCCTGACCGTTTATTCATCGAGCCGACAGGTTTGGGGCATCCTGCGCAACTCTTGGAACAACTGACCGAACCACATTGGCATACGCATTTATCGATGCGCGCCTTGGTGACGGTAGTAGATGGTTCGCGTTTGCATGATCAGGCGTGGACGCAGCAAAACCTGTATGCCGATCAGCTCAAAGCTGCACAAATTATTGTGGTGTCACATGCAGACCAAATGCAGGCGGCAGATGAGCAAGCCCTCATACAACTACAACAGGAATATCAAGCCTACGCGCAAAAATGGTTGAAAGCAGAACAGGGTCATCTGGCTTTGACCGAAATGGATATACCGTATGTCGGTACACAGCGTAAAATTCAGCCGTTGCTAAAATTGCAACAGAAGGTCAGCTCTACAAATCTGCAAGAGTCTGCAGAAATCAAACAATTGCCATATCACTATGTCGAAACTGCACAAGGATATGCAGTCGCAGGTTGGAAATTGCCTAAACGTTGGCAATTCGACTTTTATCCCTTATTAGATTTACTCTGTGAACAGCAAGATTGGCTGCGTATTAAAGGAATTTTTTATACCAATCAGGGTTGGAAAAGTTTCAACTTCAATCCGCAGCAATTTAATTATCAATCTACCGATGAAGGCATAGACAATCGGTTGGAAATTATTTATCAAAGCGAGCGTGATTGGGAAAAATTTGAGGCTGAACTATTGACGTATCGGGTCGATGCTGCTGCGGTTCTAGACTGAAATCTATACGTTATCGGGCAAACGATACAGCAAAATCACAGAAAATCCATTATGCTTAGTGGCAAATTTAAACATAGTTTTAGGAATAGACAATGGCGCTGAAAGCGACAATTTATAAGGCAGATTTGAACATTGCCAATATGGATGTGCATCAATACGGTGACTATCAGCTCACCATGGCATTGCATCCTTCTGAAACTATTGAGCGATTGATGGTGCGTATTTTGGCATTCGCACGTTATGCAGATGAAGCTTTGGAATTTACCAAAGATTTATTTGAAACCGATGAGCCTGCTTTGTGGGAAAAAGA
The DNA here is from genome assembly GCF_013419245.1 of Acinetobacter sp. YH12095. Taxonomy (NCBI): domain Bacteria; kingdom Pseudomonadati; phylum Pseudomonadota; class Gammaproteobacteria; order Moraxellales; family Moraxellaceae; genus Acinetobacter; species Acinetobacter sp. YH12095. Next base: position 129,942 of record NZ_VPAL01000002.1, read on the forward strand.
CTTAACAGGGCAGTTAATTAAGTGGATTGAAGTCGGTTGCCCAGATGAAGACAAAGTCAAAAAAGCCAGTTCGCGTTGTAAGCAAGTTGCGATTATTGCTTATGGTTCATCGGTAGATGAATGGTACAAACGTAACAGTAAAATCAAAACTTTAAATAATGTTGAAGTGTGGCAACTATCGCCAGCGAGTACCGAAGCCGTTCAAGCTTTATGCGAACGTACCATGCAATTGCAGTTGAATGTAATGGATGGCGAATGGACATTGATTGGCGATCAGGCACAGGCTCAGATTGAGTGGACACAGTTGCAATAACACTTGCACGAGCTGGAAATTATCTTAAACATCGAAGTGCAAATATTTGGAGATGAACATGAGTGCAGAATTAGAAATTATTGATTTGGTGGTGGGTGAGGGGAAAGAAGCGGTTAAAGGCGCTTTAATTACTACGCATTACACAGGCTGGTTGGAAGATGGCACCAAGTTTGATTCATCCTTAGACCGTGGCAACTATTTTGAAACTGTGATTGGTACAGGTCGTGTCATTAAAGGCTGGGATCAAGGCATCATGGGCATGAAAGTGGGCGGTAAACGCAAACTGATTGTGCCTGCACATTTGGCTTATGGTGAGCGCAAAATGGGTAATATCATTCCTGCCAATTCTAATTTGATTTTTGAAATTGAATTGTATGATGTGAAAACACGCGATCAATAAACACCTCACAATTTAGCCTAACCGCTAGAATTTAAGTCATTCATCCGATGCCAGTAAGGTCTAGCATGAATGACTTAATTTTTTACTTCAAATTTAGTGCAAGAACGATTAGATTAAAAAATAAGCATAATAGGACGTTTGCGTTTTTGAATTTCACTCGGATGTGGCACAAGTGTGCATTTCTCTTCTTAATTTTACTGTGCAGTGTACTCACACCACCGCGTGTGTTGGCGCAGTATGAGTCTGCACCTGAATCTTACTATCTACATCAACAACTGCTCAATTCTGTTCAATTTACTGAAGATCAATCGAGTATTTTGACTGGGCGATGGTTGTTTTATCCGCAACAATTGATTCAAGAACCCAGTGCGGTACTGGCATCGAATACCGTTGAATTGCCTGCTTCATTTGAAGATTTAATGGGCAATGCCAATACTTACGGCACTTTTATTGGGCACTTTCAAATTCCAAAAGAATTTCTAGGCAGACGTATTGCGATTTGGATTCCCAACCAATATGGCGCCTATCGGGTATTTTTAAATGGCGATCCACTGGTGCGTGTTGGCACAGTCGGTGCAGATGCGAGTAGTCACCAAACCGAAAATGCCCCACGAATTGCATATTTTGTTCCTGAAAGTGAATATTTTACCCTGACCATTCAAGCGTCTAGCTTTCAGAGCTTGCAAGGTGGTTTAAAAAATCCAATGAAAATTGGTTTAAGTCGCACCATCAATCAACAGTATCAGCGTTTGATGATGAGTATTGCCATGATTTGTGGGGCAGTACTTGGTATTGGTTTGTTTACCTTGATGTTTTCGGCATTTAGTCTTGCAAATGGCGGCAAGACCAAGCTTATGTTTATTTTTGGCTTGTTTATTGTTTTTCTAGCATTACATAATTTATTTTCTCCGCCCTATGCTTACACCACTTTCCTGAATTTAAGTTGGTCTTGGGGAATAAGGCTCGAATATTTATTTAGTTTTTTAGCGATTTTATTTTTCCTGAGTTATATGTTTTTGCTCAGTTCTCGCTATTTGCATCGTTGGGTATATAGCGCGGCAATGTTGTTATTAAGCTTTAATATTGGGGTGACGCTGTGGGCAGAACCCACTATTTTTCAGCAATTGGCATTTTATAGTTCATTTTTCTTTGTTTTGATTTTGGCAAATTTTGCTTATGGATTTTATCAAACCCTGCGTTCAGGAGAGGATTATTCCAAAATTAATTTTTGGGCAGTAATTATTCTATGTGGCACATTTATTCATGATTTTTTATTAATGCTGAATTTGGTCAATTCCATTCATTTATCTTTTATTTCGACCAGTGTTTATGCATTGCTTATCATGTTTCAGCAGGCACGAAATTATGCCTACCATAACTTGCGCATTGAACGCTTGAACCAAAAACTGATTCATTTAAACAGCTCGTTAGATTTAAAAGTGCAGGAACGCACTGAACAACTCAGTCTTTTGAATGAAAAACTGGAAATACAGATTAAAACCGATGCATTAACAGGGGCATATAATCGCCGTGCATTAAATGAAGAAATTCAGCGTTTGTATTTTGAAACCTTGCAAAATAAGCGACATATTTTGGTCTTTGCGATGCTCGATGTCGATTATTTTAAAAAATACAATGATCATTATGGGCACTTAAAAGGCGATCAAATTCTGCAAAACCTAGTTAAAGTTTTACAAGATATTTTGCCTAAAAATGCGTTTGTGGCACGTTATGGGGGTGAAGAATTTGCCATTTTACTGCACGATATTCCGCAACCTGCGATTGCACCACTCATGCAAAAGGTCTTGCAGGCTGTGCGTGATGCAGCTTTTGAGCATGTAGCACGAGAAGACCATAAACAATATGTGACTTTAAGTATCGGTGTAGCGTGGATGACTCGCGCACAAGCGTATACGCACGTGGATGATTTTATGAAAGCTGCAGATGCGCATTTGTATCAAGCCAAACATGCAGGACGCGATCAGGTAGTAATTCAAACTTAATATGTTGACGCTACTCTACATGGCTTAAAGATAGCTCTGAATTTTTTGTTGAAGTTGTACGACAGAAACATTGCCCGACAGTCGTTCAACAATTTGCCCATCTTTAAAAATCAGAGTGGTCGGTAAACCAAAGACTTGATAACGCAAAGTTAAAATTGGAGATTGATCGACATTCACTTTGCCAAACTTTACCGAAGCATCAAAAAGTTGGGCAAGCTGCTCAAAAAATGGTGCATTTTGAACACAAGGCGTACACCACGTCGCATAAAAACGAATCACCGCAACGCCTGTTTCATATTCAAACTCACGGTAATTATTTTCGTTGTATTCCACAATTTCTGACATCACATACTCTTTAATCATAAATAAAAATTTAATCACGCATGAAACACCACGGCATGAGAATTATACCTAAGTTAATCTGGGTTTTAATGCTTTGCTGTTTTATGTTCAAATAGTCAGAATTCATATCAGCATCAAACAATCAGGGATTTGCCATGACACAAAACACAATGCAGCAGATTATTATTACAGAACCAGGTGGCCCAGAAAAATTAGCCTATGAAACGGTTGCAATACCTGAGCCACAAGCCAATGAGGTTTTGGTCAAAGTACATGCTTTTGGTTTGAATCGTCCTGATATTTTACAGCGTCAGGGTCTGTATCCTATGCCTAAAGGCGTGACGCCAGTGCCAGGTTTAGAAGTAGCAGGTGAAGTAGTTGCTGTGGGTGCAGATGTTAGCCAATTTAAAGTTGGTGATGCAGTGTGTGGCTTAACCAATGGTGGTGGTTATGCAGAATATTGTGTTGTACCAGAAAGCCAGACTTTGACAATTCCAACAGGTGTCAGTTTTGTACAAGCCGCTGCGATACCTGAAACGTTTTTTACTGTGTGGGCCAATGTATTCCAAATGGGCAAAGCCAAAGCAGGTGAAACGGCACTAATTCATGGCGGAACCAGTGGTATTGGTACAACTGCTTTAATGTTGTGCAAAGCCTTAGGTTTAAAAACCTTTGCAACTGTAGGTTCAGATGAAAAAGTACAGGCAATTTCACACCTCACCACAGCAATTAATTACAAGACACAAGATTTTGAACAAGTGATTAACGAAGTGACAGACAATGCTGGGGTTGATGTCATTTTAGATATTGTTGGTGCGCCGTATTTGGAACGTAATTTAAATTTATTACGTCGTGATGGTCGCTTGGTGTATATCGCATTCTTAGGTGGTGCAAAAGCCAAAGAAGTAAAACTTGGTCAAATTATGATGAAGCGTCTTACCATTACGGGTTCGACCATGCGCGCCCGCAATACTGCAGAAAAAGCTGAAATTACCAAAGGTTTGCAAGAGATAGTTTGGCCATTGTTAGCCAAAGGTGAATGTCTGCCTATGATTTATAAAACCTTTCAGTTTGATCAAATTCAACAAGCACATGCCGAAATGGATACAGGTGAGCATGTGGGCAAAGTAGTGGTGGAAGTGATTTAAAGACTCAAAATTTAAAATCAGCCCGCATAAAAAACTGACCGAGTGTCAGTTTTTTTATGCATATTTTTATAGAAGATTTTAACAAAGATTTTTTGAATCTTTTTTAGCAATTATTTTAATCATAATTACATAAATATTCCTTTAAACTACAATTTAACACAATAAAATTTTTCCAAATAGTCAAATATTAAGGAGGTGTAGGACACACCCTGTCAATAATAGAGCTTATCTTTATATTCATTGAATTCATTCTCAAGATAACAAAACGGTTCATGTAAAATAATTTGATAGAGAGAGCAGGCTTATGAAAATTTTATCTGCATATACGCCAAAACACAGTCTACGTGCATTAAAACGGTTACACAAAAATATTGTTCGTCAGCAAATCAATGTTTGGAACTTAAATAAAATGTATCATGCGATGCTACATTTAGAACGCTATATTGACCGCCTCGATCATGATAAACGCGAAAACTTGTATTAAGTGTAAAGAGCAACCTGTTAATTATTTTTTACTAAAAAGTACAAGTGAGTTGAAAAGTTAAACCTGTTATTTATTGGATTATTCATTTGAAATAACGGGTTTTAAATAGACGGTAAAATTCAGGAGAAAAACTAAGGGAACAATAAGAAATTTAAAATAAACAAGGATGATCAAAGCTGAAAGATCAATTTTAAACTGCTGCACTGTAATAGGTGCAGCACTGCCTTGTGTGAACAATTGCTTCGGAATGTGTCGAGCTTTTAGCTAAATTGTGCGAAAATAGCGTTTTGCTATTTTTGTCCAAGGGCAGTACATGATTGACCAATCTCCTGAATCATTAAGTGATATCGAAATACTCGACATTTTGCAGTCTATGAAAAGTGATGAGCTAGACACAGAGGCAAAAGAAATTATCCGTAATGGTGGGAAAGCAGGTCGTCAGGAAGCGCATAAAGCAGCGTTGGTGGCACTTAATCAGTCATTCGAAAGCAAATTTGTAGAAGCAGTAAGTTTGGCTTTGCAGTTAAACGAAGCGCAAATGAAAAAAATCCGTTATAAAAAAGACCGTGTACGTATTTTAAAAGCACGTGGCATTGATTATTTAGCCATTGATGGCACAGAAACTGCACAAGTATTGGCTCAGGTTGCACAAGCGATTGTGCGTGAAGATGCTGTGGTGACGCATGATTTGCACAACATTTTTCCTTTCTGGAAAGAGGGCTGGCCGATGGTGCAATTCGACAATGTCTATAAAATTCTAGCTGAAGATATTGCGATTCACTATCAAGCGGTATTGGATGAATTGATCAGCAAATATTAAATAGATATTCAGCTGAATTTCAGATGTATCTGTTCAGGTTTGAAAAAAGCACCACTTCATTTTGATGTGGTGCTTTTTTATGAATGCTAGAAAATCTGGATGCAGATCAAGCCCACACGAATACAGTGAATTTCACTATCCATCTGCTTCAGTGTTGTTTTGTATTTCCTGTGTTTCTACAATTCGTGTTACTAAAAGTTGGTCAATTTTAAAATGATCGACATCGACCACTTCAAATTTATAACCATCAAAAAGTACAGAATCGGCAGGGCGAGGGATTTTACGCAGCTTATACATCATAAAACCTGCAATGGTTTCATAATTTTCATCATCTGGCATTTCATCAATTTGCAGCGCGTGTTTAATGTCTTCAATTGGCGTGCTGCCATCAATCAGCCAAGAATTGTTATCACGTTTAATAATTTGCTGGTCTTCTTCAATAGGTGTTACCCAATCGCCCATCACAGTAATCATAATATCAGACAGGGTAATCACGCCCACAACCAAAGCATATTCATTAATCACCACGGCAAATTTTTCTTTGGTCGAGCGGAAACGATCTAAGACTTCAGACAGCGTGAGTGTATCTGGAATGGTCAATACATTGCGGATGGTGCTTTCATTCAGTTGCAGTAAAGATTGATTATTGAGGATTCTGACCAGAATATCTTTGGCATCGACATAGCCAATAACATCATCAATATTTTCGCTACAGACCAAAAATTTGGAATAAGGATATTCTGCAAGTTTTTGACGAATACTGGCTTCAGATTCCTTTAGGGTAAAAAACACCACATTTTCACGTGTAGTCATACTCGAAGGCACGTTACGTTCTTCAAGTTCAAACACGTTTTCAATAAAGTGATGTTCCTGCTTTTGTAAAACACCTGCTTGAGCGCCTGCATCCATGACTGCAGAAATATCATCAAATGTAATATTGTCTTCGCGCGTGGTATTTACTTTAAATAAACGGAACAGCACGTTGGCAATCGCATTAATCATCCATGCCAAAGGCTTGCATATCCGAATAAAAATTTGAATCGGATTAATCACCGATACCGCAATTTTTTCAGGGGCGATCATTGCCAAACGCTTAGGCATTAGGTCGGCAAATAAAATAAACAGCGAAGTCACTAAGGTAAATGACAAGGCAAAACTAAGCGTTTCAGCCCATGGTCCTTGATAGAAGCGCACAACTAAGTTGTAAAAATAAGGACGGAATGCGCCTTCACCTAAAATACCACCTAAAATGGCAACTGCGTTTAAGCCAATTTGTGAGGCAGCAAAAAAATCAGCTGAGTTTTCTTGTAGGTCTAAAACTTTTTGGGCACGTTCATCGCCTGATTCGGCTAGAATTTTCAGTTTAACTTTACGTGCACCAGCCAACGCAATTTCAGTCAGCGATAAAAAACCAGCTCCGACAATGAGGATGAGGATAATAACAATATTCTGGAAGAGGCTCACGAATCCACCTGTGGATTATATTATTTTAAATATAACAATTTGAATCTTTATTAAATCATGATTAAACAATGAGGAATATCGAAATATTCCTCATCTGAGTATAAGCGTTTGTGCCAATAAGTTCAGTGAATTTTTAATTAATAGGCTGAAAATTGAGAGTTATTCAGTAAAAACTCACGGTTTTCTTCTTCAATCATTTGGCGCGCTACATATAAAATCAATTGGCGTAACCAACGGTGTGCAGGGTGATGATGTAACAACGGACACCATGCCATCTTTAATTCAAATTCTGGAATATAAAATGGTGGGTCTTTAATCAGTAAACTTTGGCTTTTGGCTTGTAAGCGCGCAATACGTGTAGGTAAGGTTGCGACTAAATCTACATTAGACGCGAGTAGTGCAGGCATTTGATAATGACGGGTAAACACCGAAATTTTACGTTTTTGTCCAATACGCTCTAAAGCTTGATCAATCCAACCCAGTCCCGCTTGTTTCTCTGGATTCACACCAAAACCAACGCCCATACCTGTTTTAGAAACCCAAATATGTTGTGCATCTAAGTAGCTTTTTAAATTCAGGTTATTGGCAGCAGGGTGTTTGTGATTGAGCAGGCAAGAAAAACTATCACGCCAAACTAAAACCTGATGGAAACTTTGTGGAATTTCATTAAAACGGTTAATCGCCAAATCGACTTTACCTTGTTCCATGTCGCGATAAGACACATCACTCGGGGTTAAAAAGTCTAATACCACATTAGGTGCTTCAGAGCGTAAAGCTTTAACCAAGCGTGGGACTAATGTGGCTTCTGCGTAATCGGAGGTCATAATCCGAAATACACGATTTGAAGTATAAGGGCGGAACTCAGTACGCGGCTCCAAAATCATAGAAAGGTCAGATAAGGCATCGCGGATACGCGGTTGTAATTCTAAGGCACGTTCAGTTGGCGTCATGCCTTCAGAAGAACGAATCAGCAGGGGATCATTAAATAAATTGCGCAAACGACGTAAAATGTTACTCATCGCAGGTTGGGTAACGCCCAATTGTTCTGCAGCACGGGTTACATTTTTTTCACGAAGTAAGACGTCAAGATAAATTAATAGATTAAGATCAACCCGCTCCAGATTCATAAAATAAATACCGAAAATAAAATCACTAAATTATTGGAATTATGCCATAAGCCGTAAGGCTTGTGTATAAATTATGATGAAAAAATCGACGAGATAAATAGCAAAAAATCTGAATAAAAACAGCCAGCCCCATCATTATTTCCTAAAGAAATGTAAGCTGCCTAGCACTGCATCTATACTTTTTAATATTAAATGCAAAAACACTTAAAAGCATTGGCAGAACTGATAGCAGATTCTATTTTGTATGAAACTTATGCACTTACATTGCGCTGAAAAGCAGCAAAATTTTGCTAAAAAATGGCAGAAATCGCCAATGCAAGCATTTTTTATGAAATGCAAGACTTAAGTCTAATGCAGAAAATATCGGCACAGAGATGAATTTGTAAGCAAAGATATTTGATTAATTTTCTAAATAAGGTTTTTAAAATCAATAGGTTGTGTTTTTATTGTTTTTTTGAATTAAGACTTTGATCTATACATTTTTTTAAAAAATACCGAGAATTACACGAGAATATTGGATTAATTCATTCAGTCACTCTACTCTGTATTCATCGTAACGAAGTGCTCTAAATCTGAGCAATCAAGCATAAGCGCGATTTAGCCTTCGATTGATAAATCCTAAATAATATTACAGGGTACAATATCATGACTACATACCAAACAGCGATTGATGCAATCCGCGAATTAAAAGCAAAATTCGGCAACACTTGGGCAGACATCAGTCCTGAAGATGCTGCGCGTATGCAAATGCAAAACCGTTTCAAAACTGGTTTAGATATTGCTAAATATACAGCTGCGATTATGCGTCGTGATATGGCTGCTTATGATGCTGATTCAAGCAAATACACTCAATCTTTAGGTTGCTGGCACGGTTTTGTTGCGCAACAAAAAATGATTGCGAACAAAAAATACTTCGGTACTACTGAACGCCGTTATATCTACCTTTCTGGTTGGATGGTTGCTGCACTTCGTTCAGAATTCGGTCCACTTCCTGACCAATCTATGCACGAAAAAACTTCTGTTCCTGCATTGATCGAAGAAATCTACACATTCTTACGTCAAGCTGACGCAAAAGAATTAAACGATTTGTTCCGCGCACTTAAAAAAGCACAAGACGCTGGTGATACTGCTAAAGCTGCTGAAATCACTGCTCAAATCGACAACTTTGAAACTCACGTTGTGCCAATCATTGCGGACATCGACGCTGGTTTCGGTAACGAAGAAGCAACTTACTTATTAGCTAAGAAAATGATCGAAGCGGGTGCATGTGCACTTCAAATCGAAAACCAAGTTTCTGACGCGAAACAATGTGGTCACCAAGCTGGTAAAGTAACTGTTCCACACGAAGACTTCATCGCTAAAATCCACGCGTTACGTTATGCGTTCTTAGAAATGGGTCTTGACGACGGTATCATCGTTGCACGTACTGACTCTGAAGGCGCTGACTTAACTCAAAAAATCCCAGTAGTTAAAGAGCCAGGCGACATCGCTTCTCAATACATCAGCTACTTAGACACTCAAGAAATTGACATCTCTGAAGCGAAAGAAGACGAAATCCTAATCAAGCGTGATGGTAAATTACACCGTCCTAAGCGTTTAGCTTCTGGCTTGTACCAGTTCCGTGAAGGCACTCAAATTGACCGCGTTGTACTTGACTGTGTAACTAGCTTACAAAACGGTGCTGACCTTCTTTGGATCGAAACTGCGACTCCAAACGTAGAAGAAATCGCTCACATGGTTAACCGTGTACGTGAAGTTGTGCCAAATGCGAAACTTGTTTACAACAACTCTCCATCATTCAACTGGACACTGAACTTCCGTCAACAAGCGTACGACCGTTGGGTTGCTGAAGGTAAAGACGTATCTGCATACGACCGCGCTAAATTAATGAGCGCTGAGTACGACGATTCTGAATTGGCTGCTGAAGCTGACGAAAAAGTACGTACATTCCAAGCAGACGCTTCTCGTGAAGCAGGCGTGTTCCACCACTTGATCACTCTGCCTACTTACCACACAGCTGCTCTTTCTACTCACGAGCTTGCTCAAGGTTACTTCGGTTCTGAAGGTATGTTGGCTTATGTTGCTGGCGTACAACGTAAAGAAATCCGCGGTGGTATCGCTTGTGTGAAACACCAAGCAATGGCTGGTTCTGACATCGGTGACGATCACAAAGAAATTTTCTCTGGTGACAACGCGCTTAAAGCAGCGGACGAAGCTAAAAACACAATGAACCAATTCAACGCGTAATCGCTTGATGGTTTAAAAGAAAACCCTGCTGATGCAGGGTTTTTTTATGGCTATTTAAAATAGTCAAAGAACTTTGAAACATCCTTAAATTGATGTTCCTTCATTTATGAAATGCAGCAGCTGTAACCTATTTAATTTTGATCACATCTGCCTCTACAGAAGCAGGGTAATGGAAAGACACCTTAATCCATTGTTTTTGTTGTGCAGGAATTGGTTCTAAAAAATGCGGATCGACTACGGCTGCATATTCTTGATATTGCTGATCGACCAAAACCAAGTCATTGGCATGTAATTGTAATGCTTGATCAGATTGATTGTGAATTGCCAGAAAATAATCGTGTGCCATCACAGGGTCGTTTAATTCTTTGACCTCAACATTTTGTACGTGTTCAGCCTGAATATCGACATGCTTCAGGGCATTACTGACTTGCATATTTTCTACAGGATGTAAGAAAACCTGAGTTTCATTTTTCTGCTGATTTTGTGTCTTTTTCTGATTGTATAAACTGAATTTAAGACCGTGCGCTGTGAGTTGAATACGTGCATAGGCTTGCCCATTTTCTATATTGAGCAACCATTCATTTGCCGTGTTTTGCGATGGGTGTTGGTTCTGTTTGTCTTGCTGATTGTTGCCCTGAGCAGCTTGAATCGTTCCCGCCACTTGGTTTTCGCGCTGGCGCTGTTTCGAGCGTTTAATGTCGCTGAGTTGAAAGGTTTGATCATCATTCAGGCGTAAATGAATCACATGCTGTTCACAGTTGTCACAAGGCAATAAGGCTCTAAAGTTACCTGTAGCTTGTCCTGTCCATGAAGTTGCTGAATTTTGAACTTCAGTTTTGGGCGTAATTTGTGGCTCAGAAGGCAAAGCGGATTGATATTCCCTGCTTGGATCAGTTGATCCGCAAGCTACTAAAAATAAGCTAAGTGTACTGAGTGCAATCGGATAACGATTCAGCATAAATGTTCTAAACTTCAAACTTGTCTTGCTGCCACCTTAAACTTTCACCTTGTATCTGAAAAGCCAATTTGCCTTATTTTTAATGAAGATTTGTAGCAAATCATAACAAGCCCGATGTTTTAAAGTTTTAAGTTTCACTTCAAGGATTACATCGGATTAGACCGTAAAAAACTCAGCAAACTGTGCGTAAATTTATATATTTACCATTTTAAACTTGCTTGAATCTAGCAATGAATGAGCGCAAAAACAGTATGATTTTGCATGGAATGACAAAAATAAGATGAGTGCAGGAAATTTTTATACATTTATAAAGTATTTGTTTATTTATTCGTCGTTTTAGACTTTTGTATTTGTCGATGCTTGCTAAAATTCGCACACTTTATTTGGGGTATGCGGTTGTGTTTGAAAAGTTAGCTGAGCGAAGCTTAAATTTAATGGGTTGGGAAATCGACAATCATTGTCCGTTGGAGTTAGACCAATATGTGATGATTGCAGCACCGCATACCAGTAATTGGGATGCGTTATATGCACGTTTAGGGCTTAAAGCTTTGGGCGTTAATGTTCGCCTGACCATTAAAGACAGCTATATGAAATTGCCGTTTGGGCCATTTGTTCGTGCAATGGGTGGTATTGGTATTGACCGTCGTCCGAAAGCACGAGGCGAAGCAAGACCAAGTATGGTTCAGCTCATGACGGACTTATTTAAAACCCATCCTAAATTGGTGATGTTAGTGACGCCTGAAGCCACACGTGCGCGTCAAGAACAATGGAAAACAGGTTTTTATCATGTTGCGCTAAATGCAGGTGTGCCAATTGCTTTGGCGTATATGGATTACGCAAAAAAGAAAACGGGTGTGGGAAAAATTGTGCATCCAACCGGTGATTTTGAAAAAGATATGGCTGAAATCATGGCATTTTATGCGCAGGTTCAAGCAAAATTTCCTGAAAGTTTTAGTGTCGATACACGTTACTATTCAGAATAAGCACACTATTTCAGTGTAATAATCTATCAAAACTAAAAGACAGGGGATTATCCCTGTCTTGCTTTAAAACGTGGATTGGATTTGCAAATCACAAATAATTTGCCACGACGTTTCACAATTTGACAATCGGCACGCGATTTTGCACTTTTTAAAGATGAACGAACTTTCATGAAGATAAACACTACAATATGTAATGTTATAATATTACATTAATAGATGACTCTTGAAAAGTGTCGATAGTCATAAAATTACCGCGTATCTTTTAAGGAGAAAATTTAAACAACAATCTTTTGGTATAAGCCCGCACGTACAGTTCCCGCTTTGCTCTCTTTAACTTTTTGCCAAGTCTGCGGTAATTTTAACAGGTTTAAATCACGATCTGCTTCAACATAAATCAGACCTTGTGCCGCAATGAGTGGATCAGCCAACCCTGCCAATTCTTCCCATAAATCTAAACTATAAGGCGGGTCTAAAAATACCAAATCAAACTGATCTTTTAGTGTCGCCAAAGCATGTTGTGCGGTAGAAACTTTTAATTGTGCTTTGCTTTTATTGACGCGTAATAATTCTAAATTTTGCTGTAAAAACTGTGCTTGTGTACGGTTTGGCTCAATCATGACCACGTGTGCCGCACCGCGAGACAGGGCTTCAAAAGCTAAAGCGCCCGAACCTGAACAGAGGTCTAACACTTTGGCGTTTTGCACATCCCACATTAACCAGTTGAATAAGGTTTCGCGCACTCGGTCGGGCGTAGGGCGTAATCCCTCAATTGAAGCAAAAGCCAACTGACGACGTTTCCATTCTCCACCAATAATGCGTAGTTGATTTTTCATGGCTTAGTCGCTCTCAATTGGGTTAGTGGGTACAACTGCTGTTGGCGCAGTTGCAGGTGGATTGGTTGGAGCTGAACTCGGAGTAGTTTGCGAAGGATTTGGGTTGAGCGCAGGGTGATTGGTTGCTGTATTCGGATTATTCACGTTATTCGTATTTGGTGCAGTAGATGAAGGGACTTCACCACTTGGCAATTCACTTGGTTTTAAACCTGCAGTCATTAAGCCACCACTCACTTGTGCGGCAGATGGACGAATTGGCTTTTTATTTTTATTCAGTAACCAATAGTCTAAAATTGGACGCGCCAAAGCCGTTGCTGCAGAACCACCGCGACCATTTTCTAGAATGATGGCAATTGCGATTTCAGGGTTTTCGGCAGGAGCGAAGCCAACAAATAAACCGTGGTCAAGCTGACGGTCGGTCAATAAGGCTTCGTTATAGCGTTTACCTTGCGCAATACTTTTAACCTGTGCTGTACCTGTTTTACCTGCAACTGAATATTGCAAGCCGCCTTTAATCCCTTTACCTGTACCTGATTGAATCACATCAACCATGGCATCACGCATTTTAATCCAGTCTTCTTCTGTGCCGTTAAAGTCAATTTTTCCGTTGGTACCATTGTGAACTTTAAATGGTTTCGCGCCACGACTTTCACGTAACACGTGCGGTGTGACTTTAAATCCTTTGTTGGCGGTGATGGCGGTGGCCATTGCTAATTGCAATGGTGTCGAGGTAAATGCACCCTGACCAATACTGACGGAAATTGTTTCACCTTTCATCCATTTGGCTTTGCGCGTACGCATTTTCCAGTCCGGGTTTGGGTAGAGTCCTGTGCTTTCACTTGGTAAATCGACCCCAGTTTTTTCACTAAAGCCAAATTGACGCATCCAGTCGTTCATTTTTTCAATGCCCATGCGATACGACAATACATAGAAGTAGGTATCACACGACACGACTTGAGCTTTGTGCATATCGACAATGCCATGCCCAGTTTTTTTATGGTCACGGAAACGGTGGCTGTCGCCTGGTAAAGTGAAATAACCATAATCCTGAATGGCGGTTTTCCAGTCGACATAGCCATAATGAATACCGCCTAAACCAAACATCGGCTTAATGGTAGAACCCGGTGGATAAACACCTTGTACTGCACGGTTATAGAGTGGTTGATCTAAATTATCGCGTAAGGCAGAGTAGTCGGTATGGCTAATACCTGTGACAAATAAGTTAGGGTTAAAACTCGGACTGGAGACTAAAGCTAAAATTTCACCTGTACGTGGGTCAAGTGCCACAATTGCACCACGGCGTTCTGCCAGTTGTTCAGAGGCGACCACTTGCAAGCCATAATCCAATGACAAAAACAAATCATTGCCACGTACAGGGTCTTTACGTCCTAAATTGCGCAGCACATTACCATGTGCATCGGCTTCTACAGATTCGTTGCCGGGTACGCCATGTAGCAAGTGCTCATACGATTTCTCCACCCCAATTTTGCCAATCAAGTTGGTGCCTGCATAAGCATCTTTGTCAATTTCTTTCAGTTCTTTGTCGTTAATGCGCCCGACATAACCAATCACGTGCGCAAATAAGTCACCATGCGGATAGTAACGTGTCATCTGGGTTTCAATATTGACCCCAGGGAACTGAAATTTAACTTCACTAAAACGGGCAATATCCGATTCATTTAAATTCAGCTTGATCGATACACGTTCAGTTTTACGTGAAGTTTTAATCCGACTTTTAAAGCGATCGATATCTTCTTCTGTCAGTTGTAAAACAGGTGTCAGTCGCGCAATGGTATCGTCAATATCTTCAACATCTGCACGGCTTAAAGTGGCTGAGAACACAGGGTAGTTATCTGCCAATAACACACCATTGCGGTCATAAATATAACCACGTGCAGGTGCGAGTGGTTGTAGCCGAATTCGGTTTTTATCTGATGCAGTCGCAAATTCATCGTAGCCGCTAATTTGTAAAAAGGCATAACGAGCCACCAACAGCAGCAAGAAAAAAACCACAACACCCACCGAAAAAAAGATGCGATTGCGAAAAATACGCTTCTCTTGCTGAGCATTTTTTAACGGATAGTGTTGTTTCATACAAAAATTGGCTTAACAAAAATGAGGGAGAACGAATTTGGACTATTCTAACGCATCTATTGGCAATTTTGAGTAACCATGTTTGACTGAATTGCCCGATTTAACCTAGAAGATGGGCGCAATCTTAATTTTTGACTTTAGCGACATCAAAATTGTAATTTGCTGTATATAAGAATCCTGACAATTCTGCTAGAGTCAAAACACGAAAACAGGACTGTTTTTAAAATTAAAACAAATGGACACTGGTGACAATAATGACAAAAGTCTATTCTTTCGTGGCATTACTTGCCTTTTCAAGTTTTAGCTTTGCTGGGAACACTACTTTTTTACCTGAAGCAAAAATTAGCGCAGATAGCGCAAAAACCTGGAATGTAGGGGCGGGTATTACCCAAAAATTACTGCATTTGAATGGTGAATGGGTCAATCCTTATGGCATTGCCTATCTAAAAGCGGGGGCTTTTTTAAATGGTGACCATGAAGTCGGTGGGCAAACAGGTTTTCGTTACCCATACCACCTCACAGGTAAAGACAAAAATGGTTATTATATTGGCGCTTACGCAGGACACCTAGAATCTAAATGGGTGGATGGTGAAGAAAAAGCGCGTTTAGGTGCAGGCATTGATCTGGCTTATGTATTACTGAGCCCTGAACGCATCAGTAGCTTTAGTGTTGGCATTGGCGCAGGTGAAAAATTGGAAGATCGACAAGGGCGAGTGATTGCGGAAACTGAGCCTAGACTACAATTTTCCTATACGCTCAGTATGGGTTTGTAGTCAGAATAGTGACTTTTAACTACTTTAGAATCTTGTAATTAGAACTAAATATGGAAAAAATGCATGCTTGAGTACGTCAATCAGTTGTGGCAAACCTTTTTGAATCGTCCAGATTTTTGGGCCGTGCTCAGTATTATTCCTGTGACTGCTTTTGTGACTTGGGCGCACGTGTGGATGGCACTAAAAATGGTGTTCTATCCAATTAGCTTTTGGGGCTTTCACCTTGGGCCTATTCCTGTGGGATGGCAGGGGATTGTACCGCGTAAAGCAGGGCGTATTTCAGGCATCATTACCGATAACACATTGTCAAAATTAGGTTCATTGCGTGAGTTTCTCAATGCTATGGACCCTGAAGATATGGCGCGTATTATTGGTGAGCAAGTGGGTTTTGAACTTGAGCACTTAATTGATGAGGTCATGTTAGACCGCAATGCTGTGCTTTGGGAAAACCTACCGTATTCGATTAAACGCCGTATTTACGCACAGGCGCATAAACAATTGCCAGGTGTGCTGCGTGAATTGGTGACTGAACTGACCTTGAATGTTGAATCCTTGGTGGATATGCGTGAAATGGTGGTCAGCCAAATGGAAGGTGATCGCCGCTTAATGGTGCGTATGTTCCTAAAAGTCGGTCAAAAAGAAATTAACTTTATTTGGCATATCAGTGCATTGATTGGGATGTTCTTTGGTATTTTCCAAATGATTGTTTGGTTTCTTGTACCATGGCACTGGACGGTTCCATTTTGGGCGGCAATTTGGGGCTTCTTGACCAACTGGATTGCGATTTGGATGGTATTTAACCCAGTCGAACCACATTACGTGAAATATCCGCAGTTCTTTAAATTGACTGAAAATCGTCAATTTCCATGGATTAAGCCAGTGATTCCACGCATTGGGACTTATAATATTCAGGGTGCGTTCATGAAACGCCAAGAAGAAGTCTCGGATGTGTTTGCAACGGTAGTCACAGAAGATCTGATTACGTTAAAATCGATTATGACTGAAATGATGTATGGCAGTAAAAAAGACAAAACCCGCCGTATTGTCAAACGCCACATCAACGAAATTATGGAAACACCATTGGTTCGTACCTCTTTACAGTTGTCTTTGGGGCCAAAAGAGTATGCCAAACTCAAGACTGACTTGATTGATCGTTCGATTGAAATTACGATGGTGCCTGTATGCGACCCTGCCTTTAATGCGAGCCGTGCACAGAAAATTTATCAAATGTTCAGAGATCGTATTCGTGAACTGACGCCAAAAGAATTCCAGAATCTCTTGCGTCCTGCCTTTCAGGAAGATGAGTGGATTTTAATTGTCTTGGGTGGTGTAACTGGTTTTATTGCTGGTTTAATACATTTGTTTGTCGCTTTCTTATAAGAGGATGCTGGCTGCGTAAAGGGCGATGGCTCTGATATGCAACGAGTGTCAAATACATTGTTAAAATGAGGATGTTTTTTTATGCGCATTATCTTACTCGGACCACCTGGAGCAGGTAAAGGTACACAAGCTCAGTTGATCTGTAAGCGCTACAATATCCCACAAATTTCAACCGGTGATATGCTCCGTGCTGCAATTCGTGAAGGTACTGAATTAGGTCTACAAGCCAAAAGCGTCATGGACGGTGGCGGTTTGGTATCTGATGAACTGATCATTGGCTTAGTGAAAGAGCGTATTGCGCAGCCAGATTGCGTGAATGGTTGTATTTTTGATGGTTTCCCTCGCACTATTCCACAAGCTGAAGCCTTGGAAAGCGAAGGCATCAATATCGACCACGTGATTGAAATTGATGTTGCAGACGAAGAAATCGTACAACGTTTGTCTGGTCGTCGTCAGCACCCTGCATCTGGTCGTATTTATCACCTTGTTTACAATCCACCAAAAGTGGAAGGTAAAGATGACGAAACTGGCGAAGATTTGGTTCAACGTCCAGATGACCAAGAAGAAACCATTCGTAAGCGTTTAAAAGCGTATCACTCAGAAACTGAGCAATTGGTTGGCTTCTATCAAGGTCGTGCTGCTTCTGGTGAAAATGCACCAAGCTATAACAAATTGAATGGTCTTCGTCCAATTGAAGAAGTTCAAGCAGATTTGTTTGCTATTTTAGACCAAGCAAAATAAGTCTAGGTCTTAGACCAAGTCTGTTTAAAAGAAAATAAAATCGTTTAAACAGGCTGCTTGTTTTGACTTTAAAAGAGTCCTGATTCATATTAGGGCTCTTTTTATTTGTTTCAGTTTGGGAGAGTGCTTTGCAACATGCTGCTGTGATCATCATGTTATTGGCAAGTATTGCCGTTTTAGGCTTTCTTGTTTTTGTGAGCTATAAGTTGTTGCGCAATACACAAGCTCAGAATTCGGCTGAAAAAAAATCAGGCAAGCACTATCAATTGCATCCGAAACTTAAACAACAGCAAGAGCAACAACGTCAGTCTGAAGATTCTCAGGATAAATAAACCATCACACATCTGCAAAAGATTGCAATTTTAAATTTGGGCAGTTTTTATAAAACCTTATGAAAAAGAATAAAATTCTATTAATAATTCTTGTGGTTGGTATTATTACTTTAGGTATTGTAATTTTTATAAAATCTCAAGCAGTTACAGAGACAAAAAGATTAGGTAACGGTGAAAATACCAACCATGAAGAAACAAGTTCATCTCTGTACAATCTTGTGCATAGATTGCACAGTTATCCACACGATTTTGGATGATCCACATTGCTTTGATGATCTAGCTTGTCTTCAATAAGTTTAGATCACTTTGCAAAACTCTACCGAAGCACTTACTTAGATACGGGCTCGTGATGAATTTCATGCAGCGTGATATGCCGATGCGCGCCAAATTCAAAGCGATCAGGCCAGTTACACACATCTGACACCACACATTCACCACATTTAGGCTTACGCGCAATACAACAATAACGGCCATGTAAAATTAGCCAGTGATGTGAGTCAATTAAAAACTCTTTAGGAATGACTTTAATTAAACGGTGTTCGACTTCTAAAACATTTTTACCCACAGCTAAACCTGTACGGTTACCTAAGCGGAAAATATGCGTATCGACCGCCATGGTTGGCTGTCCAAACGCGGTATTTAAGACCACATTGGCAGTTTTACGTCCCACGCCAGGCAAGGCTTCTAAATCTGCACGATTATCAGGCACGATGCTGCCGTGTTTTTCGATGAGAATTTTGCAGGTTTTAATGACATTTTCTGCTTTGGAATTATACAGCCCGATGGTTTTAATATATTCTTTTAAACCTTCCACACCTAAGGCATAAATCGCTTCGGGCGTATTGGCAACAGGAAACAGTTTGTCGGTGGCTTTATTGACGCTGACATCGGTCGCTTGTGCAGATAAGGTCACCGCAATCAGCAATTCAAATGGATTGGAAAAATTCAGTTCAGTGGTCGGATTTGGGCGTTGTTCACGTAAGCGCTCAAAAAAAGTCTGAATTTGCTTTTTGGTCATATTTTTAGACGGCTTTTCTTTGAGCGTGGTGCTTTTGGCAGTCGTTGTTTTAACCGCTTTATTGGTCAGACGTGTATTTCTTTCGGGCATGTTTATGCTCCTAATTCACGTAACTGTTGTTGTAAATTGGTTAGTAATAGCCGTTTTTTCTCATCGTCACGCACACTGAGTTGTTTTTCGAGTTTTTTAATTTGTGTGCGTAATTTTGCCAGTTCGATGGTGGTTTGTGCATCGGCAGTGGAAATCTGTTCATTTTTTTGCACAGGCAATTCAATCACAGGCACAGCAGCATCGGCTTGTGCAGAAAATTGAGCAAACAGTTCGGTATCAATTTCTGCACGTACCACAGGGCCTTTACGGTGCAGACGACGTTGTTCTTCACGTTGTATGTGGGCGTAGTAGCGTTGGCGTAAATCATTCTGTTCTGCCACTCGTGCGCTATCAGAAAGCAGGGGTTGTGTATCTTCTACCAAGTCAATGCAATCGACAGGGCAAGGTGGGATACACAATTCACAGCCAGTACATAAATCAGTCAAAATGCTGTGCATGAGTTTGCCTGAGCCTAAAATGGCATCGACAGGGCAGGCATTAATACATTTGGTACAACCAATGCACTCATCTTCACGAATTAGCGCTTTCATACGCTGTGGGCGTCCATCTGCCTGCACAGGCCAAACACTGGCTTCTGCGGTCAATACAGGGCGTTGCAGTAAGTTTGCTAGTGCATCTGCAACAGGTTGTCCACCGGGTACGCATTTATTGGCCGCTTCGCCTTCTGCAATCGCTTTGGCGTAGGGTAAACAGCCATCACGGTGACCACATAAGCCACATTGAGTTTGAGGGAGTAGCGCATCAATATTTTGAATCAGAGCAATTTGCGAATTCATGGACAAACCAATGCCACTTTAACAGCAGCAGAAAAACGGAAGATAAGGCTAGGGGAAAATTCTAGGTCGATGATTTTAGCACGATTTTTGCTTTTAGGCTTGTGCGCAAATTAAGAACAACAATTGCTAGCTTTTTGGGCAAAAATGCTCAAAACTATGAATTAATTTGTTACATTAACTTATGGGCTTAACACGCTAAAAAATAAGTTAAATTTATGAAAATACAAATGTTTTAAAGTTTTTTGAAAAAAACTATTGTAGATTGTTAACAAAAGATATTTAATATTTTGCGCCAAAATATATCATTGATTGAAATTTTGACCAATTTTGATCCATTTTCTGCTGAGGATTAAGCGTTGAAATACAACAGCCTTAACGAATTCCTAGATTACGTTAAAACACGTGATGCACATCAACCAGAGTTTCTACAAGCTGTAGAAGAAGTAATGACCAGTCTTTGGCCATTCATTGAAAAGAACCCTCAATATGCAGCACATGGTTTGCTTGAGCGTTTGGTTGAGCCTGAGCGTGCAATTCAGTTCCGCGTTTCTTGGGTAGATGACCAAGGTCAAACCCACGTAAACCGTGCATTCCGTGTACAGTACAACTCAGCAATTGGTCCATTTAAAGGTGGTATGCGTTTCCACCCATCAGTGAACCTTTCTATTTTAAAATTCTTAGGTTTTGAACAAACCTTTAAAAATGCTTTGACTACATTGCCAATGGGCGGTGGTAAAGGTGGTTCAGACTTTGACCCTAAAGGTAAGTCTGAAGGCGAAATTATGCGTTTCTGCCAAGCCTTAATGATCGAGTTATATCGTCATTTAGGTTCTAACACGGATATTCCTGCGGGTGATATTGGTGTAGGCGGTCGTGAAGTGGGTTACATGGCGGGTATGATGAAGAAGCTCAGCAATGACACTTCATGTGTATTCACAGGTAAAGGCTTGTCTTTCGGTGGTTCTTTGGCGCGTCCAGAAGCTACAGGTTACGGTACTGTGTATTTCGCTGAGGAAATGCTCAAGACTCGTGGCGATTGCTTTAAAGATAAAGTCGTTGCGATTTCTGGTTCAGGCAACGTTGCACAATTTGCTGCAGACAAAGCAATGTACTTGGGTGCGAAAGTAGTTTCACTTTCTGACTCGAATGGTACTGTGTACGTGAAAGAAGGTTTCACGCCAGAATTACTTGCTGAAGTGATGGAACTTAAAAACGTAAAACGTGGTCGTATTTCTGAATTTGCGTCTAAGCACGGTTTTGAATACCTTGAAGGTCAACGTCCTTGGGGTATTAAATGTGATATCGCGCTTCCATGTGCGACTCAAAACGAACTTGATGCGAATGATGCAGCAGCGCTTCTTGCAAACGGCGTAATCTGTGTTGCTGAAGGTGCGAACATGCCTTCTACACTTGAAGCGGTTGAGAAATTCGTTGAAGCGAAAATTCTTTATGCGCCAGGTAAAGCATCTAACGCCGGTGGTGTAGCAACTTCTGGTCTGGAAATGTCTCAAAACGCATTGCGTTTAGGCTGGACTTTCGAAGAAGTTGATGAGCGCTTACACGCAATCATGAAAGAAATTCACCGCAACTGCGTAAAATTCGGTACGAAAGAAGACGGTACCGTGAACTATGTAGACGGCGCAAACATCGCTGGCTTCGTAAAAGTTGCTGATGCAATGCTTTCTCAAGGCGTATTCTAAGTCTGACTGAGTTTAAGCTTGAAAAAAAACCGAGGTGAATGCCTCGGTTTTTTTATATTGCGATTTTATCGTTATAGAGTGCCTTTGACTGCTTCACGCTCTACGGTCATGTCGAATACATAGGCATATTTAGACTGGTCAGCTGCCGGATTTTTAATTTCATAACGTTTTACCCGAATAATCTGACGCTCATTCGATGAATGCTGAAAACCTTCGATCTGATCGTAAAATAAAGTCCAGTCTTTATCGACCTGAGTCTTTAAGCCTTTTTCATCATATTTGATTTCTTTCACCTGTAAGCAGGTTTGCTGAGCTACACCCGTACAGGCTTTAGTCTGTGACGAAACTTCCAGGAAAATGGTTTCTGCCTGACCTTGGTATTTGGTTTCCGGTGTCATTTTTCCGGTAAAGACATATTTTTGACCATCAGCTGCAGTTATACTCAGTTTTGGCTGATTGGCATCATTTAGATCCAGACTAAACGGAATATTACGCTTTTGCAGAAGCTGGCTGATAAAACGTTCCTGTTCCATTAATGGTGCATCACATGCCATCATGGTGCCCATCATGTCACCCGTACTCAGGGTATTATCTTTAACAGTCCAGCTCGTGCCAAGGCCATTACAGCCAGAAGCTACACTTAGTCTGCCTCGTTGATCAAAGCTCAGAACAATCGGGCGTTGCAGCCCACGATCAAGTTCCCAGGTATAAGCGGGCAAAATTTGTGTAGGCGTTTTTAATGTGGTGGATAGAGTAGAAATAGCCGGATCTCCTGAAGTGGCAGGAAGATGTGAAGATTGACATGCAGTTAAAGCCAAAGGGAGCAGGGCAAGCGCAAAAATACTGAATTTCATTGGTTTATATTCTATGTGCTAAAGTTTCAACGTGATTATAATCAAGAGATTAACAAAAAATATGGATACAAATCGTAGCTTTTGCTAACAAAATGTATCCAAATTAAAAAGTCAGATTTTAAATAAGCGGAGCTATCGGTTAGTCAAAACGATAAATATCCATACCGAGTGAACCCATGCTAAAGCTGCTATGTACAATGTTAAATCGATCTCCCGTACCCATTGCAAAAAAAAGCGGTGCAAAGTGTTCTAGGGTTGGGTGATTACGTGCTACATGTGGCAATTGTTGCCAATCTAGTACTGCATCATAATTGCGATGACTTAAATGCTGCACCACACGATTACGGAAACTAGATGCCCATTCAGGCACAGCCGCATTGGGTGTATTCCATGATAATTCACGTAAGTTATGGGTGATACTGCCTGAGCCAATCAGTAAAATTTGCTGTTCACGTAATGGCGCTAAACTTTGCCCAATGTGATAAATCTGTTCGGCGCTCATATTCATGGGCAAAGAAATGGTAATCACTGGAATATTGGCATCGGGATACATGTGTAGTAATGGCATCCATACGCCATGATCATGCGGGCGTGTGCTGTTGGCATGGGCAGCAAAGCCCGCATCAGCCAAACGCTGCAAAATATCTTCTGCCAGTTCAGGTAAGCCAGGTGCAGGGTAGCGCAGGGCGTACAAGGCTTCAGGAAAACCACGGAAGTCATGCCATGTTTCAGGGCGAATACCTGTGTTGACCTCCAGTGCATTACTTTCCCAATGCGCCGACATCACCACAATGGCTTGCGGTGTTGGCAAATTTTCACTTAAACGGCTGAGTGCAGGCCCGACCTGTTCAGGATTGAGTGCCAACATGGGCGAACCATGTGAGATAAATAAACCGGGTAATGTCTGTAAGTTCATGCCTAGATCCCTAAAGCCTGCTGTTCTACAGCATCGCAAAAAAGTGTGTATAGCGAAATGTACTTTTGTTCAACGCTATGTTGCAGCTTTGCAACGTCGTTTGAGTTGAAGATATTTTGATAACTCAACGTACAAATTGAATAAGTTGATTTAACCTGCACGATGATAAGGATGGTTGTGGTTGATGCTCATAGCACGGTATAGCTGCTCAATCAGCATCACGCGAACTAAAGGGTGTGGCAAAGTTAGTTTGGATAATGACCAATGCCATGCTGCTGCTTTACGTACTGCTTCAGAGTGACCATCTGGTCCACCAATCGCAAGCACGACATCATTGCCTTCTAGCATCCAGCCTTTCATGGTTTCTGCAAGTTTTTCGGTGCTGAACTCTTTGCCGCCCACTTCCAAGGCAATTAACAGCTCATTGTTTTTCATGGCATTTAAAATGCTATCACCTTCAATTTGGCGATATTTTAGAATATCGGCCTCAGAATCATTTTTGCCACGTTTCGCCATTGGCAGTTCGACAATTTGAGTCTGCACAAAAGGCTGAATCCGTTTGAAATAATCTTCAAAACCAGTCAGCACCCAAGCAGGCATTTTTTGTCCAATGGTCAGAATGCGAATTTTCATAGGCGAGTTCATGTAGCGATCAATCAGAATCTCGCATTATAACCATGATTCAACACAAGCGCTGTGTAACGACACAATTTGCAATTGAATTTGCCAACAGGCTGTTGCTTTAATACTCAGCAATCTTATTGGTCTTTTTTGTCTTGGAATTATCAGCATGCGCGCGTTTCAAAGTCAGCAGTTATATTCATGGATATTGGGCGCGGGTATGGGATTGATGACCACTGCTACATTTGCTGTGCCTGAGGCTCAATGGGCAGAACCAAACAATTTGCAAGTCTATATGCAGCAAGTGATTGGGCAGCAGGGTTTGGGTAATTCCGAACAGTATCGTCATTATAAAAATGTGATTGAACTGAATCGGGTTTCGGCATGGATTCGGGAACAAATGCGAGTATTTGGAATTCCGTGTCAATTTCAAAATTATGTGGTCAATCAGCAAAGCTACCGCAATGTGGTGTGCAAATTGAATATCGGTGCTGCGCAAAAAACGATTTTTGGTGCGCATTACGATGTTTATGGGCAGCAGCAGGGGGCAAATGACAACGCTTCTGGCGTTGCAGGTGTAATCGAAACAGCACGAATTTTGGCGCAGGAAAAGAATAAACTTAGTCAAAATGTTGAATTTGTTTTTTATACCTTGGCAGAGCCACCATTTTTTAAAACCGAGTCGATGGGCAGTTTTATACATGCCAAATCTGTGCAGGCTGAAAAGGAAAAAATCCGTGCGGTGTATGTGCTGGATATGATTGGTTATTACGATAAAAATTTGGTGCAAAATTACCCAATCGGTTTAAAGTGGATTTACCCAAGTCATGGCAATTTTATTGCGGCATTGAGCAATATGCAGTCACGTGAAATGAGTGCAAGCTATTGCAATGCGATGCAGCGTTTGAATCAATTGCAATGTGAGCGTGTGGTCGCACCGACTTTCGTCAAGGGCATGGATTTTTCAGATCATTTAAATTATTGGAAATATGATATTCCTGCCATTTTAATTACCGATACAGGCAGTTATCGCAGCACACTTCGCCATACCACAGGTGATACTTTAAAAACAGTAAATTTTGAAAAAATGGCACATGTCGTGAATGGCTTGGTTGCACAGATTTTATCACCTTGATGATTGATCGCAGCGCATAAAAAACGCAGCCCTGAATTGAAATAGGACTGCGGTTAAAAGGTCATCCACCTGGAGATATGGATGACCAGACCATGAAGCACACTTCAATCAAAAGCGTCTGATCAATTTATCGGTCTAAATAGACCAAACAAGAAACATACAGCGCGATGTATCTTAAATTTATATATGTGGATGGTTTGCCTATTTTTCAAGGAAATTGAATTAAAAACAGACTATCCATTTTAAAAATAATTAAAAAATTATTCAATTATTTTAAATCCAGAATCTAAATACAACAAAAGAGCACCGAAGTGCTCTTTTGAGATGTTCTATGCTTAAAGCAGAGTAACTTGCTTAATGACGTGCGGCTTTGCCTGCTGCTACTGGCTTCACAATCGGTGCCTTGGTTAAAGGCTTAGGCATACTGGTCAGTGCCAAAGGCAAGATTTCATCAATGCTTTTCACAGCCTTGATTTCCAAACCTTCTTTGACATTGTCTGGAATTTCAGACAAGTCACGCACGTTTTCCTGTGGGATAAATACCAGTTTGATACCACCACGATGTGCCGCAAGAAGTTTCTCTTTCAAGCCACCAATGCGCATTGCACGACCACGTAAGCTGGTTTCGCCTGTCATGGCAATATCAGGACGAATTGGAATATCTGTAAATGCAGATACCAATGCCGTAGTCAATGCCAAACCTGCAGATGGACCATCTTTAGGTGTTGCACCTTCTGGCAAGTGTACGTGTACATCGGTTTCGGCAAATACATTGGCTTCAATGCCTAAACTGTCGGCACGGGTACGCACAACGGTCATCGCGGCTTTGATTGACTCTTGCATCACATCACCCAATGAACCTGTGGTGATGAAATTACCTTTGCCTTTCATGGTTGCCACTTCAATGGTGAGTAATTCACCACCCACTGAAGTCCAAGCCAAGCCATTTACACGACCCACTTCGGCTTCTTCTTCTGCCATACCATAGTCAAATTTGTGTGGACCAAGGTAGTCAGGCAAGTTTTGTGAAGTCACATCTACCTGTAGGTTTTTGGCTTTTTTGCTGACTGCTTCTTTCACCACCTTACGGGCAATTTTTGACACTTCACGTTCCAGACTACGCACACCTGCTTCACGTGTATAGCGCTGCACAATGTCACGAATCGCTTCTTCATGAACCGTCAATTCTTTAGCACGCAAGCCATTATTTTTGATGGCTTTAGGGACAAGATAGCGTTCTGCAATATTCACTTTTTCATCTTCGGTATAACCCGGTAGACGAATTACTTCCATACGATCTAACAGAGCTTCTGGAATATTCATGCTGTTGGCAGTACAAATGAACATCACTTCAGACAAGTCTAAGTCTAGATCTAAATAGTGATCATTAAACTTGTTGTTTTGTGATGGATCAAGTACTTCTAACAAAGCAGATGCAGGGTCGCCACGGTAATCCTGTGCCATTTTGTCAATTTCATCGAGCAAGAACAGTGGGTTCTTCACACCAACTTTAGTCAATGACTGCACAATTTTACCCGGCATCGCACCAATATAGGTACGGCGGTGACCGCGAATTTCCGCTTCATCACGTACGCCGCCTAGCGCCATGCGCACGAACTCACGTCCAGTGGCTTTTGCAACCGATTCACCCAGTGAGGTTTTACCTACACCCGGAGGACCGACTAAGCACAGAATTGGACCTTTGAGTTTTTTCACGCGCGACTGCACAGCAAGGTATTCCACAATACGGTCTTTGACTTCATCTAAACCGTAATGGTCGGCATCTAAAATTTCTTGTGCTTTCGCCAAGTTAATGCTGACTTTGCTGGCTTTGTTCCATGGCGTATCTAAAATTACTTCCAGATAGTTACGTACCACAGCCGCTTCGCTAGATGCAGGTTGCATGGCTTTTAGCTTACGGAACTCAGCTTCTGCTTTTTTGCGGACATGTTCTGGCAAGTCTGCTTCGGCCAGACGTTTTTCAATTTCAGCGACATCATCTTCCGCACCGCCGTTCATATCGGACAGTTCGCGTTGAATGACTTTCATCTTCTCATTCAAGAAGTATTCACGCTGATTTTTTTCCATCTGGCGTTTAACAGAGTCATGCAAGGTTTGCTCAATCTGCTGTTCTTCAGACTGTTGCAATAAATAAGTCATTAACTCGGTCAAGTGAGCTTCAAACTCATCGTGCTCAAGGAATTTTTGTTTGACATCAATATTCAATGGCACACGGGTTGCAACAAAGAACAACAACTGCAATAAATCTTCAATTTTATTGGCAGCAGCAATCAGTTCACGTGCATTGCGTAATTTTGCTTCTGCATATTGCGCAAATAAGGCACGTAATTCTTGCAAACGTGTTGCTTGGGTATTTTCATCCATCGCAACAGTCATTGGGCTCAAGCTGTGTTCTGCAGTCAAATACGCGTCTTCATCAATAATTTTTTCGAGTTTGGCGCGGTATAAGCCTTCAATCAGAACTTTGATACAGTTTTCATCATTTTCGTGATTCACAACTTGCACAATCTTCGCGACAGTACCGTATTGATATAAATTGTCGTGATCAATTTCTTCTGTAAGCGAATCTTTTTGCGCAACTACAAATACTAGATTGTCACTGTTACGAGCCACATCAACTGCATTGATCGATTTTTCACGACCTACAAATAGCGCGATTTGCATGTGTGGATAAACCACCACATCACGTAGCGCTAAAAGCGGTAATACACTTGGAACCTGAGGCTCTAAGGTTTCTTGATTCATAATAATTTCAGACATGGGCACTCCTAATGAGTGACAACGGTGTTGCCATGTTTTTAATAGTGATGGGTATTTTTTAAAATACAAGGGTAGGTCAACACAAATTGTTTAAAAAGTAGCTAAATATGTGATTTTAAATTGATCTATTCAGTCAAAATGATCAATTTAGCGTTTCAAGGTGCGTTTAAACTGTAAAAAATGTTGTGGAGTTAGTAAGGCATCTACAGGTTGATCCCAATTTTCACGTGGCAAGCGTGTATGAATTAGCTGAAAATCATGTGCAATCCCTAAGCGATAAGGATGCTGCGGGGCAGAGGCTAAAGTGCGGTCATAATAACCACCGCCCATTCCAATGCGGGTGCCATGCGTATCGCAAGCCAATAAGGGCATCAAGACTAAATCTAAATGGGAGATGTGTTTTCCGCGACTTGTTCTTGGTTCTTGCATCCCCAAACGATGATGGGCAAAGCGACGCTGACGATATTGTTGTGGGGTGATTTGTACCCACACCAAGTGTTGATTCATATTGCAAATCATGGGCAAATACACTTGTTTGCTATGCGCGAAGCAATATTCAATGATGCGGTGTGTATGAATTTCACCAAAAGCATGTAAATACATACCCACTTTTTTTGCGTACTGAAATTTTGGCAGTCGTATTAGCCGCTGCAAAACAGCTTGCTGTGCGTGTTGCTGTTGGGTGCGCGTGACCGCTCTGCGCTGTTGTCGAAGCTGTTTACGCAAGGTTTTAAGTTCCAACAACTGCATCTCGGCACATCCTTATATTCTTGAGTTTAAATGCTTGAATGGGTATGGGATTACTGTCATTTCATCGACAAAAACAAGCTTTTATCATACTTGGCATTTTAACAGGATGTGATGCTGTATTTCTGTTTATCTGAAACTTGACCTGCTATCGGATAGTCTAGCTCGAACCCTAGACGCAAAATTACAAAAACTCTTATGCTATTGCCCAATCAATGCCACGCCAACAATCTTCAAGATCGCTTCAAGATGGATTAGGCAGGCTTCAGTTAAAAACAACAAATATGTAAAAACACAAGCCAAAACAAAAACAACACTTTCATTTTGCTGTTCAGGGAGAACAAGAACATGAATTATTCCAACAAGGTGTTTAAACATCTACTTCAAGGCGTGCTGGCTTTAGGAAGTTGTGTCAGCGCACAAAGTTATGCAGATTCGACCTATTTACCGCAGCCACCGAATACCCAACAAGTCTTTTTTGTCGGCAATAACTGGGATGGCACAGTGACGGTGATTCACCCTTCACAAGACTTTGGCAAAGTGGGTGTGGTCAATATGATTCCTGACCGCAAAGAGCGTTTATTAGAAATTCATTTAAATCCAGTGAAATTGATTGCCTACACTTACATTCAACAAACTGCAGGTGAGGGCAATGACCAGTTGGTGGATGATATGTATTCCACGCCAGATGGATAGTCGATTGTGGCTTCACGTCCAAGTTTTGCCGATGTGGTATCCATCAACATTAAAACGGGCAAAATTAATTGGCGTACGCCAGTCGAAGGTTTCCGCGCAGACCACATGGCGGTTTCACCAGATGGACAACGTGTTGCTGTGTCGGCATCGTCAGGTAATGTGGTGCATGTTTTAGATATTCATACAGGTAAAGAATTGGGGCGTTTTGCAACAGGGGATAAGCCGCACGAAAATATTTACTTTGCAGGTGGAACGAAAATCTTAAACTCTGCGATTGGTAACGTAGAAACTTCGATGGATGCACAGTGGCAAGATTTTACCAAAGGTAAGCGCTTTATTACCATTGCCGATGCCAACAATTATAAAGTTCTGAAAAAAATTGATTTCCGACCTGCGTTAGATGCCTTTGGACGTAAAGATTTATCCAACTCAGTGCGTCCTATGGTGCTAAGTAAAGATGAAAGCAAACTTTATGCGCAGGTTTCATTTTTTAATGGTTTGGTGGAATACGACTTAAAAACCGATAAAGTCACGCGTATTGGACAATTACCGGGCAGCAGTACAATTCCAAAAGACCGCAGCAAATGGGTAAATGATTCACGTCATCATGGTTTATCCATCAGCGCAGATGGCGAAAAACTCTGTGTGGCAGGCACGATGGATGATTACGCGACCATTGTAGACCGTCAGAGTTTAAAAGCAGGCAAACTGATTCCTGCAGGTAAACCATATTGGGCAACCCGTAGCCCAGATGGAAAAAGCTGTGTGATTTCAGAAAGTGAAACCGATGTGGTAACGGTGATTGACTTTGCTACGGGAGAAAAAGTCCGCAGTGTGCCAGTGGGGAATCACCCACAGCGAGTGCGTTTGGGTTATGCACCAAGCGATTGGTCGACGCCGTAATTTTTAAGCCGATCATAACAGGCAAAGCATGCTAAGGCGCTCAAGACGATATTTGAATTGAGCGCATTTTAGGATGGTTTGCTTATGGAGCATGCACATGAATGGGACTCGATGGCTCGGTATTGGCTTTTTTGTTTTGGCGGTCGCGGTGTTGTTTACCGTGGTGTATGTGTTTCAACCACCGAATAAGACTGTTTCGGAAACAGTGTGGGTGAAACCGAACACGGCTTCCACAGAGATAGAAACAACGCAAAGTCTATATTCAGATGAATCTGAAAATGTACTGGAAACAAACGCTATGCTAGAGCGTGCTGCGGTATCTGCAGTTGAAATGCAGCAATTAATCCAGCAACGTGATCAGTTGTATTTAGGCTTTAAGCAAATTAGTACAGGTTTAAGCCAAGGGCAAAAGCCTGATTTAAACCGTGTACAAAGTATGTTGCTACAGCAGGAACAATTGGTACAAGCAGGCGTATTAAGAGCAGAAGATGCAATGAACTATAGCCAGTTTTTAAAGCAAATTTTACCTGAAATTGCAGGGCAAATTGATTTGCATATTTCGCGTTTAAAGCGCCTGAACATGGTGACAGGTTAAGCCACAGTAAGGTGTGAGTTGCTGGTATAAATACACGATGACGCCATTGTTGCAGTCAATAATGGCGTTATTTTTTTGTCTAAAAAATTCTTTTAATCCACATGTTTTTAAGCCGAATAGCGGCCACTTGAGCTGAATTTATCCATGATTCCTTTGATCAAGCGTTCAATTCATCTTAGAAGAAAGCACACGTATTTTACTGTATTAGACGAAAGTTGTATAAGGCTGTGCCGAATAAATTTGGTTTTTCCTTCCTTTTAAAAACTGCAGAAAAAACAAAGTTTAAATATTTCTTTGGCATATTTTTTATGCTGTATATAAAGACATACCTTCAGTAAAATTGGTATGACCATTCAAGATAAACAATCAGACCAATCTTGACTTTTTCTTGTCTAAAACTATCATTTGTACCTTATATTGAGGAAATTCTGATTTTAACCTCAATATTGGTCAGACCAAAATTAGAATTTTACCTCTATGCTTAGACCTATGTTTACGTTTGAGTGAGCATTTCAAGGAGATGACAATGCTTCAACATTGGCAACAGATCTATGATCCAATGGCAAATATTTGGATTTCGAGTCTTATTGCATCAATCCCAATTATTTTTTTCTTTTTAGCACTGGCTGTATTTCGCTTAAAGGGAAGTGTTGCGGGAACAATTACGGTGATTTTGGCGTTATTGGTGTCGTTATTTGCCTATGGCATGCCTGCACCAATGGCTTTTGCTTCATTGATCTATGGCTTTTTTTACGGTTTATGGCCAATCGCATGGATTATTATAGGCGCATTATTCTTATATAAAATCTCTGTAAAAACAGGGCAATTTAACATTATTCGCTCATCTATTCTTTCGATTACAGAAGATCAGCGTCTTCAGATGCTATTAGTCGGCTTCGCGTTTGGGACATTTTTAGAAGGTGCAGCGGGTTTTGGGGCGCCAGTGGCAATTACTGCAGCTTTATTGGTTGGTTTGGGCTTTAAGCCTCTATACGCTGCGGGTTTATGTTTGATTGTGAACACTGCACCGGTTGCGTTTGGCGCGATGGGGATTCCAATTATTGTGGCGGGTCAGGTTTCGGGTGTAGAAACCATGGAAATTAGCCAGATGGTGGGGCGTCAGTTACCATTTATGGTGCCTATTGTGCTGTTCTGGATTATGGCAATTATGGATGGCTGGCGCGGTGTGAAAGAAACTTGGCCTGCAGTGTTGGTGGGTGGTGGTGCTTTTGCCATTGCACAATACTTGACCTCTAACTTTGTTGGGCCTGAGTTACCTGACATTACAGCTGCAATTGCCTCTTTGATTAGTTTAACGGTCTTATTTAAATTCTGGCAGCCAAAACACATTTTCCGTTTTAGCGATGCAGACACCAAAGTGGATGCCAACTTAGTTGCAGAACAACAGCAAAAATACAGCATCGGGCAGATTGTTAAAGCATGGTCACCTTTTGCAGTGTTAACGGTGATGGTCACTATTTGGAGCATCAAGCCGTTTAAAGATTTATTTGCCAAAGATGGCGCAATGCACGACTGGGTAATTTCCATCAAAGTGCCATTTTTACACCAACTGGTGCAAAAAATGCCGCCTGTGGTTGCTGAAGTTAAAGACTACGATGCAATCTTTAAGTTCGATTGGCTGAGTGCAACAGGGACTGCAATTATGATTGCGGCTGTCATCACCATCATTTACTTAAAAATGAAACCGCGCGAAGCTGTTAAAACTTTTGCAGAAACCATCAATGAGTTAAAAACACCAATTTATTCGATTGGGATGGTGTTGGCTTTTGCTTTTATTGCCAATTATTCAGGCATGTCTGCGACTTTGGCATTGGCTTTGTCACACACAGGCAATGCTTTCACATTCTTCTCGCCATTTTTAGGTTGGATTGGAGTGTTCTTGACAGGTTCAGATACATCAGCCAATGCCTTATTTGCTGCCTTGCAAGCCACAACTGCACAGCAAATTGGTGTACCAGAAGTCTTGTTGGTTGCTGCCAATACCAGTGGTGGAGTAACAGGCAAAATGATTTCACCGCAATCTATTGCAATTGCCTGTGCGGCTGTTGGTTTAGTCGGTAAAGAATCGGATTTATTCCGCTTTACCGTGAAACACAGTATCACGTTCACCGTTATGATCGGTATTATTATCACTCTACAAGCTTATGTGTTCCCATGGATGATTCCATAACCACATGCACAAGAGGATAGCCGCATGAAAGTTTCCGACAAAGTTGTACAAGACCTGCGCACACTGGTTGAAAAAAATCAGATGCAAGTCGGAGACCGATTGCCTGCCGAAAGAAAGTTATGTGAACAACTCGGGGTTTCCCGTTCCTCTTTGCGTGAGGCTATTCAGCAATTGACCAGTCAGGGCATGCTGGTCAGCAAAGTTGGAGCGGGTACTTTTTTGCAACAACTGCCTACCAATTGGTCGCAATATCAAATTGTGCAGCCTTTAAGTAACCTGATTGATGAAGACCCTGCTTATCGTTTTGATGTGCAGGAAGCTCGAATGGTGCTTGAAGGTGGTACGGCATGGTATGCCGCACAGCGGGCAACTGCTGAGGATTTGAAAAACATCCGTGCCTGTTATGAGCAAATCGCCCATTTTCAAATTTTAGGTGATGACGATCAGGCAGCAATTGCCGATGCCAAGTTTCATTTGGCAATTGCCGAAGCATCGCACAATTTGGTGCTCATTCAAATGATGCGTGGCTTATTTGATTTGTTGCAATACAACGTAGTTTTGGGCAGACGCAAAGTCTATACCGAAGCCCACCGTTTCGATCAGTTGCACGATCAACACTTTCAAGTGATGGATGCAATTGAACGCCAGGATCCAGAAGCTGCCCGTTCGGCAGTGTGTGGACATATTGAATTTGTAGTTCAACAAGTACGCATGATAGACGAGGAAGATGCGCGTCGTCAGCGTGCGAGTCGATTAAACAGGATAGCGCCATGATTATTTCTTCTGCGAATGATTACCGCGAAGCAGCGAAACGCCGTTTACCGCCATTTTTATTTCACTATATTGATGGAGGTGCGTACGCGGAACAAACGCTGAAAAGAAATGTGGAAGACCTTTCACAGATTGCCTTGCGCCAACGTGTTTTGAATGACATGTCGGCTTTGAGTTTAGAAACCACCTTATTTAATGAAACCTTGTCAATGCCTGTGGCTTTGGCACCTGTGGGTTTAACGGGCATGTATGCGCGCCGTGGTGAAGTGCAGGCTGCAGTTGCAGCTGACAAAAAAGGCATTCCGTTTACTTTATCTACCGTGTCGGTATGCCCAATTGAAGAAGTGGTGCCTGCCATTTCACGGCCAATGTGGTTTCAATTATATGTATTACGTGACCGTGGTTTTATGCGCAATGCCTTGGAACGTGCCAAAGCAGCAGGCTGTTCAACCTTAGTCTTTACGGTAGATATGCCTGTGCCTGGCGCACGTTATCGTGATGCACATTCGGGCATGAGTGGTCCAAATGCTGCTATGCGCCGCTATATGCAGGCAGTGATGCATCCAAACTGGGCATGGGATGTTGGCTTACTAGGTCGTCCGCATGACTTGGGCAATATCTCTAAATACTTAGGCAAACCAACAGGACTTGAAGATTATATTGGCTGGTTAGGCAATAACTTTGACCCATCTATTTCATGGAAAGACTTGGAGTGGATTCGTGAATTCTGGGATGGCCCAATGGTCATTAAAGGCATTTTAGACCCAGAAGATGCTAAGGATGCTGTTCGTTTTGGGGCTGATGGAATTGTGGTGTCCAATCACGGTGGTCGTCAGTTAGATGGTGTGCTCTCGACTGCACGTGCTTTACCGCCAATAGCCGATGCAGTAAAAGGAGATCTAAAAATTCTAGTGGATTCAGGTATTCGTAATGGCCTAGATGTGGTGCGCATGTTGGCGATGGGTGCGGATACTTGTATGCTCGGACGTGCCTTTATTTATGCACTAGGTGCAGCAGGTGGGGCGGGTGTGAGTAATTTACTCGAATTGATTGATAAAGAAATGCGAGTCGCAATGACCTTAACGGGTGCTAAAAACATTCAAGCGATTAACTCAGATTGCTTGGTACAACTTGAGCGTGAACTGAAAGGCTAAATTGCCAACAGGAGCGATCAATCCATCAACCGATGCATTTGGCTGAATCGCTTAATTGTATTTTTCACCTTGTTTCAGGACTTGTACACTATGCCACAGACAATTTCTTCTGCAACACAATTTGATGCTGCAGCAACCCTCAAAAACTTGGTCGATATTGTGGGAAAAGCGCATGTATTGACCCATGAATCAGATACTCGTTTATATCGTCAAGGGCGACGTTTTGGCGAAGGACAGGTTTTTGCGGTGGTCACGCCAGGTTCTTTATTGCAGCAGTGGCAAGTGTTACAAGTGGCTGTGGCAGCAGATTGCATTATTATTATGCAAGCCGCCAATACTGGACTCACGGGTGGTTCTACCCCTTTTGGTGATGACTATGATCGTCCTGTAATTTTGATCAACACCCAACGTTTAAAAGGTATTCAGCTCATCAACGATGCCAAGCAAGTGATTTGCTTGCCTGGTGCAACATTGGATGCTTTGGAACAGCAATTGG
The DNA here is from genome assembly GCF_013419245.1 of Acinetobacter sp. YH12095. Lineage (NCBI taxonomy): Bacteria > Pseudomonadati > Pseudomonadota > Gammaproteobacteria > Moraxellales > Moraxellaceae > Acinetobacter > Acinetobacter sp. YH12095. The sequence continues at coordinate 165,849 of NZ_VPAL01000002.1, forward strand.
CGCCGCATCAGCGTGAGCCACACTCAGTCATTGGTTCATCTTGTATTGGCGCTTCAGTGTTGGGCGGGGTATGTAATAATTCAGGTGGTGCATTGGTCAGACGTGGTCCTGCCTATACTGAGTTGGCCTTATATGCACAAGTCGATGCACTGGGCGAGTTGCAACTCATCAATCATTTGGGGGTGAATTTAGGGAACTCGCCAGAAGAAATTTTAACCAAACTTGAGCAACAACAATATCGCCCTGAAGATATTGAATATTCGGAACATTGTTGTGCTTCAGATCAGCGTTACGTGCATGATGTTGCCCAAGTCGATGCCGATACGCCTGCACGGTTTAATGCCGACCCGAGCCGTTTGTTTGAAGCTTCGGGTTCGGCAGGTAAAGTCTGTGTGTTTGCAGTGCGTTTGGATACATTTGAGAAAATTCCAAGTCAGGTGTTTTATATCGGCAGCAATCAGCAGGATGATTTAACCGCGATTCGCCGTTTTTTATTACGTGATTTGCCGCGTGTACCGATTGCTGGCGAGTATATTCATCGAGATGCCTATGACATTGGTGCAGAATATGGCAAAGACAGCTTCTTGTTTATCGAGAAGTTTGGCACCAGTAAAGTACCTGCAGCTTTTGCCATGAAAGATAAAGTTGATGGTTTTCTAACCCGTTGGGGCATGCGTGGATTGTCGGATAAAGTTTTGCAAATGTTCACGAAACTACTGCCAAATCATTTACCAGAACGCATGAACCAATTTCGTGATTTGTATGAACATCATTTAATTTTGCGCATTGAGCAGCAAGATGTTGCGGCAGTACAGCAGTTTTTAATGGATTATTTTATCACGCGCAATTCCGGCGGTTTTTTTCTATGTAATGAAGATGAAGGCCGCAAGGCTTTTCTGCATCGCTTTGCAGTGGCAGGTGCTGCAATTCGTTATCGTGATACACATCGAAATGAAGTGGAAGACATTGTTGCTTTAGATATTGCGTTAAGACGTAATGATCAGCAATGGGTTGAAACCTTGCCCGAAGAGTTGGAGCAGGCGATTATACATAAGTTGTATTATGGTCATTTTTTATGTCATGTCTTTCATCAGGACTATATTATTAAAAAAGGCGTAGACCCGTTGGCGATGGAACATCAAATGTGGTCATTGCTTGATGCACGTGGGGCAGAGTATCCTGCAGAGCATAATGTTGGGCATTTATATGTGGCGAAGCCTGCCTTAAAGCAGCATTATCAAAAATTGGATCCGACCAATTGTTTTAATGTGGGCATTGGGCATAGCTCTAAATTAAAAGCTTGGCGTTAAATAAGGATGAAAACTGAGCAGTGAAACTGATTCTAAGGAAAGATGGATATGTTTAAGTTAGATAGCAAACTGCTACAGATTTTTTACTATGTATATAAATTAAAAAATGTGTCTGCAGCAGCAGATGCATTGGGCATGAGTCAGCCTGCGGTTAGTAACTGTTTAAATAAAATTCGTCAGCATTTTAATGACCCATTATTTTTAAGGGTTGGCAATGAAATGTTGCCTACAGAGTTGGCGAAACAGATTTTTTCACCGATTAGTGAAATTATTAATAAAATTGAAACGGTCAATAATTTTAAAGTCGATTTTGATCCGACACATTCCGATCAATTATTTACCTTGGCAATGACCGATGTTTCGCATTTGGTTTTATTGCCAAAACTGACCAAGTTTTTAAAAAAATATGCACCTTCAGTGCGGATTAAAATTCGTCCTATTACCCGTGAAACCAGTTATCAAATGGCAAATGGTGAAATTGATTTTGCGATTGGTTTTTTACCTGAGTTAGAGCAGGGTTTTTATCAGCAGCAATTATTTTTACAATATTATGTGGTGATTAGTCGTAAAGATCATCCACGTATTTGTGAAAAAAGTTTAGATGTTGAAGCTTATATTCGTGAATCGCATGTCGATGTAGATACCAGTATAGGTCACTACCATATTGAAAATGAATTAAGCAATCGTGGTTTAAGACGTAATATTCTAATGAGTATCCCAAGTTATTTAGGGGTCGGTTTAATTGTGCAAGAAACCGATATGATTGCGACAGTGCCTTATTATTTAAGTGAGGTGTTATTGGCACGCGGGAATTTACAAGTAGTGAGTGCGCCTTTGAATTTTCCAACCTATCCTGTACGACAATATTGGCATACGTCTTGTCATCACCAAACCAGTCATCAGTGGTTAAGAAAAGTGATTTTTGATTTGTTTAGTCAGCATCCTTAATTAATCGTATTTAAAGTAAAATTTTTATAATTTTTTAAATTATCATTCGCTAATTCCCTCATCTTCAAAAGAGCAGGCTAGGCTGAGGGAATTAGTGATTCTTTTTTATAAGGCAATAAAACTAAATTTCTGCCCAGGATTTTGATTGCAGCTATACATTTTCATTTTTCCATTATAAATATCTAAACATTTGCCTGTATCTGCACTACGAATACGCTGACCATCGAGATACCATTTTTGGTTACTTTGTCCATTACAGGTATAAGCAATTACTTCAGCACCATCATGTTTCTGTTTTCCTGCTACATCTAGACATTTACCTTGCACGGTAATGCTTTGATCAGGATGGAAAATAAAATGCTGATTGGTACCATCATGACAATGTGAAGTCTGAATGGAACGTTGATTACTGCGACTAAAATCTACGCAGCGACCATCATAGGTTTTAATTTTGACTTTTTGTTGCCATGTTTGTGCAGGATAAGGCATAGGTGTTGGCATATAAATGGTTTGTTGTGCAGGACGTTCTACAGGTGTACTTGCTGGAATTTGAGGTTGAATGACGATATTGGGAATCTGCCCCGATGCTGTTCCGTCAACTACAATACATGCTGTTAAAAGTGAGCAACTGCTTATAGTGAAAAGTGTCTTAAACATAAGAGAAAACAATTTATTTATTAGGTGGATAGGATAAATTTAAAGCATGGAATAAATATTTATTTTTTGTAATTTTATGAGTAATTGACCCTAAAAATTTATCGAATAGACAAGGTTTTCAGCAAAAAATAAGAACGAAAAAATTCAAGTTGTCTTTATTTGTTATTAGTCGGTGCATTCTTAGGAAGTGTGTGGTAGAAATTGTATTTAGAGGATATATTTCTGATTTAGTTTGTGGTCAGCAACAAGCGAATTATCCAATTTGTTGAATTGAACATCAAAAATTCAACTATATTGCTTTAAAATTATGTGATTGAGTTGTAAAATTATGTGTTAAAGTTGGCAATTGTCACAGTTTTTGAATTTTTGGGGTAGGAACTGTTGAAACATTTTTTACCACGACTTGGATTGGATCTGCGTAAACTTATTTTAATTTCCACAATTTTAAGTGTATCAGGCTTATTTGTCGTAAGTATTTTTATTTTAAATTATGTAATTAAACAACAATTAATTCAAAATTCACTTTCGATCAATGAAAAATATGCAGAAAAAATTGCCACCAGTGCCAATCAACATTTTTCAGATATGCTGCAAGAGTTGGATTATAGTGCACGTTTATTAGAAAAAAAATTTTATAATACACAAGTTAGAAAAGAAGAAGTAAAACGCTTAAAAAATCAATCGAATAATTTTAATAGTGTTTTATTGGTAGAGCAGAATAAACATATTTTAGCTTATGCACCTAATACATTAAAACTTAATTTTAATCAGGCTTATAGTACCATTGGTATTGATGGATCTATTGAAAAAAAGAAAACTTATATTTCATCTCCCTATTGGTCTATAAGTAATAATTTAATCGTCATGATGTCACAACCTATTTATAATAAAACACATCAATATTTAGGCTTAATCAGTGGTACGATTTATTTACAGGAGCAGAACTTGATTAATACCATGCTCAATACTCAGTATGATTATAAAAAAAGTTATATGTATGTGATTGATCAACATAATCGTATTATTTTTCATCCAGATAAAAAGCGAATTGGTGAAAAAATTATCAATAATACAGGTTTGGATTATATTAATAAGAATACAAAGGGATCAATTCGTTTAAAGAATAGTTTAGGTATAGATAATTTGGCGGGTTTTGCACATATTCCAAGTGTAAATTGGATTGTAGTTTCTCAGCAGCCCACAGATGATTTACTTGCACAAGCTAATACGCTGATTTTTAAAGTATCGATTGGAATCTTCATTTTTTACTTTTTTATTTTTTTATTGATTTGGTATATCTCAAGCTTTATTTCTTCACCTTTGAACCGCTTGGCACGTATGGCAAGTATGCTCAATCATGCGGACATTGAAAATAAAATTAAAGAAGTTGATCCGTGGTATTTCGAGGTTTTAAAGTTTAGAACCTCATTATTAATGAGTTCGGAAACCTTTAGTGATCGGATTGCGGAGTTAAAACATCGTGTCAATACGGACCCATTAACAGGTTTATATAACCGTCGTGGTATGCAATTATTTTTAAATGAACTGCTAGAGACTCGTACCGAATTTGCAGTATTAGCCATTGATATAGATTTTTTTAAGCAAATTAATGATCAGTATGGGCATGATCAAGGTGATGTGGTACTTAAAACGCTCGCGCAAATAATGCTAACTAATTTTAGGGAACAGGATGTTTGCTGTCGTAGTGGCGGTGAAGAATTTCTAGTTTTAATGACGACTGCAGATGCAAATGTGGTGTATAAAGCTGCAGAGCGGCTTAGAAAAACCATGCAGGAAACTACGATTAATCAGATGGGTCAAATCACCATCTCTGTTGGCATCGCTTTTTGGCCTCGAGATGCAGAAGATGTTTCTGATGTACTGAAACTTGCAGATAATATATTGTATGAAGCTAAACATGATGGGCGTAATTGCACAAAGTCTACGGCCGTATGAGGATTTGGAAAGATTCTTCTTTAGCTGACACGGAGGTATGCTTTGGAAAAAGATCAAGATCCAACGATAGTGGTTGAAGACAGTCCTGAACAAGAAAAATATGAACTTTTGAAAGAAAAGCTGAAATACAAACAGGCGGAGCGCGAAAATTCTAAAAAAATTGATCATAAACAAGTACGGTTGAACATTCAAGCGGATGCCTTACCAAGCAAAACCTTTTTTATAATGAATGCTTTGGCAGCGATTATTGCGGGCTATGGTTTATTGTCAAATTCAGCCGCAGTGGTGATTGGTGCAATGCTGGTTGCGATGATGCTAGGCCCTATTTCAGGTATGGCTTTAGCATTTATTGATAATCGATGGTTGTTTTTTAAAACAGCATTTAAAACCTTAGTTTTAGGTGTGTCGATGATTGTCAGTATTGGCATCATTTTAGGTCTTATCAATATTAACTTACCTATCACCCATGAAATTCTGTCTAGAACTCAGCCTACCATTATGGATTTAATGATTGCACTTGCGGGTGGTGCAGCAGGGGCATTTGCAGCCGTTTCACCACGTCTGTCTGTGGCTGTTGTTGGTGTTGCAGTTGCGACTGCTTTGGTACCGCCGCTGGTTGCAAGTGGCATATTAATTGCGCATCTGGAATGGAAACATGCAGCAAATGCTCTGCTGTTGGCACTGACCAATATTGTTGCTATTCAAATTAGTTCTTCACTGGTGTTATGGGCAGCAGGTTTTAGACGCGGTTCAGATGAAGAAGTAAATAGCACAGTAATTGAATTTATTAAAAGAAATATCGTGAGTCTTTTAGTACTTTTTGCGCTGGGTATCTATTTAAGCTTTAACTTTATGATGATGTTAAATAAACAGATGTATGAACATCAGGTAGAAAGCTTGATTGAAAGTCAATTTAATCAACATAATAATTTGATTGATACGGTGCAGTTTGATCGGCGTAAAGAGATGACTTTAATTCGCGTAGTCTTGCGTGGAGATATAGCGCCAAAACCTCAACAGATTTCTGCATTGAATCAAAAATTAGCACAAGACCCACGTGGAAAACCAAGTGTGGTTCAAGTGCGCTTTATTCCTGTGCAAATTATTCAAGCCAAAGAAAGTCCTGATTTTGATATTAAGCAAGTTGAAGCCGAGCAATTGATACAACCTTAGATTCAACAATAAGAAATTGATGGTATTTACAGCTTACTTTAGATGGAGTCTTATTATTCAATAGGCATTCATAATGTTACATATTACACAGATTTAATTTAATAGTCTCAAAAGGTTATATTTAAGCCAATTTTAAGCTAAGTGACTTAACATCGGATTTATTTCAAATCAGATTCACTATGCTTCCACGCTCTCCTTACAAAGGCACTTCTGGTTTACAAAGGATTTTGAATGCCACAAGCTATTCTTTGGCAGGGTTTAAAGCCGCCTTTCAAAATGAAGCGGCATTTCGGCAAATCATTCTGATTAATTCACTGCTGATTCCACTCAGTTTTTTCATGCCTGTTAGTCGTGTCGAACAAGTGATCATGATAGTGGTGTGTTTACTTGCCATCATTGTCGAACTGATTAATTCAGCCATTGAAGCTGTGGTCGATCGTGTTTCAATTGAGCAACATCCCTTGTCTAAAAATGCCAAAGATATGGGCAGTGCAGCGCAATTTGTTGCTTTGGCAATTATCGCATTGACTTGGGGTGCATGCCTGATTTCTGCTTAATTCCTTAAAAAACAAGCATAAAACAGACTTTAAAATAGATAGTGAGTTGAGTATTCCTCATGCGGCATCAGCATTCAAAATTTTTACTTCTTCAAGCAATTTTACTCCTTCTGAGTTTGCTGATATTGCTCAATTTCTTTAGCGTTGCAGGCAGGCTAGATTTATACCTCATTCAACCCTTTGTGGATGCTCATGCAGAATTTCCACTTCGACAAGACTGGGCATTGGCTGTATTAAATCATCGGTATGTCAAATATATCCTGATTGCAGTATATCTGAGCTATTTGCTGGCTTGGTTGCTGTCTTTCAGATTTCAAAAATTACGTGCTCGTCGTTGGGAGTTTGGCTATTTCTTTTGGATGGCGGTGATTTCAACCAGTGTGATTGCAATACTTAAATCGCAGTCGGCACATGCTTGCCCGTGGGATATGAGCATTGCCACAGCGCATGGCGTTTGGTGGGATTTAAGTGCAACGGCAGGGCATTGTTTTCCTGGTGGGCATGCCTCAAGTGGTTTTGCTTTATTGGTAGGATATTTTGTTTATCGGGTTGCTCAACCTAAACGTGCTTATTTTTTCTTAATTGCAGCATGTATTTTAGGCATGGGGATGGGCTGGGCGCAAATGATGCGCGGGGCACATTTTTTTAGTCATAATCTTTGGACAGGCTGGATTACTTGGTGTTTGAATGTGGTTGCCTATGCATTCTTGGCGCATAAATTGCACACTCAAAATCTAACTTAAAACCCGATCTTAACGCATCGGAAATTTAACCTGCACACATAAACCACCTAAACTGGCACTTTTAGAAAACTCTAAACTTGCACCTAAGCGTTGGGTGGCTTTATCTACAATAGATAAACCTAAACCACTACCAATTTCCGCATGGTTATGAATACGGTAAAAACGCTGTCGAATTTGATTGAATAGTGCGGGGTCAATGCCTGCACCACTGTCTTCAATTTGCAAAATTGCATGTTGTTCTTGCTGAAAAATAGTCACATTAATCATGCCTTGTTTGGGGGTATATTTAATCGCATTATCAATTAAATTATAAATAATGGAAGTAAAGCAGAACTTTGTCCATGAATATTCAACTCTTGGCGTTGTTCGACACCTAAATCAATATCTTTTTGCAATGCCAATTGAATGAGCTGTTCCACACAGGCAATGGTCATTTGATTTAAAGATAGGGTTTGATCGTTTTCAATTAGACTATCTGAGGCATCTTGCTTGGCTAAGCTTAATAACTGATTGACTAAATGCTGTAAACGCAAAACCCCTTGGCTTAAATTATTGAGGGCATCACTATGTGGAAATTGCTGCAATAAAATTTGTACTTGTAAATTGAGTGCAGTGAGTGGGGTACGTAATTCATGTGCAGCATCGGCAACGAACTGGCGCTGTTCCTGCTGTGCGGCAGAAATTCGCGTAAATAACTGATTCATTTCCTGAATCGTGGGTGCAAGCTCGACAGGATAATCCAACATGTGAATCGGGCTGAGATCCTGCGCTTTACGACGTGCCAATTCGCTTTTAAAGTTATTTAGTGGTTGAAAATTATGACGAATCAGCCAACCCAAAGCCAAAAGGGCAAAGGGTAAAAATATTGCATAGGGAATAAACATATTTGCCGCTAATTCTAAAGCTAAATATTGGCGCACAGAGTTTTGCTGGCTAATTTGAATCTGTAGGGTTTCTTGCGGCAAAATATAGGTATGCCACAGTCCAACTTCAGTTTGATGATTATAAAACCCTGGTTTTTCTACGGGTTGTAGCAACACATCTTGAGGGTGTAATTGTGTTGTAGCATCGTCATATGACCAAATATCGACAAATAAGTCTTCTTCGCTATATCTCTGATTTAAATCGATTTGGCTCTGTGTAGGTTCAGGATGGTTCGCTGCAATGCGTTCTGCCAAACTTTGCATTTGTGCATCTAAAATTTCATTCATTTCTTCTAGGGCAATTCGATACGCTGCAAATACCAAAACGCAGCCCAACATGACACTAAAGATAGAAACATAAACAATCAGACGTTTTTGCAAAGAGTAGGATTGCATTAAATTTGCCCTAAACGGTAGCCCAAACCACGAATGGTACGAATAAAGTCCTTGCCAAGTTTGGCGCGTAAATGGTGAATATAGACTTCAATGGTGTTGCTGCTGACTTCACTGTCAAAATCATATAATTTATCTTCTAAATTACTTTTAGAGAAAATTTTATTAGGGTGGCTGACCAAAGCCATTAAAATTGCCCATTCACGATTCGACAATTCGATATATTCACCTTTGAATTTTGCCAAATGTTGTTCGGTATCTAAGACTAAATCGCCATAACTTAAAATATGTGCGGTATCGTTTACAGGATTTTGTGCGCCGCTACGTCTGAGCAGGGCATAAATTCGCGCCAGTAATTCATCAAATTCATAGGGTTTAATTAAATAATCATCTGCACCCTGATTTAAACCATCCACCCGTTGTTGCAATTGATCACGCGCAGAAATAATCAGCACGGGCAATTGTGGATGTAACTGGCGAATGTTTTTTAATACCTGCATGCCGTCCATCATGGGTAAGCCTAAGTCCAGCAACACCAACTGGATATCTTGCTGCTCTAATTGCTTTAAGCCATCAATCCCGTTGTTCCCCCAAGTAACATCAAATTGCTGTAACTTGAGCAAGGTTTGGGTCGATTCGGCAATCATAAAATCATCTTCAATGATTAATATTTTAGGCATGTGATGACTCGTGCTGCGGTTGAGTGGTAGATGGGGCAGAACATTGATTCAGCATATCATTTTTCGGATCAATCACTTGGCTTTTTACATCTAGTAAGCTCAATAAACTTGGGAAAAGATTGTCCTGACTCAATGCTGCTTGGCGTTGTGCTTTTAAGCAATTCACTTGCGCGGAATTTTGTTGTTGCCAAGCTTCTGAAAACCACATCAGCATCGGTACATGAGTTTGTTGAGTCGGTGCCATAGAATACGGTGCGCCGTGTAAATATAAACCATGCTCGCCTGTCGATTCTCCATGATCAGACAAATACCAAAAACTTGTTTGATAGTTTTTTTGTTGCTCTAAAGTTTGAATCAACTGACTTAAAACATGGTCGGTATAGACAATCGAGTTGTCATAGGTATTGCGTAAGGCATCGGCACTGCACCCCTGAATCGCATTGCTGTTACACGTCGGTTGGAAGGGTTGATAAGCTGCGGTTGAGCGTTTGAAATAAGCAGGTCCATGACTGCCCATTTGGTGCAATACAATTAAATGTGAGCGCGTGTCTTTCGGGTCCAGTTGAGCAAGATAAGCCTGCAAACTGTCCACTAAAATTTCATCTAAACATTCACCGCTGGCATCACACCATTTTTGTTTTAGCGCTGCAGGAATTTGATATTGCTGCACCCGATCACAGGCACCTTTACAGCCTGAATTGTTATCAATCCAAGTGACTTGATAACCTGCACGCTGAGCAATATCCAGTAATCCTTCACGGTGACTTGCCAGTTGTTCATCATAATTTTGGCGTGGCATCCCCGAGAACATGCACGGCACAGAAACAGCCGTGGCTGTACCACAAGAGCTGACTTGAGTGAAATTAATCACAGGCAGCTTAGAGAGTTCAGGGTTGGTATTTTTTGCGTAGCCATTCAGCGAGAAGCTTTCAGCACGTGCAGTTTCACCAACCACCAACAGCATAATTTTGGGTGCTGTGCCTGTTTGCGCACGTTGAATTAAATGTGCATCTTCACCATAGCGCAGCAGCGGCAAATTCTGTTTGGGTGCTTTCTTTTTATAATACGATAGACTAGAGGCAATCGCATTTTGTGGAGAAAGCATGCCTTTTAAATCACGATGCTCGCGGAAGATTGCAGCATAATCCACATAAAAACAGAACAATAAACCCAAAATCAGCACAATCGAAACTACACTGCCTAAAGTCTTTTGCAGTAATTGACGGGCAAAATGAGTCGGCTGAATTTTAACAGACCACACCAAGACCAATGGCAATAGTACAAACAGCACACTCCAAACCACTAAGCGTACAGACAAAAGATCACGTACTTCACGTACATCGGTTTGCAGCATATTTTGAATTTGGTCTGCGGTAATCACTACGCCCAAGCTATTAACAAAATAAGCGCTGAATCCACCGACTACAATCAAAATACTGGCTAATATTTTGGCATTCCAACGCCAGTTTAGCCATTGCAGCAACAGATGATACGCCGATACGATGACGATCACAGTTGCAATCAATAAGCCTATGGCTTTAATGCCCTGATAAGGTGTGAATTGTTGAATTTTCTCATAAAATCCATAGTTCAATACCAAGCCTAACCATAGGGCAAGCAGTAGATTGAAATAGAATAAAGAAATCGGTTTTTGCCAAAAGCGCAGTCGAGCAAAGAAAGACGGAGCAAGTGGTGATTGGGGCTGTTTAGACATCGTCAATGATTCAAAAGACCTTAAGATGCTTTAGCTTAAAATTTGAAACTTAAAACGGACTTAAAATTGTGGGCTAAATATGTTGTGGGGTTTATTGGAATAATTTTGAAGATAGAAGAAATTTTAGAGATGTAAACTTTGTATGGGCAAGCTGCTCATTCACGCTATTTCTGAAGTTTCCCCCTATCTCTGAATATATTTTTATCCAAAGATAGGGCAGAGATTTACACTGAATTTCCTAGATTTTTTAAGCCACAGCGACATGGAACATTGAACCAATCCACGCACTGAATACCATGGCGACAATACCCCAGATCATGACACGCAATGCGCCTTTCCACATACTTGCACCACCGACATAGCTGGCAAGCGCACCCATAACCCCTAGACTAATTACACCAACCAACATTACGCCTTTGTCTAACAGATGTTCAGGTAAGAGTAAAATAGACACCAACGGGAATAATGAACCTACAGTAAATGCCAATGCCGACGAAAAAGCTGCCATAAATGGCTGCGCTGAGGTGTGTTCTAAAATACCAATTTCGTCACGGGCATGGGCATCTAAAGCATTGTGTGCAGTCAGTTGTATGGCGACTTGTTCTGCCAATTCGGCATCTAAACCGCGAATCATATAAATATTGGTGAGTTCTTTTAGCTCATGCTCTGGATTGAGTTTTAATTCGCGTGCTTCCATCGCAAGGTCATTTTGTTCAATGTCTTGTTGAGATTTCACCGAAATATATTCACCTGCTGCCATAGAAGCAGCGCCCGAAATTAAGCCTGCAATACAGGTAATTAACAATGTTTGAGAAGATGCACCACTGGCTGCCATCCCCACGACCAAACTGGTCACAGAAATGATCCCATCGTTCGCACCCAATACTGCAGCACGTAACCATCCAGACCGTTCAATATAGTGTTTTTCGAGGTGGTAAGAATGTGGCATAGATCAAACTCTCTTGTTATTCAATTTTCGTTTATTGATGTGTGATATAGCATAAATCATTCTAAAAAATTTATCGTTTAAAAATGAGAGGTATTTCACAAAATAGATGAAGTCGTAATGTGGTTTTTGAGTTTGAGCTTGGAGTTTTTTATAAAATTTCCTTAAATTTCAACCTTTAAATGCCTTAAAAAATGATCAATAGCTTGTAAGATGATAAAAGAGATTGATTCAATCAGGCTTGCAAGTAAATAGGAAATATCGTGATGTCTTTTCAGAATATTGTGGTACCTGTAGTGAGCGAAGTCAGTCTAAAAACCATTCATCGGTTGGGTGCAGGGTAAAGTATGCCTAAATTATCTCGTGACTTAGTATCGCCAGACGTATTTGACTTAAAGTCATTTATTTCTCCTCGCATTAGGGGTAGATGTCGCACTTGCAGAAGTCATACGTGGACACGGTACAATTTATGATGCAGAAGTCTGTGATGCTGCGGTTCGTTTAATTAATGAAAAAGGGTATGAATTACCGCGCTAAAATATGCGTAATGAATAGTGCTAAAACTTGATTGTTGTGCAGTTTATCGGAGAGATTCTTAAAAAGTGTTAAATTTATCTCGTAAATTGTTTAGAATATCTATCAATTCAAATTGTGTTTATATATAATACGCTCCCATAAAGTAACAGATATTCCAAGTTTCCCCCCACACTTCCCCAAAGTGTGAGTTTTTTTATGCTATGTATTAAAAAGATAGGGATGTAGATTTCCTAAGTTAAATTTAAGCTGACAGATACAACAATGGTTTCTAACAAGTGGATAACTGTCAGGTCTTGTTTGAATGGGGGAAGCTTAATTCCAAATCACTTCCCCAATTCAATATCTTTCAAAATCACACAATCTGCCTGTTCATCGCCAGAGCAATGATCTGCAGAGCTTTGCAACCAGTTCGCCATTTCCTGTAATTGCGTAATCTTCTGTTTTAAGGTTTCAATATGTTTAAGCGTGAGTTGCTTCACTTCTGCACTTTGTCGGTCAGCATTTTTCCATAAACCTAGCAATTCTTTCATTTGCTCAGAAGAAAACCCCAAATCCCGTGCATGCTTAATAAAAGACAAAGTTTTTAAATCTTGCTCAGAATAAATCCGATAACCCGAAGCAGAGCGTTTGGCGGTATCCAGTAAACCAATTTGCTCATAATAACGAATCATTTTGCTGGAAATACCCGATAGCTTAGAGGCTTGACCAATATTCATGTGACTTCTCTCATAAAAAGGGCGTAGAGCAATCTTCTAAACCCTTTTGTATGTTGCATTTAAATCTGTGCTGCTTGGAAATATTTTAAACGGAGCGCATTACCCAATACAAACACTGAAGATAATGCCATCGCGCCCGCAGCAAAAATAGGCGAGAGCAAAATACCTGCAAACGGGTATAGCACGCCTGCAGCAATTGGAATCAAGGCAATATTATAAATAAATGCCCAAAACAGATTTTGACGAATATTGCGGATAGTGGCTTTACTCAAAGCAATTGCATTGGGCACACCTTGTAAATTGCCCGACATCAATACAACTTCGGCTGCTTCAATCGCAACATCTGTACCTGTACCAATCGCAATTCCAACATCGGCTTGTGCCAAAGCAGGGGCATCATTAATACCATCACCCACAAAAGCCACACGTCCAAATTGCTGTTGTAATTCACGTACAACATCGACCTTGCCTTCAGGTAAAACCTCGGCCACCACATGATCAATCTGTAAACGTGCAGCAATTGCCTGAGCCGTATGTCGGTTATCTCCCGTAATCATCGCCACTTTTAAACCCAGTTGATGCAACGCTGCAATAGCAGCAAAAGTCGTGTCTTTAATTGGGTCTGCAACGGCAACAATGGCTGCCAGTTGTTGATCAATCGCCATATAAATTGGTGTTTTGCCTTCTTGTCCTAAACGTGCAGCTTCTGCATTAAAAGCGCTAACATCTAGCCCAATTTGTTGCATATAACGGTCTGCACCAATCTGAATACGTTGACCATTCACCAGTGCTTCAATACCTGAACCTGTGATGCTGTCAAATTCGGTAACAGGCAGTAAACTGACTTGCTTTTCTGTTGCAGCTTGCACAATCGCCAATGCAATGGGATGCTCAGATTTCGCTTCTACCGATGCTAAAAGTACAAAGACCTGATCTGCATCAAAACCCGATTGCACATGAAAATCGGTTAATATCGGTTTGCCTTCGGTGAGCGTTCCTGTTTTATCCACCGCGACCACTTTAACATCTTGCAAAAGCTGCAAAGCTTCGCCTTTACGAAACAGCACGCCCATTTCAGCGCCACGACCTGTTCCCACCATAATTGAAGTCGGTGTGGCTAAACCCATCGCACATGGGCAGGCAATAATTAGAACAGCGACTGCATTGACCAAACCAAAGGTCAGGGCAGGTTCTGGGCCAAAAATAAACCACACAATAAAAGTAAGTGCAGCCAATAACATCACGGCAGGTACAAACCACATGGTTACTTTATCCACCAAGGCTTGAATGGGTAATTTAGACCCTTGCGCCTGCTCGACCATGCGAATAATTTGCGCCAACACCGAAGCTTCACCAATGGCAGTGGCACGAATATTTAGTGTGCCATTTTGGTTGATGGTGCCACCTACGACTTGATTGCCTATTTGTTTGGCTACAGGAACAGGCTCACCTGTAATCATTGACTCATCTATATAACTATGACCTTCGATCACTTCACCATCTACAGGAATGCGCTCACCTGGGCGGATTTCGACAATGGTATTGGAGCTGACTTCCTCCACTGGCACTTCAATGATTTGACCATCCCGATGAATACGTGCAGTTTTAGCTTGCATGCCAATTAAATGCTGAATGGCTTGCGAGGTGCGACCTTTGGCTTTGGCTTCAAAATAACGACCCAGCAAAATCAAACTGACAATCACTGCCGCAGCTTCATAATAAACATGCACTGTGCCTTCGGGTAAAAGCTGCGGCATAAACGTTGCCACCAATGAAAAACTGTATGCAGCCAAAGTTCCTACCGCCACCAAAGAGTTCATATCAGGCGCAAAATGTAACAGCGCTGGAATCCCTTTTTGATAAAAACGACGTCCTGGTAACAGCAGCACCAATGTGGTTAAAGCAAATTGAATCAACCAACTTTGTTGTTGCCCAATATTGTGCATCACCCACATGTGAAAGGCAGGAATCATGTGTGATCCCATTTCCAGAATAAACACAGGCAAGGCTAAAATCAGTGAAATTACTAAATCACGTTTCAGTTGTTGCTGTTCCAGATTCTTTTTATCGTGTTGTTCGTTAGAGTCGTGTTGCAGCAGTTTGGCGTCATAACCTGCTTTTTGAATCGCTCGAATCAGGTCTTGGCTAGAAACAGTGGCATTCGGCTGAATCCATGCATGTTCAGTCGCCAAATTGACATTGGCTTGTTCTACACCAGGCACTTTCTTTAAGGCTTTTTCGACACGTGTTACACACGAAGCACAAGTCATGCCATCAATAGACAGTTCGATTGGTTGAATGGCAGCTACATCAAAACCTGCACGTTGCACTGCCTTAATGAGCAGTGCACGGTCTAAAGGTTGCGATGCATGAATCAGTGCTTTTTCTGTTGCAAGATTCACTTCAGCTTTTTCTACACCATCGACTTTTTTTAAGGCTTTTTCGACACGCCCGACACATGAGGCACAGGTCATGCCTTCTATAGACAAAGTTTCCTGATAGGGAGAGGCATTTGGGTGTTTTGCGTCCATGGTCGTCTCTATAATTTGGAGGATGTGTTTAGCATATAGATTGACACGATGGTAAGGTCAAGTAAATTTTAGCCCAAAATAGGCTTGACCTTGCCTGCATGGTAAGCTTTAAACTACAGTTCAATAAATGCAGAAGTGTGGAGTTCGCAATGAAACTATTGATTGAAAATATGACTTGTGGCGGTTGTGCACGTGGTGTCACGGCAACCATTCAAGATGTTGATCCTGCTGCAAAAGTTGAAGTCGATTTAGCGACTAAAATTGTGACCGTGGAAAGCACTGCAACTGTAGATCAAATTACGGCTGCATTGGCAGAAGATGATTTTCCTGCACAAGTTCAATAAAACTGCATCATCTAAGAAGCTCCAATGTGTGAGCTTATCGTAAGGTCAATTGGTCAACTGACGAATTGACCTATTTTTTTGCCTGCCGATTTTTTCTCGTTGTTTTTTGATGTGACCAACTGAATACATTTTGATCACGAAGATGCTAAACCAAGCCAATCAGAAGCTGAGATTTTCTAACTTCAAGCTGAGTTTCATTCATTCAGGGCTGAAATCTGCTGAATGAACTATGTGCTGTCCTCTAAAATATACTCTTCAATATTTATCGGAATAAAAATATTTTTTGGTTTTAACTTGTTGTTATTGAAATATTTATTTTAATTTTTAAATTTAAGGGATAACAGAAAAACCATCATTTTTAGATGTTTTGCTGCATATTTTAAATTAAGGTGAATAAAATTCACTTTGGACTGAGGTTAAATCATTTTTATTCACTTTGTCGTTCCAGTATAAATACCCTCATTCAGAAATTTTAACTTTTTAAATTTGGGTAGTAGATCATCATGACAAAGCCATTCACCTGTTCAATTAAACGTATTCGTTTTGACGAAAACTATGAACCTGCTAACAACACGCGTTTAACCACCAATTTTGCAAATTTGGCGCGTGGTGAAAGCCGTCAGGAAAATTTACGCAGAACTTTAGCGATGATCAATAATCGTTTTAACTCGCTGGCATCTTGCGATAACCCAAAAGGTGATCGTTATTCGCTTGAAATCGACATTATTTCTGCAGAAATTGATATTGAAGGAAATGGCAAAACTTTTCCATTCATTGAAATGCTAAAAAGTACGATCACAGATCATCAAACAAATGAACGTATTGAAGGCATGATTGGCAACAGTTTTTCATCGTATGTTCGTGATTATGATTTTAGTGTGGTCTTGCCAGCATTAGGCTGCAAAGTAAATGAAAAGCCTGAAAGTTTTGGTGATTTACATGGCAAGCTTTATCAGCATTTGGTCAGTTCAGCAGTGTTCCAAGCTGAGTTTCAAAAACAACCTGTGATTTGCCTGAGCGTATCAACCACAAAAACTTATTATCGTACGACCAATGTGCATCCTGTCTTAGGTACAGAATATAAAAATGATGAATATTCACGAACCGATGACTATTTTGAAAAAATGGGTTTAACCGTGCGTTACTTCAAACCTGAAAATAGCAATGCACCGCTTGCGTTCTATTTTTCTGGCGATTTACTGCATGATTACACAGATTTTGAGTTGATCAGTGCCATCAGTACTATGGAAAGTTTCCAGAAAATTTATCGTCCTGAAATTTATAACACCAACTCACCTGCAGGCGAGGTCTATCAGCCAAGTTTGAATTATCAGGATTATTCATTAACCCAAGTTGTATATGACCGTGTTGAGCGAGGTCAGTTGGCAGTCAAGCAGGGCAAATGGACTGAAGAAAACTTTATCAAGCCTTATCAAGATATTCTTGAACAATGGGCTGCCAAGTTCGTGCCGCTACATGCTGCCAATCAAGAACGTGTTGCTTAACTTAAAATACAGATAGAAGATTCAAAATGGCTATTTTATTACCGACCTCAACGGCTGGCAGTTTACCTAAACCTTCGTGGCTCGCAGAACCTGAAAAGCTTTGGTCAGCTTGGAAATTAACAGGGCAAGAATTACTGGACGCAAAACAAGATGCGCTACGTCTATCACTGCATGAACAACAGCAAGCAGAGATTGATATTGTGAGTGATGGGGAGCAAACCCGTCAGCATTTTGTCACCACCTTTATTGAACACCTTGAAGGTGTCGATTTTGAAAAACGTGAAACAGTCAAAATTCGTGATCGTTATGATGCCAGTGTCCCTTCTGTGGTGGGTGCAGTTTCTAGGCAAAAACCAGTCTTTGTTGAAGATGCCAAATTCCTGCGTTCACTGACAGATCAACCCATCAAATGGGCGCTGCCTGGTCCTATGACCATGATTGATACTTTATACGATGCGCACTACAAGAGCCGTGAAAAACTGGCGTGGGAATTTGCCAAAATCCTGAATCAGGAAGCGCGTGAACTTGAAGCAGCAGGCGTGGATATCATCCAGTTTGATGAACCTGCGTTTAATGTGTTTTTTGATGAGGTGAATGACTGGGGCGTGGCAACATTAGAGCGCGCGTTAGAAGGTTTGAAATGTGAAACAGCCGTGCATATTTGCTATGGCTATGGCATTAAAGCCAATACCGATTGGAAAAAAACACTCGGCTCAGAATGGCGTCAATACGAAGCAGTTTTCCCAAAACTACAGCAGTCTAATTTGGATATTATCTCACTGGAATGTCACAACTCACGTGTTCCGATGGATTTGCTTGAACTTATCCGTGGTAAAAAGGTGATGGTGGGTGCGATTGATGTCGCAACGAATACGATTGAAACAGCCGATGAAGTTGCAGATACATTGCGCAAAGCATTGCAATTTGTCGATGCTAACAAGTTGTACCCATCGACTAACTGTGGAATGGCACCATTGAGTCGTCAGGTTGCACGAGGCAAGTTACAGGCTTTGGCTGCTGGTACGAAGATTATTCGCCAAGAATTATCTAGTTAAGCGTTCGATCAGGCGAAGTGAATTCAAGCCAAGTGAATTTAAGTTAAGTGAATCAGGGATGCTTTTTCAGGCAAAAAGCATCCTTTGAACTTTCTAAAAAAGTTGAGTGTTGGAATACGGTGATGGTTAAAGCAACAGACTTCAAAAATGCAATGTCTTTCTTATCAAGTGCAGTCAATGTAGTGACGACAATGGGAGATGCAGGACGTCATGGTTTTACTGCATCTGCGGTATGTAGCGTGACAGATACACCGCCAACATTATTGGTGTGTATGAACAAATCATCGCGTTCTCATCTCAGTTTTTTAGAGAATAAAGTGCTGTGTGTGAATGTGCTAAATGCAGAACAAGAACATCTTTCTAATGCATTTGCCTCATCAAAATTGAGTTCCGATGAGCGTTTTAAGCAGGCTGAATGGGCAGCTTTGGAAACAGGTGCTCCTATATTAAAAAATGCATTGGTCAGTTTTGATTGTGAAATTTCACAAATTCAAGAAGTGGGGACGCATACTATTTTTATTTGCCCAATTGTTGCTATTCAAAAAAATCAACAAGATCAGGCGTTGGTTTATTTTAATCGTCACTATCATCAAGTTGGTGAAACTGAGTTTGTTTAATTCGCTATAAAATATTGCAATATGCGATAATCAGTTTATACTTGATTTATAGCAAAATGCGATAAAATATTATGCATGTGATCACCCACGCTAGAATTATAGAGGCAATGCACAAGTGGCCACAGGCTGAAACAGCACTCGATGGTTGGTATCGAATTATTAAGGCAAATGATCCGAAAGACTTTGCCGAAATGAAGCAGTTATTTCCAGCAGTTGATAAAGTTGGAAAGTTTCATGTATTCGATATTGGTGGGAATAAGATTCGACTTATTGCTGTTGTGATGTATCAGGCAAAGCGTGTGTATATTCGTCATGTGTTATCCCATAAAGAATATGACAAAGGTCATTGGAAGGAGGATTAGTATGAACGCAATGATTAAACAGGCTGTAGATCACTGGCACTACGTTGCTCCTTTGCTGAGTAAACCAGAAAATGAAAAAGATTTTCATGCACTTGTCGAGGCTTTAGATGAGCTTTTAGATATTGTTGGTGATGATGAAACGCATCCTTTAATGGGGCTGATTCATCAACTCGGTGACTTGGTTTCTGTTTATGAAAATGAACACCTGCCTATTCCTCATGGAGATGGTCGTGCTGCTTTAGCTTTTTTGATGGCGCAACATGGATTAGGTCAATCTGACTTGGCAGAGGTTGCAACTCAATCTGTGATTTCGGAGATTTTAAGCGGCAAACGCCAGTTGAATGTTCGTCATATTAAAGCGCTGTCTGAGCGGTTTAAGGTTTCTGCTGATACATTTTTCTAAACGATTTTATATTTTTTAGACATTTTATTTTTAGATATTTAAAAATAAATAGCTCCGAAGATGCCGCTGCATGTCGTTACCCTGAACCCGAAAAAGTTCAAGGCGGACGCGACGCATACTTGCTGGGTTTCCCATACGAGATGGGCATACGCTCTAAATATGCAGAACACAATCCTAAGATTAAAGTATCGGCAGGGATATAGACTCGCTGGCGAACACCTCAGAGTTAGAATTAGTATAACCCATCTCAGTTGCTTGGCAACTCATGTTCACGAATTAACTATAAAGATAGAGCTTGTTTGCATAGCCTTTATGCAAACTTAAGTCAAAAAAACACCACTTAAGTAAGGGCTTCAACTTCTTGCAAAATGGTGCTGAGTAAACGCTCACAATGCTCATAATGCTGCAAAGATTTATTCATAGAAAGAACCTCTTGCATCAACTCTAAAGCCACCACAATAATCAGTTTGCTCGGTTCCATATTGGGCGCTTTACGACGAAACTCATCATAGCGTTCATTCAATAATTGTGCTGCACGCTCTAAATCTTCTCTTTTTTCTTCAGTTGTGGCTAAACGGAAACTATGTCCTAAAACACGTAAATCAATTGGAATTTGAACTGACATATTAACCTTCCTCACTCACTTCGGCAGGGTGGGCAAGTTGTTGAATTTCTTGCGCATGATGATCTTGAGCTGTACCTAAAATTGCAAGACGCTGAATAATGGCTTCCACTTTGGCTTTTGCATGCTCATTTTTTTGTAACAATCTTTCACGTTCTTGTTTGAGTGTCTGAATTTCGTGCTGATTTAAACGCTGATCATTCAGCATTTTTTCTTTTAAAATGCGTAATTCATTGCGTTCAGCCAAAATTTCCTGAAAGCGGTTTTTCAAATCAGTACAGCTTTTTTCCAAACGACTGTAACGATCTGCCAATGCTGTCGCATCTTGATTTAACTGCTGTAATTGCGCTTGCGTGCTGCTTAATTGCTCAGTCAGATTCTCAATTTCATCTTGCTTGGCAGTAATGATGCCGTTTCTTTGAACAATTTGAGCATGATGCTGTTCCTCAGCAGTTTGCTTGGCTGTGCTGAGGGCGGCATTTTCACTTTCATAATGATTAATTCGTGTTTTTAAAACACCAATATACGCTTGTAGACGCTGTAATTCTTCTAACATATCGTGGTCGCACAGTATTGCAAACAAAGGTAATATATACGAAGTATAGAGATTGGATAAACGAATGCAAGACGATATTTCAGGTTGGTCGGAATGGTTCCGCAATTTTTCTAACATTGAAGAAATTTCAAGCCCAAGTGAGTTACATGGCTTGCTGACAGGTATAGTTTGTGTGACAAATGCACCAACCGAAACCGAATGGCAGCAGATTTTAGAAACTTTAAATGTGCCAGAATTAGAGCCAGCCGCACTCTCACTTTTAACCGATGAATCAGAAGATGTCGCACATGCCTTGTCTGAAGATGAGTTGGATCATTTGCCGTTGTTGCCAGATGATGAACATCTTTTACAAGAACGTGTGCAAGCTTTGGCGGATTGGTGTGCAGGCGTCGTGCTTGGGTTTGGTTTAGCTTCTGGGCATATTCGTTCAGATGAAATCGAACTGATTGAGCATTTACAAGATGTCGCTGCGGTTGAATTTGAAGATTCAGACAATGATGAAGAAGGCGAAGAAAGCTATCAGGAATTGTATGAATTTGTACGTTTGATTCCTGTGAGTTTATCTGTAGGACGTAAAAAAGTGCCTGTAGAAGAAAGCTCTTTATTGCAAAACTTACATGCTAAGTCGCGTCAACAAACCGTACAAACAACACAAAACGCAAGTGCTGTTGTTGAAATGTTTACGCCACACCGTCCGAGTTAATCGGGCGTTGTGTGCCTAAGTTAAGTCGGTGTAAGGTGCTTTAAGTCATTACAACAATCATATTTTCATCATTTTATATATGTAGACCGTATTTATGAAAAAACTGACTCAAGTCGAATTTAAAGAACGTCGTGATCAACTTGCAGAACTGATGGGACCCAATAGTGTCGCAATTATTGCAACCAGTCCTGTGGCAATGCGTAATCGTGATGCAGATTATAAATATCGTGCCGACAGCAGTTTTTTCTATTTAACAGGTTTTGCTGAACCTGAAGCAGTTGCGGTGATTGAAACCTATGAATCAATTGATGAAGGTTATACCTACACGTTGTTCTGCCGTGAACGTAACCGTGAAATGGAAATCTGGAATGGTTATCGCGCAGGTTTAGAAGGTGCAATTGAGCTGTTTGAGGCAGATGAGTCTTTTGCAATTGCGCAATTAGATGCAGAAATCATCGCCAAAATTGTCAATAAAGACACGTTGTACTATCGCTTGGGGCATCAGACTGAATTTGATGTACGTGTTGCGGCATGGAACCAACAAGCTGATGCACAACATCGTCAAGGCAATACTGCACCTGCCAAAATTGTTCAGTTAGATCGTTTGCTGGATGAAATGCGTTTGCATAAAACTGAGTCTGAATTGGAACTGATGCAAATTGCTTCAAATATTAGTGCAGAAGCACATACTCGTGCCATGCAAACAGTAAAAGCAGGCATGATGGAATATGAGCTAGAAGCTGAACTGAATTATATTTTTGGTAAAAATGGCTGCGTACCTGCCTATAACAGTATTGTCGGTGGTGGTGAAAATGCCTGCATTTTGCATTATGTCGAAAATGACAAAGTGCTTAAAGATGGCGATTTAGTCCTGATTGATGCAGCCTGTGAATATCAGTGCTATGCCTCAGATATTACCCGTACTTTTCCCGTGAATGGTCAATTCAGTCCAGAACAAAAAGCACTGTATAACATTGTATTGGATGCGCAAATTGCAGCAATTGAAGCTGTACAAATTGGTAACTCCTATAAAGAACCACACCATGTTGCGGTGCGTATTTTGGTGCAAGGTTTGCTTGATCTAGGCATTATGCAGGGCAATTTAGAAGAAATTATTGCTTCGGAAAGTTATCGCCAGTTTTATATGCACGGTACAGGGCATTGGTTGGGCATGGATGTGCATGATGTCGGCAGCTATAAACACGGTGAAGACTGGCGTGTTTATGAAGAAGGTATGGTGGTGACCGTTGAACCGGGTCTATACATTGCACCCGATGATGAAACGGTAGATGCTAAATGGCGTGGTATAGGTATCCGTATTGAAGATGATATTGTTGCGACTGCGAACGGGCCATTGAATCTGACTTCAAAAGTGGTGAAAACCGTAGAAGAGATTGAAGCATTGATGGCAAAAGCTAAATCTGCTTAATTGGGTCTAATCAAAGCTGGTCAAGTGATCAGCTTTTTTATTAGAAAGCGCGTGTAAATTTTGAGTATGTAAATAATTTTTAGTCTTTGATCCGCTTTTTTGCTTCATCATAAACAATGTTATCAGCACGCTTTCCAACGGTAATGAGCAAAATAACGACCTGATCATCTTTGACCTGATAAATAAGTCGGACACCCGCTTTTAATAATTTGATTTTATAGCAGCCAGCAAGATCACCTTTAAGCATGTTCTTTGGAATATGTGGCTGCTCAATGACTTTGGCTAATTTTTTCTTGAATTGGTCGCGGATAGCACTCGGAAGCTTTTCCCATTCTGCAGTGAAGTCCTTATGACGTAAAAGATTATAAGTCATCTAATGTGACTTCCTCGAACATCTCTTTAGGATCATTCATGCGTTTACGGACAAGTGCCAATAGTTCAGCATCTTCTTCTGAAAGCAACGCTTTCTGTACTGGAAGCTTTCCAGTCGTTGCCACATATTCAAGAATATTGGTAAAGAAATCGGTAGGTGAGATACCTTGTTCTTTAAGGATTGAATAAGATTTTTCTTTAAGGGCTTCATCGACCCTGAAATTAACAGTAGCCATCACTTCTCTCAGTTATTGAATGTATGGAAATATTGTAATGCAATATGCATTACAAAGATAGTTTGTATAATAACCATTATGTGAGATCATTTTTATCGTTGAGCTTATTCTAAAATCAATCATCAGCCATCAATAATACTAAGTATTGAATTTATCTTCTCTTGTGTCATACATGGCTCGGAGCAAGAAGATGAGGGACTAATAATTATAGTTTGAATTGGACATTTGCAAGAAGTCTAATCATCTTCCATAGCTTCAACACTAATTCATTATAAAAATAAATGACTTTGCGGTAAGATAAAATCCATTACAGATTATACGTATTTCGATTGAATCTTTTGAAGTCGAATACCTCATAAAAAGGATCAAGGCATGCAACAAGAAGTGATCATTGTAGGCGGTGGTATGGTCGGGCTAAGCTTAGCCTTGATGTTGGCTAAGTCAAACATTGCAGTGAAGTTGCTAGAAGCGATTCAATACCCCAATTATGACGATGCCAGCCTTGCGCCGTATCATTCCAGTTTTGATGCACGTAACAGTGCCTTGTCGCGTCGCAGCGTACAAATTTACCAAGAGCTAGGTTTATGGGATGCCTTGCAAGAACATGCTACGCCTATTTTAGAAGTTCAAATTACCGAACAAGATAGTTTTGGCAAGGCACGTTTATTGGCCGAACAAGAAAAAGTCGAAAGCTTTGGTCAGGTGATTGAAAATGCATGGTTAGGTCGAGTGTTGTTGACCGAAGTACGTAAACAACCTTTGATTGAATTGATTGATGGTGTGCAGGTCACCAGTCTTAAACAAGATGCAGATTTTGCCTATATTGAAGCGGTACGTGGTCAGGAACAATTACAGCTTGCTGCCAAACTACTGATTGCTGCCGATGGTCGTGATTCTTTCTGCCGTAAAGCCTTGGGCATTGGTGCATCGGAACATGATTATGACCAAGTAGCGATTGTGACCACAGTGCAAACCTCCAAGCCGCATGCGCATGTGGGTTTTGAGCGTTTTAGTCATTTAGGGCCTTTGGCGTTGCTGCCCCTGCCAGGTGAATATCGCCGTTCTGTGGTGTGGCCTGTGCCAAAAGGTACAGAACATGAATGGATTGGCGATGAAAATGATCAACACTTTTTAAATGCCTTGCAACAAGCCTATGGTGATCGTGCAGGGAAGTTTGAAAAAACAGGACGTCGTTTTAGTTTTCCATTGTCACAAGTTCTGGCAGAAAAACAGGCGGTTGGTCGCGTTGTACTGATGGGTAATGCAGCGCATACCATTCACCCAGTCGCAGGGCAGGGCTTTAACTTGTGTATGCGAGATGCTTACGTATTATTGCGTTATCTCACCGAACAGGCGGCACAGTCAGCAGATTTAGGCGATGCTGCAATGCTGCGTGACTATGAACAATCGCGTTTGAAAGATCAACAGCGAGTCATTAAATTCTGTGACAGCGTGGTACGTGGATTTAGCAATCAAAACCCAATCCTGAAATTTATGCGTAATACAGGCTTAGTCGCGTTTGATACCATTCCAGGCATTAAACCTTTGGTCGCCAATTATGCCATGGGGTTAAAAGCATGATCACAGCAAATCAACAAACGCAAGTGTTAGATGTCGTCATTATTGGTGGCGGCTTGGTGGGAGGCTTAACTGCACTTTTATTGGCACAAGGGGGTGTGCAGGCTACAGTTTTAGATGCCGCACCTATTTTAGATGCAGAGAAAACCCTTGCAGTTGCCAATCCGCGTGTATTGGCTTTAAGTCAGGCCACCATCCACCTGTTAAAAACAGTCAATGTCTGGTCTAAACTGGCGCGACATATGCCGTATAGCGGCATGCAGGTTTGGAATAAAAATGGCTATGGCGAAATTAACTTTGGGGCAAGTAACGAACGTACACCCGCTATTGAGCAGGCTCTGGGTTCAATGGTCGAGCCAAGCATTTTAAATCTAGCGATTCAGCAGCAAATGTTGCAACAAGTGCAAGATTATCGAACGCAAGTCAAAGTGACCCGTTTAGAGCGTGGTGTTGGCGTTTGGCACATTTATTTGGCCGATGGTACACAATTACAGACTAAGCTAGTCATTGGCGCAGATGGTGCTAACTCCTTTGTGCGCGAACAAGCCTTTATTGATTTTGATGTGTTGGATTATCGTCAGGCAGGTCTAACCTGTGCAATTCGTACTGCGCAGCCGCATCAGCATGTTGCACGTCAAATTTTCTTAGAAACTGGTCCTTTGGCCTATTTACCGATGGCAAGTTTACACGCCGAGCAGGAAGGGCATTGGCAGTCGATTGTTTGGACTTTGCCTGATGACTATGCCGAAGAATATGCCAAACTGAATGATGACGACTTTACCCAACTTTTGACTCGTGAAAGTCATCACATGCTTGGGGAAGTCTTAGAGGCAACCCCACGTGCTATTTTCCCACTGAAAGCACGTGCAGCGCAGCGTTATGTGCAAGATGGTTTGGCACTTATTGGTGATGCCGCGCATGTAATTCATCCGCTTGCAGGGCAGGGCGTGAATATTGGTTGTCTGGATGCAGCCGTACTGTGCGATGTGTTGTTGCATGATTTCAAACGTGGTGTTTGGGCGCATGAGCAAACTTTAAAGCGTTACGAGCATCGTCGTAAAGGACAAAATGATGCCATGATGCATAGTATGTCTGCGATTGGCTGGATGGAAACCACCACTTTATTCCCTGTGGTGTGGGCACGTAACTTTGGTTTAAAACAGGTGGAGCAGCTGCCTGCGTTAAAAGATGCCTTTATGTCACAAGCCAGTGGATTAAGCCTGCTTAAAGACACACGCTACGCGGTTTAAAGCAAAACAGTCGTTTTTTGTACGGTCATACATACCTGATTACGAATTTGGTTAAAAAAGATACGTTTTTTTTAATCTAGACTCTATGCGAAAGGCCAAGAGATTGCTAAATTTCATCGTAATTCATAACCAGTTTTCACTTGGACTAAATTGAAGTCATTTGTGGGGAGATTAAGATGACGGACATGAACGATTACGATGATGTAGAAGATTCAACTGTAGACGAAGATGAAGCGAAAGCGGCTGAAAAAGGTGCAGCAGAATCAGAAGAAGGTGCTGTAGATGGTGATCTTGCAGAAGCAGAAACTCTCACTGTAACTGCCAAACTAAAACAGCGTCAGGCATTGGAAGATGAAGTGGCTGCATTCTTGGCGCGTGGCGGAAAAATTACCGAAGTGCCACCAGATGAGTCTGCGCGCGACTAATCTGTTGAACGTGCTTGCTGAACTTGTTGATTGAATTTATTCGTTGAACTGTTGAGTGAGTTAGGGCGGGATGCTTACTATGCAGGCTGCTCTAATGCTTATACCTTCAACATAAAAAAGCATCACCTTGTATAAAGGGTGATGCTTTTTTTTATGCGCGATGATCGTCATCACTGTTATTGCTCAATCGGCTTATTCAGCTGCTTGGCTTAATTCCAACGCACGTTGATAGGCAATTTTCTTTTTAATCCCTGTTAGATCAGCCGCCAATTGTGATGCTGCTTTTACCGATAAATCTTGCAACAAACGCTGCAATAATTGATCTAATTTTTCTTGTTCCATGTCTTTTTCTTCGCTCGCTCCCCCCACCACCAATACAATTTCACCTTTTTGTTGATGATGATCTGCTGCGATAAATTCAGCCAATTCACCTAAAGTCATTTTTTTAATGGTTTCAAAGGTTTTGGTGATTTCACGGGCAAAGCCAACAGGGCGATCTGCACCAAACACGGCAGCCATATCTTTGACTGAATCTAAAATTCGATGTGGTGCTTCATAAAAAATCAGGGTTTGGGTTTCATCTTTTAGCTTTTCAAGTTGTTGTAATCGCTGTGACTGTTTAGAAGCGAGAAATCCCTGAAAACTAAAGCGATCACTTGGTAAGCCAACCGCACTGAGCGCTGCAATGGCTGCACATGCACCCGGCACAGGAATCACACGAATACCATTGGCTTGTGCTGCACGAACCAGTTTAAAACCTGGGTCGCTAATCAGTGGTGTACCTGCATCGCTAATGAGCGCAATATCTTCGCCATTGAGTAATTTTTGGACTAAAATATCAATCTTGTTGCTTTCGTTGTGTTCATGGCAGGCTGTAAGCGGAGTTGAAATATTAAAATGTTTCATTAATTGTGCAGAGGTGCGGGTATCTTCAGCGGCAATTAGGCTGACCGATTTGAGCACATCAATTGAACGGTAGCTCATATCATCTAAGTGACCAATTGGGGTAGCAACAACAAATAACTGGGCACTCATTGAGTTTTCTCCGTGGGAAATAGCAAACTAAAATAAAAATGATGGAACACGAAACAACAGCAGTATTGGCTTGCGTCTGATACAAGTTACAGACCAAGCGCTTATTCTACCTGAATTGCAGTCTGGCGTGTGAAACTCGCGTCATCGCACTTCAGCGAATACTACGATTGCGCACCATAACAAAATAAAAAAAATCGGATATAGCATGAATCAAAAAACACTGCAGCAAAGCATTGGCACATGGGCAGAGCAGACGGCTTGGCAATATTTACATCAACACGGTTGGCGTATGCTGGAGCAGAATTATCACAGTGTTTTTGGTGAAATAGATGGTATTTTTATTCAAGCAGAACAACTGATTTTTGTAGAAGTTAAAGCGCGTTCGCAAACTGGCTATGGCAAAGCCTACGAAGTGGTGTCTGCATCTAAGCAGCGTAAAATTATGAAAACCGCCATGCAGTTTTTAACAGAATATCCACACTATTCAGAATATTATTGTCGTTTTGATGTGATTTGCTTTGATTTTTCTCAGCAATTTGCAAAAACAGTACAGCAAGACTTTTCCAAATTCCCGTATGATTTGCAATGGATTGAAAATGCTTTTACTTTTGATGCAGACTTGATTAATCTTTGAGTGAAATTTAAAGCAAAAGCATCAGTCGGTGTATTGTTGATTGTGCAAATCTAAGGATGAAATGCACAGCACAAGCCAGAATTGAAAGAAAATAATAGGAGTCTTGCTGAGTGTTCAAGCGTATTGCAGTGACCTTGCTGTGTGTAGCAAGTTTATCGGGTTGTGCAAGTTTTATTTCAAGTGGCACAGGCACTGCGCCAGTGGGTACAGAAAGTGGTGCACGCTCACTTGGGCAAGTGTTTATAGATAACTCTATTGAACGTACTGCAAAAATTAATTTATATAAACTGGATTCACGTTTTAAACAATCACGTGTCAATATAGAAAGTTTTCATGGCAATGTGTTGTTGACAGGGCAAGTGCCTGACGCGCATTTAAAACAGTTGGCAGAAGACAATGTGCGTGCCATGAGTGATGTAAAAACCATCCACAATTATATTACAGTGGGTAATCAAATCAGCTATAGCACCATTATGCAGGACACCACGGTTACTGCAAATACCCGTGGTTTGATTATGAAAGCACCTGTGGTGTCAGACAGCAAAGTGCGTGTTCATACCGAAGATGGTGTGTTGTATGTGATGGGACGTTTAAACAATGCAGAATTGCAGGATTTAAACCAAGTGCTACAACAAGTGGGCAATGTCACTAAAATTATTACCCTGATTGATAATATTGAGCTACAACCGAGCAACAATGCGAACTTTGTCAGCCCAATGGTTGCTCCAGAAACACAAACGCCAGTCGCGATTGACCCAGATCAGGTTGAACCGACACATGTTCAATAATGTGGAACACTGGTTTAAACAACTGAATAAAACTTTAGAACAGGCGAAACGTATTTATGAAGAATTTCGCCTGTATGATTTGGGCAGCTATGCGCTGAACCGTTTAACGCCACGTCAGGGTTATACCGTTCAAAGCAATATTGCTTATGGTTTACGCGCACGGCATCGTTTGGATTTGTACCGCACCATAACACCACGCCCGCAGCGTCCACTCATGGTGTTTGTGCATGGTGGGGCATGGTCACGTGGCGATAAGCAGGATTATCGTTTTGTGGGCGAAGCTTTTGCAAAAGAAGGCTTTGATGTTGCGGTGATGAACTATCAACTCGCGCCACAGCATATTTTTCCCACCTATATTGATGATTTAACTCTTGCACTGAATTACTTGACTCAGCAGCAACACAAACTGGGTATTTCTACGGCACAGGTGGTATTGATGGGACATTCGGCTGGGGCATTTAATGTGATGTCCTTGTTGTACCATCCCCAGCCCTATGCTTTAAGCTGTAAAGATCACATTCGTGCGATTATTGGTTTGGCAGGGCCTTATCATTTTGATTATAAGGATGATCCGCTATGTGCCGATGCCTTTGATCAAGAGGTGCCGTATCAGGATGTGATGCCGTATTATTTTGTGGAGCCGAATTCAGTCAAACACTATTTATTGGTGGCAGAAAAAGATCAAATTGTGGGGGCAAGTAATGCCACAGACTTCGACCACGTATTAAAGAAATATGGCAATCATAGTGAAATTATTGTCATTCCAAAAACAGGGCATGTCAGTGTTATGGCATCGGTGTCGAGTTTGTTTAGTCGTTTCTTTGCGACCAAACGCCAAATTATGCGTGCTTTAGATCAGGCACTTAAAGATGCGTGATGTTGATTGATCTTCTGTGGAAAATGGTAATTAAAAAAACCGTTGCAGCTTATGGGGTGCAACGGTTTTTTAAATGCAAGATTGCGAATTAGACTTATAGCCAAGCTTTGGTGTCATCTGCCACAGGCGTGCCTTGGGTCACATGCATAATCATGGCATGGGCGATACTGCCTTTAAATGGAATATCAGGCAGTTGATCAAACTTAAAGAACTGTGCATCACGAATTTCTTCTTCCTGTAACTGAATTTCACCGCCTGCATATTCAGCTTTAAAGGCGATCATTAAGTTACTTGGAAAAGGCCACGGCTGGCTGGCAAGATACTGAATATTTTTAAGTTGTACGCCAACTTCTTCAAAAGTTTCACGACGTACTGCTTCTTCGAGTGTTTCACCCACTTCAACAAAGCCTGCGATTAAACCGTAAATGGGCAGTTTATTGCGTGCATTACGCGCCAATAAGACTTCATCTTCACCACGAGTAATCACGGTAATGACACATGGATTTACGCGCGGATATTGGTGATAGCCACAAGCTGGGCAGACCATGGCATATTGAGTCGCATGGACTTCGGTTTTATGACCGCAATGGCTGCAGAATTTGTGGTTGCGACGCCATTCGAGTAACTGAATAGCACGGCTGGCTTGTTCAAACTGTTGGGTGTTCCAGACTTGTAAAAGTTGTCGGATAGGCACCAGTTGAAAGCCTTCAGGAATGGATTCATCTTCAAGCAGATCTCGGGCAATCACTTGATCACCCGAGCTAAAACTTAAATCACTTGCCAACTTTTCCACACGTGGTAATTGGAAGTTTTCATCGACCAAAAGTTGTTGTTGCTGAAAAATATATGCAAGTGAGAGTTCAGTCATTAGGCTACAGTTTTCAATTTTTCACTACTGTCCAATGCTACCTTAAACATGCTTTGTAGAACAGGTTGTTTGTTCTTTAAATTGTCAATCAGCATGTCTGCACTGGCAAGCGTATCTAAGATATTGTTGACTTGTTCAGCAGTTAAGTTTTGTCCTGCTTCGACTTGTGCATGCACAAAATCTGCAGATACTTTCAGTGCTTTTTGACCACTTTCAGCATTCAAGAACAACATTGCCCCTGCAACTTCACGAATTTGCGCTGAAGTATGCTCTAAATCTGCAACACTTTGAGTTTGTAGGTGCTGTGTCAGTGTTTGCGTGATTAAGTCAATCAGTAACTTGGTTTCAGTCAGCAAGGCTTCGTGTGCTTCATCTAAACGATCTAGCGAAATGTTCATGTTATTTACACGTAACTGCAAACGGCTAGAGGTGTGGTGACGTTCAAGCACACCGATTGAGTTCATGGCCGATAAAATCACGTTCATTAATTGCTGGGCAAAGTTTTCATCTTTGAGTAATTCAGGACGGCTTAATGATTCAGCTTGGCGTTGTAAGTCCAAATGCGCTTCATTTAAGTTCAAGACTTTAAACAAGTTTGCTAACTCTGTTAATTTGCCTTGTAATTCCAGCGTTTTTTCAGGACTCATGTTTTGATAGTTGTATTCAATATCATTGCGAATTTGTGTCATTTCTGTGGTGACCAAATCGCTAATGGTATGCATGGTGTCAAAATCTGGACCATATAAATGACGGCTGAATACTTGGAGCTGCATGTCGGTGAGTAAGTCTTCACCAATATTCATTTGACTGCGAATATGTTGAGAAATTTCATCTTCTTGACTAATACACAGGCTCAACACATTCGCAAGATCAGACAAGCTGGCGGTAAAGCTTTCTGGCGTAGCAAAGTATTGACGCATATTGTGCTCAATACTAATAAAAGTACGCAAACGTGGCTCATTCAACAACAAGTTATCAATATGGTTAAAGGCAACGTGTACTAAGCCCCAATATTGCTGACTCGGATGTTGTTCTGCCAAACCTGCCAAATACGTTCCTACCAGTTTAATCGCTTGAAGATCCATGGCAGATTCTTCTTGCTTGAGCAGCTTATGTAATGACAGTTTATATAAGCGATGCACATAAGCCGACTTTTCTAAAGAAGGCACTTGCGGCAATTGGAAACTTGGAGTGATGCAGTCCAATAAAGTTTCAATATGCTGACCTTCCTGAGTCAATGGTTTACCCAATGCCAATTCTAAACGGTTTAAAGTGTCGAGTAGGAATTGTGGAATTTTAACTTCACGTAGGCAAATAAACTCAATATAACGCTTGAGCATGGTGGTGCCTTCGCTAAGTGCAATGACTTCCAGCGTGTTGATATTGCTTGGATTCCCCATAATTTTACGCATCAGCTCTGCTGAGTATTGCGCAATTTTTGCCAAGCTTTCCATATCAATTAAGGCTAAAACCTGAGCACACTGTTCAAACTGATTCAGTGCATCATCAATCCCAAAAGGCAAAGTTTGATCTTCTGCTAAGGTGCTTACTGCGGATTCAACCAGTTTGATAGAATTATCAACCTCATTTTTTATTATCAGTAAGGCAGTTGGATCAAAATGTATAGAGGTTTGGTAAGACATGGATCTGCACCTTTCCTAGTGTTTTATCTGTTTGTTGGTTCTTTGCAAAATACACAAAGTCCTATTTGCTTTAACTATAACTGAACTGGCAAATCTTTAAATACATAAAATTACAAAACTCGTAGATTTTATTTGGCAAAAAAGCAAGGTTTACCGTGTTTTTCTTCAAATTGTTTGACCCAATTCTCATGTGCAGCCAATTCTTCTTCTGATGGCAGAATCACAGCAAGATCAATATCAATACTTAAACGATCACTTTGACGTTGCTGTTCTTCGCTTGCAGACAGAGCATCCATATCAAAGGCGACTTGTCCGCCAGTCATTGCCAAGTAAACATCGGCTAGAATTTCAGCATCTAGTAATGCGCCGTGGAACGTACGGTCACGCGCAGGAATTTCATAGCGTCTGACGAGCGCATCGAGTGAGTTTTTTTGCCCAGGATGCTTACTTTTTGCCATGAGCAGTGAGTCGGTCACTTCGCATACTTCGGACAAATTGCCCAACCCCGCACGACTGAACTCCATATCTAAGAAGTTCATATCGAAGGTGGCGTTATGCGCAATAATTTCTGCACCTTTAAGATATTGATACAGCACATCGGCAATTTCGGCAAACTTGGGTTTGTCTTTTAAGAACTCATCTGAAATACCGTGAATGTTTTCTGATTCACCGACCAGTTTTTCAGGCTGAATATAAATGTGGATGGAACTGCCCGTGAGTTTACGGTTAATCATTTCCAGCGCACCGACTTCAATAATTCGGTCACCATCTTGATAGTAAAAACCTGTGGTTTCAGTATCTAGAATCAATTGGCGTGGACCATGTAAGCTTAGCGTGGCAGGGGTAATCACAATGTGTGGATGATTGGAAAGATCATTTACTGCTGCTGTATCGGCTTCAACGGCATTGATTGCAGTTTCAATTGTTGTTTCTGTTTCTGTTTCTGTTTCTGTTTCTGTTTCTGTTTCTGTTTCTGTTTCTGTTTCTGTTTCTGTTTCTGTTTCTGTTTCTGTTTCTGTGGCTAGGCGTGTGGTTGGCGTCTGCATTATTTCAAGATCGACCTTGACCTGATGATTGTTGTGTACGTCGATTTCTACAGGACGATGCAGCGTACTTGTTTCAATTTCTACATCTTCTTCGATCAAGTCAAAACCGAAAGGATCGTCGAGCAACCAATCAGATTCCGCTTTTTTTTTATCATTTGGGGTAAGCTCGAGCGCAGGGCGAATGTGTTGAGCCGTATTTGTAGTTAAGGTTTTCTGAATTTGATCTGCACCTAAATTGGCAAGCTGATCTGCCATTTCATTGCCTACATGTCCTGCATGACCTTTAATCCAGTGCCATTCAATTTCACGCCCTTGACAGGTGGCATCTAATTTTTGCCAAAGGTCAGGGTTTTTGACATCTTTCCAGTTTTTCTTTTTCCAGCCGTGAATCCACTCGGTAATGCCTTGTTTGACGTAATTGGAGTCAGTCCAAATAATCAGCTTGGCATCCATTGGGCAAAATAAAATGCCTTCAATCGCTGCAGTCAATTCCATACGGTTATTGGTGGTTTGAGCTTCGCCACCATATAATTTATGTTCTTCTTGTTCGGTAACAATATACGCACCCCAGCCACCCAAGCCAGGATTACCACGACAAGCACCATCAACATATAAAGTGATTGTTTGAGACATAAATCAGATCCGCAGGTTGTGCAAAATAAATCAAAATGAAAAGCTATTGTATATCGCAAATTCGGTTTAGACGTGTAAATCCTGTCTATTTTTTAATTTCTTGTAACATTTATAGACGAAACGCGCTAAATTAATGCCTTGTGTCGTTGTCTAGCTCTACTACAATGGCAAGTCTAAAAAATAATTTATATACGAGTTGTTTGGATTTTTTTATGTATAAACCAACCACGCGCATGTGGCAGCCGACTTTACCTTCATTTTTAAAAATTACAGTTTTAGGTTCAGCATTGGCTGCCCTTGGCTTGATGACGGGCTGTAGCTCGACGCAGGGTGCGAGCAAGCCACTCACTTCAAGTCAGGTCGGTTCGGGTTATTTAGATGCCAGTACTTTAGATGGTCTGGAAGATTTACTCTCTGCAACCGATATGCGCGCGGTAGAAGGTGACCGTTTATTAATTTTAAAACACGGTGATGTCTGGAAGCGTATGACCGTTGGTTTCAAAATGGATTTAAACCATTGGAACCCACGTATTGAAGCGCAGCGAGGCTGGTTTATTTCACGTCAACCGTATTTGGATCGTTTAAGTGCGCGTGCGTCACGTTATTTGTATCACACGGTTAAAGAAGCTGAACGTCGTGGTATGCCAACTGAATTGGCGTTGTTACCTGTGATTGAAAGTTCCTATGACCCTGCAGCAACCAGTAGCGCAGCTGCCGCAGGTTTATGGCAGTTCATTCCAAGTACAGGGCGTATTTACGGCTTAAAACAAACTTCGATGTACGATGGTCGCCGAGATGTCGTGGAGTCGACTCGTGCTGCCTATGAGTTTTTGGGCAGTTTGTATAATCAGTTTGGTTCTTGGGAATTGGCATTGGCGGCTTATAACGCAGGCCCGGGTCGTATTCAACAAGCCATTAACCGCAATAAAGCTGCAGGTTTACCAACCGATTATTGGTCTTTAAAACTGCCGCAAGAAACCATGAACTATGTGCCGCGTTTCTTGGCGGTAGCACAAATTATTAAAAGCCCGCATGCTTATGGCGTGTCTTTACCCCCAATTGCCAACCGTCCACACTTCCGTGAAATTAATGTGGGCGCGGTGAATTTAAATGATGTGGCCAATATTACCGGTCTCAGCCGTGCCGAACTGTATTCGCTTAACCCTGGACATCGTGGGGATCGGATTGACACCCAAAGTCCAATGCGTATTTTGATTCCTGCAGATTTAAGCCCAACAGTCGATGCACTATTGAAAAAACTACAAGGTGGTGGCGGTTTATGGGCAAGCAATAGCAGCAACACACCATCGTTTTCATCTTCTGGTGTGACCATTACACCATCTAAATCTGAGCCACCTGCGTTAACGACCAGTACAACAACCAGAACGACTACAGGCAAGCCTGCTGCCTCTACGGCAGTCACAACTACCACTACACCAAGCACAGCATCGACTACAGCCAGTGTTTCAAAACCAGCAACGACTACGCCTACACGTTTGTCACGTACGCCACAAGGTTCGGACGCTTTGGCAGCATTTGCTGCGGGTAGCGATATTCCAAGTGCGCCGCGTATTCCTGTTGCTGTTACACCTGC
This sequence comes from Acinetobacter sp. YH12095, assembly GCF_013419245.1. Classification (NCBI taxonomy): domain Bacteria; kingdom Pseudomonadati; phylum Pseudomonadota; class Gammaproteobacteria; order Moraxellales; family Moraxellaceae; genus Acinetobacter; species Acinetobacter sp. YH12095. The sequence continues at coordinate 202,208 of NZ_VPAL01000002.1, forward strand.
TGCCAATATTCAGCCTGTGCGGATTGAACCACCAATTTCCAATACTGAGCGTGAGCAAATTCTTGCAGCAGTGCAGGCAGAAGGTAGCAATAAAACTGTAGAAGAAGTGTTGCAGCCTGTGGCTTCTAAAGCAGAACAAGAACAACTTGTGGCTGAGTTGAAACAAATTGCGCCTCAAGGCACTGAAATTGTTGATCCATACGATGGAAAAATTAAGCTGACCGCTATTCAGACCAGTCTGTCTGTTGCAGAGCAGCAAGGTAAAGAATTAACCAAAGGTTTTGCTTACCCGAAAAGTGTGGCAGAAAATACGCGCCTAGATTCAGAAGAAGCAAAGCGTAACCAAGGTAAGAATTATGTGCGTACGGAGTCTGAAGTGGTGGTCGTACCACCAAAAGGCAAACGTACCACGTACACCGTGTTAGCGGGGGACACCTTGGCCAGTATTGCCATGAAAAATGGCTTGAACTGGCGTGATATTGCCAAGTGGAACCAAATTGCTCCAGATGCAACTTTGTATGTGGGCACCAGTATTTATTTATACGACGCCAAGCCACAAGTACAGGCAGAGCCTGCTAAGCCAAAAACCATGCCTGAGCAATACGTGGTGCAAGCCAATGATACCTTAACAGGTGTCGCCAGTCAGTTTGGTTTAACTGTAAAACAATTGGCAGATTTTAATAACTTAAGCACCACCAGTGGCTTATTTGTAGGGCAGCGTCTAAGTTTAAAAGAAACGGCTGCATCTAAAGCCAAAGCAGAAGCCGACAAAAAAGCCGCAGAACAGGCTGCAAAAATCGCAACCAAAACTTACGTAGTGAAGCGTGGCGAATACTTAAAACTGATTGCAGACCGTTATGCCTTGTCAAATCAGGAATTGGCTGATTTAACTCCAGGTTTAAAAGCGAACAGTAGCTTATTGGTTGGGCAACGCATTAATGTGCCTGTAAATGAAGTGACTGCACAAAAAACGGAAGCGAGCAAAGCTGAAGCCAGTAAGTCAGAAACAAAAGCAGCAGAGCCAAACTATCCGACTGAAAACTACCAAGTACAGCGTGGTGATACTTTATCGAGCATTGCCAACCAAGCCAAAATTTCTTTGGCAGAGCTCGCCAGTTTAAATAATATAAGCACGCAAAGCGGTGTGCGCATTGGTCAAACCCTCAAAGTGCCTGCAGGTGTCAATGTGCCTGAGCGTTATACGGTACAACGTGGCGATACCTTATCGGCGATTTCGACAAAATATAATCTCAGCCAAGACTATATTGCAGACTTAAACAATCTAAGCCGTAACAGTGGTTTAAGAGCAGGACAAATTCTTAAACTCACGGGGGATGTTCCTGAGAAAAAAGCCCAAGTTGAAGCGGTGGCTGAAACCACCAATGATATTCACGTGGTCAAAGCAGGGGAAACTTTAAGCAGTATTGCGCGCCAATATAAATTGCAATTGAATTATTTGGCAGAGCTGAATGATCTTTCACGTACTGCCAATGTCCGCATTGGACAACGCTTAAAAGTCGATGCCAGCGCTGCAAAAAATGAAGTAAAAACAGAGGTCGTAAGTGCTGCGAAAAGCAGCAGTAGTAAAGCCACCGAAACTTATACCGTTAAAAGTGGTGAGTCTTTAAATTCGATTGCCAGCCGTGTGGGTGTGTCGGTTGCAGAATTGGCGAGTTTAAATAACTTAACGCCACGTTCAGGTTTACGCATTGGACAAAATATTCAAGTTCCCAAAACCGTAACTGAATATAAAGTGAAACGTGGGGATACGCTGATTGGCTTATCCAGTCGTTATGGCATCGACACCAAAGCATTGGCAGATTTAAATGATATGCAGCCAAATACTCAATTGCGTATTGGCGATGTGATTAAAGTCCCGAATCTGTAAAGTTTAATCCTGAGGATGTCATGTTTTGACGGCATCCTCAGGAATACTGCACAAGGAGCTGTGTGCATGTCATTTGCCATAAAAAAGACACATCAATATCTGGGCTGTATTTTAGGTTGTGTGGTCTTGCCGCAGTTTGGATGGGCTGCGTTACAAACCACGCCCTATATTGCCGTACATAGCCAGCCTCAGTATGTGGGGCGCTCGGCTATGCCTTATGCCAACCCGCAAGCGCCCAAAGGTGGCGATTTAATTCGTGCCAGTAATGGCACTTTTGATAATTTAAATGACATGAATGGCAAGGGCAGCTCAACCGATGGGGTGAGTTTTATATTCGATTCACTCATGAGCAGTTCTTTAGATGAGCCGGGGGTGATGTATCCCTTATTGGCAGAAAAAGTCAGCTATGACCCCAAGCAAACTGCATTTGTCATTTTTCATTTAAATCCTAAAGCTAAATTTAGTGATGGCAGCCCAGTTACAGCAGATGATGTGAAATTCAGTTTTGATGCTTTTCAGACCAAGTCTAATCCAGGTTTGCAAATGTATTTATCCGATTTAGATAAAACCACGGTCTTGTCTAAGCGTCAGGTTAAAGTCAGTTTTAAATCCACTAACAATGCAGAAATGCCGCTGATTTTGTCGCAAATGCCAATCTATTCTAAAAAAGACTGGCAAAAGCGTGACTTTACCCGCATCACACTAGAACCGATTTTAGGTTCAGGGCCGTATCTTATTGAGCGGATTGATGCAGGGCGCAGCATTACTTATAAGCGTAATCCAAATTATTGGGGCAAAGATTTACCCGTAAATAAAGGGCGCTATAATTTTGACCGCCTGAAGTATGTTTATTATCGCAATCTGGATATTGCCTTCGAAGGGTTTAAGTCGGGGCAATACACGTTGCATGAAGAATATACCGCACGAAAATGGGTCACTGAATATCGTTTTCCTGCTGTGAATGCGGGCATGGTGGTCAAGCATAAATTTCAGCACCAAAACCCAATTCCGACCCAAAGTTTTGTTTTTAATACCCGCAGACATGCGTTTCAGGATATTCGTTTTAGGCAGGCTTTAACCTACGCTTATGATTTTGAATGGCAAAACAAAGCCTTGTTTTATGGGCAATATCGCCGTTTGCAAAGTTATTTTTCTAACAGTGAATTAGAAGCCAAAGGCACACCTTCAGCCGCAGAATTGTCTGTTTTAAAACCCTATTTGGCCAAGCTGCATCCTATTCAACGCCAAGGCGTATTGCAAAATTGGCAGTATCCTGTGACTGATGCCAGTGGCTTTAACCGTAACGGCTTGCTTAAAGCCCGTGAATTGCTTTTGAAAGCGGGTTATCGTTTTCAGCAAGGTAAATTGGTCGATGCCAAAGGCAAAGCCATTCAAATTGAATTTTTAATTCATCAGGATGGTTTGCAACGCACATTAGTGCCTTTTGTGCGCAATATGAAACGTCTGGGCGTTACGGTAAATATTCGGCATGTCGATGTGCCGCAATATATTGAACGCATGCGCCGTGCCGATTTTGATATGACCACCAGTGTCATGCCGCAATCTTTAAGTCCAGGCAATGAGCAAGCACAGCTTTGGAGTGGTGCTGCCGCAGATCAACCAGGAAACTATAATTACGCAGGCATTAAAAACCCAGTAATTGATGAAGTGGTACAACAGTTGATTCGTGCGCCTAATCGTGAACAATTGATTGTGCGTACCAAAGTTTTGGATCGTTTATTGCGTGCGGGGTATTATCAAATTCCAACCTATGGCAAAGGTGAAAACTGGTATGCCTATTGGAATATGTATCGTCAGCCCGCCATCAAACCTAAACTATCGGCAGGAATTGATTATTGGTGGAGTGATGCTGCCCAAGCCAAGAAAGTTGCACATTATTTACGTCAACAATAACGATTTTAAAACTCAAGCATGACAGTGTTTGCGATAAACCAGAACATTGCCAAAAGGTAAGTACATGGGCACATACATACTCAAAAGATTGCTCCTGATTATTCCAACCTTGTTTTTCGTTTTATTGATTAACTTTGTGGTGATTCAAATTGCACCGGGCGGTCCAGTCGAACAGGCGATTCAGCAAGCCGAAGCCTTTCAGGGCATGGGGGCGACAGGCGGTGAAACTGCTGCAACCTCCAATAGCAGCAATTATCAAGGTGCTAAAGGTTTAAGTGATGAAATGGTTGCAAAAATCGAAGCGCAATATGGATTCGATAAACCTGCACATGAACGCTTTTGGCAAATGCTCACCAGCTATGTGCAGTTCGATTTTGGCACCAGCTTTTTTAAAGATAAACCTGTGACCCAATTGTTATGGGAAAAATTACCTGTATCGCTATCTTTAGGTTTATGGAGCACCTTGCTGATTTATTTAATTTCTATTCCTTTAGGCATTAAAAAAGCCCGTCAGCATGGCTTGTTGTTTGATAAAGCCACTTCTATTTTGTTGGCAGTCGGTTATGCCATTCCTGCGTTTGCCTTTGCTATTTTGCTGATTGTATTTTTTGCGGGTGGTTCATATTTTCAGTGGTTCCCCTTACAGGGTTTGGTGTCTGAGAACTTTGCACAATTAAGTCTGTGGGGAAAAATTACCGATTATTTTTGGCACATAACTTTGCCTTTATTGGCGATGGTGATTGGTGGTTTTGCAGGGCTGACTTATCTCACCAAATACTCGTTTATGGAAGAATTAAACAAGCAGTATGTGTTGGCGGCACGTTCTAAAGGTCTAACCGAATCGCGTGTGTTATATGGGCATGTGTTTCGTAATGCCATGCTAATTGTAATTGCAGGTTTGCCCGAAGCGTTGGTGGGTATTTTCTTTGTCGGGAACTTGTTCATCGAAATTATTTTTAATTTGGATGGATTAGGCCTGCTTGGTTTTGAGGCGATTGTACAGCGTGATTATCCTGTAATTTTTGGCACTTTGTTTATTTTTACCTTATTGGGCTTAATTCTACGCTTAATCAGCGATGTGTTATATCAGGTGATTGACCCACGTATTAGTTTTGAATCGCGAGGGGCAAAATAATGTCACCGATCATGCAGGCGCGTGTGCAGCGTTTTAAACAGAATAAATTGGGTTTGGGTTGTTTCATTGTCTTTATCATTATTTTTGTGTTGTCTTTGGCGGCAGAACTGATTGCCAATGATAAACCGTTATTGGTCAAATATGAGCAATCTTTATATCTGCCAGTGTTCAAGGCTTATCCTGAAACGACCTTTGGCGGTGTATTTGAAACCGAAGCAGATTATAAAGACCCAGTGGTGCAACAACTGATTGCAGACCGAGGATGGGCAGTTTGGCCGCTCATTGAGTTTTCTTACCAGACCCCGAATTTAGATTTGGCCGTTCCTGTACCTTCTGCACCAACTGCACAAAATTGGCTAGGTACAGATGACCAAGGGCGCGATGTGTTGGCGCGAATTTTATATGGCTTGCGTGTATCGTTGTTATTTGGCTTTGCATTGACTTTTGCATCGGCAGCTTTGGGCATTTTGGTCGGGGCAATTCAGGGCTACTATGGCGGCTGGGTCGATTTAATTGGTCAGCGCGTTTTAGAGGTGTGGGGTGGTTTACCGATGCTGTTCATGGTGATGATTTTGGTCAGCATGTTTACCCCAAGTGTGTATTGGCTATTTGTGATTATGCTGTTATTTGGCTGGACGACACTGGTCGGCTTGGTTCGAGCAGAATTTTTACGCGCCCGAAATTTTGACTATGTCCGTGCAGCGCGAAGTTTAGGCGTAACCGATCGTACCATTATGTTTCGGCATATTTTACCCAATGCCATGAGTTCGAGTTTGTCGCAGTTGCCATTAATGCTAACCGCCAATATTACAGCTTTAACTGCACTGGATTTTTTAGGTTATGGCTTACCGCCCGATGCAGCATCTTTAGGTGAGTTGCTGTTACAAGGCAAAAATAATTTAAATGCACCGTGGTTAGCGTTGTCAGGCTTTTTTACCTTAGCGATTGTGCTGTCCTTGTTGATTTATATTGGAGAAGCGACCCGTGATGCATTCGATCCAAGACGTTAAACCTTCAAATGCGTCACAGCCTGCAGTATTGCTAACAGTCAGTCATCTGCATATTCGGCAGCAGGAACAGGTTTTGCTGCACGATTTAAACTTTGAGCTGCATGCAGGCGAAACTATTGCGTTAGTCGGTGAAAGTGGTTCTGGAAAATCTATTAGCAGTTTGGCGTTGCTAGGTTTATTGCCCGAACATTTACAGGTGCAAGGTCAGGCAATCTTTGCAGAACAGGATTTACTTCGCCTTAAACCGCAACAATTGCGGCAAGTTCGTGGTCAAAAAATTGCCATGATTTTTCAGGAACCGATGACGGCTTTAAATCCGTTGCATCGCGTGGAAAAAATTATTGGTGAAAGTTTGTTGCTCCAAGGTTGGAGCAAGGAAAAAACGCGTGCTCGGGTATTGCAATTACTTGAGGATGTTGGCATTCCTCAGCCTGAAGAAAAACTAAAGCGTTACCCACATGAATTATCTGGGGGGCAACGTCAGCGAGTGATGATCGCAATGGCGTTGGCACTTGATCCCGATATTTTAATTGCCGATGAACCAACCACTGCTTTAGATGTCACTTTGCAGGCGCAGATTTTGGATTTACTAAAAAGCCTGCAAGTGCGTCATAATATGGCTATGATTTTGATCAGCCACGATTTGAACTTGGTCAAACACTATGCAGATCAGGTCATTGTCATGAATCAGGGACGGGTCGAAGAACAGGGCAGTGTGGCAGATATTTTTAATAGACCGCAGCAAGCCTATACTCAAAATTTGTTAAACCATGATTTTGGCGAAGCTTTGCAAATTGATGAGTTGCCGACTGTTTTGGCGTTAGATCAGGTTGCTGTGAAATTCCCGATTAAACAAGGCTTGCTGAATCGGGTTAAAGATTATGTGGTTGCGGTTGAACCGTTAAGCTTCGAACTTCCGCAAGGTCAATCGATTGGTATTGTTGGTGAAAGCGGTTCGGGTAAAAGTTCATTGGCACTTTCCATTGCAAGACTGATTGAAAGTGAGGGAAAAATTGAACTACTTGGGCAAGATCTGAATCAACTGAATGAACGCCAATTGCGTCCCTTACGTCAGCAGTTTCAAATTGTATTTCAAGACCCGTTTAGCAGCTTAAATCCACGTTTAAATGTGGAGCAAACCATTGGTGAGGGTTTGGCATTGCAACAATTGTCCAAGCCTGAAATCATCCAGCGCATTGATGAAGCTCTAAGCAAAGTGGAATTGCCTGTGAGTTTTAAACAACGCTATCCGCATGAATTGTCGGGTGGGCAACGTCAACGGATTGCATTAGCACGCGCGTTGGTGCTGCGTCCTAAACTGTTAATTATGGATGAGCCGACTTCTGCCTTAGACCGTACCACGCAACGTGCTGTCGTGCAGCTGTTACGCCGTTTGCAGCAGCAAGAACAGATGAGCTATTTGTTTATTAGCCACGATTTGCAAGTGGTGAAAGCACTGTGTCAAAAAGTGTTGGTGCTGCATCAAGCGAAAGTCATGGAATTTCAAGATACTGTACAGTTATTTAGCCATCCGCAAACAGAATATACCCGTCAATTGATTGCTGCCAGTGAGTATTAAACCTTCAATATTTTTAAACAGCTATTTCGGCTGGCTGACTTGTTTTACCATTTTGACAATAAGATTTGTCAAAATGGCATTGACCTGTTCCGAAAAATCTTTAGAGTAAAAAAGACCAATAAAACACAATACGGAACAGTGTATGAGCCATCTTGCCGAAACAATTCAGATTCGTAATACCATGTTTAAAAATCGCATCATTAAAGGCGCGATGAGTGAGGCGCTTGCCAACACGGCAGGGCAGCCGAATAGCCTGCATTTAGGTCTATATGAAGCATGGGCAAAAGGTGGTTTGGGCTGTGCCATCACTGGCAACGTAATGGTCGATTTACGTGCCAAAAATGAACCGGGTGTTGTGGGAATTGAATCAGACCGAGATATAGAAAAGCTCAAACAGTGGGCAGAAGTTGGTAAACGTTATGGCATGGTGCAATTGGTACAGTTGTCACATCCTGGGCGGCAATGTCCGAAAGGTTTGAATAAAGAAACGGTTGCACCTTCGGCTGTGCCTTTTAGTCCAAGTTTAGCTTTGAGTTTTGGTACACCACGTGAACTACATGAAGATGAAATCCTCGATATTATTCAGCGTTTTGCCAAAGCTGCACAGATTTGTGAGCAAGCGGGCTTTGAAGGGATTCAACTGCATGGTGCGCATGGCTATTTGATCAGCCAGTTTTTATCGCCACTGACCAATAAACGCCAAGACCAATGGGGCGGCAATATTGAAAACCGTATGCGCTTTTTGATGCAAATTTATCAAGCGGTACGTGCAGCGACCTCAGACAATTTTATTGTATCAGTCAAACTAAACTCTGCAGATTTTCAACGTGGCGGCATCACTGAAGAAGAAGTGATTAGCGTGTTTAAAGCCATGGATGAAGCAGGTATAGATATGATTGAAATTTCAGGTGGTACTTATGAAGCACCCGCGATGGCAGGCTCTAAAGCTGATAAACGTAAACCAAGTACCATTGCCCGTGAAGCCTATTTTTTATCTTTTGCGGAATTGATTCGCAGTCAGGTGAAATGCCACTTAATGGTGACAGGTGGTTTTAGAACGGTAGTTGCCATGAATGCTGCTTTGGACAGTGGTGCATGTGACTTTATTGGGATCGCCCGACCATTTGCGGTAGAAACCGATTTAGCCAACCGTTTGTTGGCGGGTCAAGATGTACGTTACGGGGTCGATAAAATTAAAACTGGTATCCCGATGATTGATAAAATGGCAATTATGGAAATTATTTGGTATGCCGCGCAGTTCAAAGCAATTGCACAAGGCAAGCGTCCAAACCCGAAACTCTCGCCTTTAAAAGTCTTTTTCAAATATTTAAAAGGCAATTTAACTGCGGTGATTAAAGGACAGGTCAACTCACGTAAATCAGCTTGATTCGTATTTTTCAAACCTCAGTGGACGGATTCAAAGCTTAAACTATGGTTTTTGAATCAGTCCGCACAGATTGAAATATAAAACTAATGCGTTAGATAGCAAAAAGCCCAAGTCATATTGATTGGGCTTTTTGTTGAGATGTAAACATCTCGAATATGGCGTCCCTACGGGGATTCGAACCCCGGTTACCGCCGTGAAAGGGCGATGTCCTAGGCCTCTAGACGATAGGGACAAATAGAAGTTTATATTTTTAAACCATGTAACAACCAATGCAGTTGTTGAGAATATTGGCGTCCCTACGGGGATTCGAACCCCGGTTACCGCCGTGAAAGGGCGATGTCCTAGGCCTCTAGACGATAGGGACTTAAAAAAATATCTACTTCTGAAATTGGCGTCCCTACGGGGATTCGAACCCCGGTTACCGCCGTGAAAGGGCGATGTCCTAGGCCTCTAGACGATAGGGACGTTTCAGAGGTGGGCGTATAATAGGGCGTATAAGGGGGGGTGTCAAACGCTTTTCTGCAATAATTCTGAAAAAAATGTTCAACTGAATAAAATTAAAACTATTCTGCTGTCGTGATACGTTTGAAGCGGTAAAAATCATGCTTTTCAAGTTATTTTTAAATGGACACATTTATTAGAGCAGCATGATTTTCTTTGTATTTTGCAGTATTCATTGCTAATCAACACAACTCAAAAAACAAGGCAATCCGAAGATCGCCCCTATTGTTTTACATCATCGCTAAAAAAGCATTATGATTTTTTGTGATAAATCATGTAATAACTGAGATAGCACAACACAATAAAAATCATACAGCCAATAAAACCTGCCAGCATTTCAGGGTCAAACACCATACTTAAGCAAGTAATAAAACAGAACACAAAACCTAAAATAGGCACTATTGGAAATAGCGGTGCAGCAAAACCTAAGTCCTGCACGGTTTTACCTTGTTTATACCATTGGCGACGGAAGTTAAACTGGCTTAAACAAATGCTCATCCAGACCACGACCATGGTAAATGCAGCCACACCCAAGAGGTTTTTAAAGATGGTTTCAGGCGCAAATTGTTCAGACAATAAACCTGGCATTGCACCGAGCATGGTGACCATGACTGCAATATAAGGAATACCACGCGCATTCACCTTAGAAAAAATCTGTGGTAATTGCTTTTGGTGTGAGAGCGACCACATCATTCGTGAAGCTGCAAATAAACCTGAGTTCGCTGCAGAGAGTAACGCTGTGATAATCACAAAACGAATAATATCTTCCGCATAAGGAATACCAATCTGATTAAACACCGTTACAAAAGGACTGCTGCTTACACCTTCTGCAGCCAAACCTGCAGCCTGATGTGGTAGCAAGGCACTAATCACCACAATGGTACCTACAAAGAAAATCAACAGACGGAAAATTGCGGTATTGATTGCTTTAGGCACGTTTTTGGCAGGGTCTTTGGTTTCACCTGCGGCAACACCAATCAACTCTGTACCTGAAAAGGCGAAATTAACAATTAACATGGTGGCAAAAATAGGGAATAGCCCTTCAGGAAACCAACCTTGTGCGGTTAAATTGCTAAATAAAGGTGCAGAGGTATAACCTTGATAAGACACAGCACCTAAAATTGCCATTAAACCCAAAACGATAAAGGCAATGACAGTCACGACTTTGACCAAAGATAGCCAAAACTCAGATTCTGCAAACAAGCGCGTGGAAATCATATTCAAACCAAATACAACGCCACCAAAAATCAGTGTCCAAATCCACATGGAAATATGCGGGAACCATTCCTGCATTAGCAACGCAGCGGCGGTAAATTCTGTGCCTAAAGTGACCGACCACGTGAGCCAATATAACCAAGTGATGGTATAGCCCGTGCCAGGTCCAATATACCGTTTGGCGTATGCCCCAAATGAACCTGAAACAGGCATGTGTACGGCAAGCTCGCCCAAACACAGCATCACCATATAGGCAATTAAACCACCAAAAATATAAGCGATGATGGCGCCAACGGGGCCTGTTTGTGCAATGACTTCACCTGAGCCTAAAAATAGACCTGTGCCAATAGCACCGCCCAGTGAAATCATAACCAAATGTCGAGTGCTCATCGCACGTTTTAAAGGCATAGTATTGCCTTGATGCACAGCATCATTTTGATGATTCGATGACGGCATAAGTGATAGGAGAAAAAATGAAATGAAGCGAAGTATTGTAGAGAAAAACTACAAATCTGCAATCTTGAAATAATAAATTTGGATTAGAAATGATCGTATAGCACGATAAATGGCGTCCCTACGGGGATTCGAACCCCGGTTACCGCCGTGAAAGGGCGATGTCCTAGGCCTCTAGACGATAGGGACGTTGCGAGGTGATGCGTATATTATGAATTTTTAGCGACAGTGTCAAACCTGAATCTAAAAAAACTGCCGCACGATTTGTTATTTGCTTAAAAAATAATACATCTTTAAAAATAAATCAGTGCATGTAAATTTGAATACGGTGCATCATTTTAATGATCAGGGGTTTGATATTGCTTTTCAGTGGTTGTTGTTTGTGTGGCTGCGGGTTGAGTGCTTGGTTTAGGTTGAGCAGGCTCACGATTCACAATATAAAGATACAACGCAGAAGGCGCGAGAATGACCAAAACCAAGACAATTTTTTTCAACATGGCAGAATCAATAACACAAATTGGAATATTGCCATTATAACCAAAGCCAGCTCAAAAGACTGCATGCATAAAAGCTGATTCGCAGTAAAAATCATTTTGATGCTCAGTCTTGTGGTTGAAAAGCACGAATCAAAACCACAACACTAAAAAGAAAACAGGACGACAAACGCAGTCTGTCATCCTGTAAACATCTCAATGTTCGAGTACAAATCGTATTATTGATCTGTGTTGAGTAAGTTCTCTACCATGTGCGGCGCAAGTTTATTTAGAATAAAACAAAACAGCTCTGCAGTTTTTTGCGTATCGTATAAAGCTGAATGAGCTTCTTTGCCATCAAACTCAATACCTGCCTGAATGCATGATTTTGCCAGCACCGTTTGACCAAACATCACCGCACTTAAAGTCACTGTATCAAACACTGAAAAGCTGTGGAATGGGTTTTGGTTTTTCGTGCCTGTGCGGGCAATGGCTGCTTGTACAAAGCCTAAATCGAAATGCGCATTGTGACCGACCAAAATGGCATGGGTACAATTCTGTTGGCGACGCACTTCATTGACTGATTTGAAAATCCGTTTTAATGCGGTTTTTTCATCTTCAGCCATAGCCATACGCATAGGGTTGAAAGGATCAATCCCAATAAAGTCCAACGAACGACGGTCTAAATTTGCCCCTTCAAACGGGTTGATATGCGCATGATACGCTTCACCTGGTACAAATTTGCCATCCGCATCATAAATAATTGGAATGGCAGCAATTTCCAACAAAGCATCGGTTTGGGCATTAAAGCCTGCGGTTTCCACATCGACCACCACAGGCAAAAAACCACGAAAACGTTGCCCCATCACGGGCAAAGTTGTATCTGTCACACTTTTCTCCATTGAATGGTTTTACCCGCATATAACGGAATAATTTGTTCACCATCCAAGTAGTCTAAACTGGTTGGAATGATTTGCTCTTCTTTCACCAAAGTAATGGTGTTGGTATTACGCGGCAAACCATAAAAATCTGCACCAAAGAAGCTTGCAAAGCCTTCTAAGCGGTCAATACGTCCAACTTGATCAAAAGCTTGTGCATAAAGCTCAATTGCCGTAGGCGCACTATAGCAGCCTGCACAGCCACATGCATTTTCTTTGGCATTTTTTGAGTGCGGTGCGCTATCTGTCCCTAAGAAAAATTTAGGATTTCCGCTAGTTGCGACTTCTAATAAGGTTTGTTGATGGGTTTGACGCTTTAAAATAGGCAAACAATAGAAATGCGGTTTTACGCCACCTACTAACATATCATTACGGTTAAATAATAAATGTTGTGGGGTAATGGTTGCTGCGACATTACGGCCTTGTTCTAAAACAAATTGCGCTGCTTCAGAGGTCGTAATGTGTTCAAGCACCAATTTTAAGTTTGGAAATTGTTGTAATAATGGTGAAAGCACTTCATCTAAGAAACGTTTTTCACGGTCAAAAATATCGACATGATTGTGCGTGACTTCGCCGTGCAGTAATAATGGCACTTGTTGTTCTTCAAGTTGCTCAATCACCGCATATACTTTACGAATGTCGCTCACCCCATTGTCTGAATTGGTGGTCGCGCCAGCAGGGTAAAGTTTAATGGCATTCACATGCGCAGAGGCTTTAATTTTCTTGACTTCTTCGGGAGAGGTTTGATCGGTAAAATACAACACCATACGCGGATCAAAATTTACACCTTCAGGGACGTGTGCCATGATGCGTTCACGATACGCTTCCGCTTCTTCTACCGTTTTTACTGGTGGAACAAGGTTAGGCATACAAATTGCGCGTGAAAATTGCTTGGCAAGATCGGGAACAGTACGTTGTAGTGCTAAACCATCACGTAAATGAGCATGCCAGTCATCTGGCTGGATAAGAGTAATCGTATTCAAGGCGCTGCCAGTCTGAAAAATAAAACAGATGATAATCTATAAATGTTAAAATGGTAACGTCGAAAGCCATAAAAAATAGAAATGCCTGAATTAATTGTTTCGACATTGTGTTATTTTTAAACCACTAAAAAAATTATATTCAGGTTGTTACAGTTTTGCTGTGCAACAATCGTGATTAAATGGAATTTAAAGCATCCATGGAATACAAATATAAGTTAGCCAAGCTACAGTACGACAAAGAAAAAAATGAAGAGTTGATTAAACGTCAACGTAAACGTGCGGGGCAGGTTTTTCCGAAACAACTGGAAGTTGAGTTTTGGCAACAGCATCTTGAACAAGCTCGGCACAACATTAACCAATATTTTTGGTCGGGCGTACTCATCTACTTTATTATCACCGTGCTGATGATTACTGGGGATTATTGGATTATTGATCGTAATTTTTTTAAACACGATTTTATCCACTCTTTACTAGGCTTGGTCAATGGCGCGTTTTGCTTACTGACCCTGTTCTTTTTTGCCCATTATAAAATTTTGCGCCCGTATTATGCCTATGCCGCCATGGCTATGATTTTTTGGGCCATTGTGTCGATGACCTGGCTGACCATGACGGTGCATACCGAAGTGTTTAGACACCAAGCCATGATGATCATCAGCATGATTTATATTATGGGTTTTGTACTGACGGGGGTGAAGCCGTTTCACATGCTGCTGACTGGGTTAATGGCGGCTGTGGTTGCCATGATTATGCTATTAACCTTGTATATTCCAATTGATGTGATGGTGATGGGGCGGGTGTTGGTTGGCAGTACGGTAGTGGGTTTTTTAATCAGTAAAATGCTGTGTACCCGTGAGCGGATGATTTTTTTGGTCATGCACCAAGCCCGACTTAGTGAAAAAATTAACCGTATTCATGCTGAAGAATTGTTGCATTTAAGTCAGCATGACGCGCTGACTAAAGTATCCAACAGACGTACTTTTGATGAAATGCTGGACAGCTATTTCGAACAGGCACGGCATGATGAAGTGCCATTGTCTTTACTCTTTATCGATGTCGATTTTTTTAAAAAATATAACGATCATTATGGGCATCAAAAGGGAGATGAAGTCATTTCAGCGATTGCCAAATCCATTAAAGACTCAATTCGTCACATGGATTTTGTTGCGCGTTATGGTGGTGAAGAATTTGTGGTGTTATTGCCAGAAACCGATGCGCATGGTGCGTATGCTGTGGCTTCCAATATTTTTAAAGCGGTTGAGCGTTTAGCGATTCCACATAGTCAATCTTTGGTTGACAGTAATGTCACCATCAGTTTGGGCTTTACCGTCTATAAAGGTGAGGCGGACATTTTTAAAAGCGATTTCTTACAACGTGCAGACCAAGCCTTGTACCGTGCGAAACAGTTGGGACGTAATCAAATTTATTACCACACTTTGCAGGTGGAAGAAGTGCTGTAAATTTTTCTATTGCAGCTTTCATTTAGTATGAATTGTTTAGTCCTCATGTTTAAACAAACATAAAAAAGCCGCTCAATTTGAGCGGCTTTCGATTTCACAAAATCATCACCAAGTGATTATTTGTTTTTGTCTTTCAATTGTGGCACTGCAGAACCTGAACCAATCGACAATAAGCCAGAATTGGTATAAAGACCCAATTTAGCGCGTGTATCGGTAATGTCTAGGTTACGCATAGTTAACTGACCAATACGATCCATTGGCGTAAACATTGAATCACCTTTCTCCATAGTTAAACGCTCAGCTTCATAAGTGAGGTTCGGAGATTCAGTGTTCATAATGGTATAGTCATTACCACGACGTAATTCTAAAGTCACTGTACCAGTAATTGCTTTAGCCACCCAACGCTGCGCAGTTTCACGTAACATTAACGCTTGAGAATCGAACCAACGACCTTGATACAATAAACGACCTAAACGTAAACCGTTAATGCGGTATTGTTCAATCGTATCTTCGTTGTGAATACCCGTAACCAAACGCTCATAAGCAATGTGCAATAACGCCATGCCTGGTGCTTCATAAATACCGCGAGATTTTGCTTCAATAATACGGTTTTCGATTTGGTCAGACATCCCCAAACCATGACGACCACCAATACGGTTCGCTTCAAGAATCAGCTCAACAGGGTTTTCAATACGCTGACCGTTCAATGCAACTGGCATACCTTCTTCAAAGGTAACCGACACTTCTTCGGCTTTAACTTCAACGTCATCTTTCCAGAACGCCACGCCCATGATTGGATCAACGATTTTGATGCCAGCATCTAGGTACTCAAGGTCTTTCGCTTCGTGTGTTGCACCTAGCATGTTTGAGTCAGTTGAATAAGCTTTTTCTTTTGACATTTTATAGTCAAAACCATTGTCGATAAGGAATTGTGACATTTCCGCACGACCGCCTAATTCATCAATAAAGGTTTGGTCTAACCACGGCTTATAAATTTTAAGCGCAGGATTAGTCAATAAACCATAACGATAGAAACGCTCAATATCGTTACCTTTATAGGTTGAACCATCACCCCAGATGTTTACGTCATCTTCTTTCATGGCAGTCACTAGCATTGTACCTGTTACTGCACGACCAAGCGGGGTGGTGTTAAAGTAAGGTATACCGCCTGTGCTGATATGGAATGCACCACATTGAATGGCAGCAATACCTTCCAAAGCCAACTGCATACGGCAGTCAACCAAGACTGCTTTTACCGCACCGTATTCTTCGGCTTTCTTTGGAATGGCATCATAGTCATCTTCATCTGGCTGACCCAAGTTTGCGGTATACGCATATGGTTCAGCGCCTTTTTGCTTCATCCACAATAAAGCAGCTGAAGTATCTAGACCACCAGAAAAGGCGATACCGACTTTTTTGCCTACTGGTACATTCTGCAAGATAGTTGCATTATCAGTCATTGCTAGTCCTAACTTTTTTAAAATAGGCACCACATTTGGTGGCCAAGGAGAATTCTAAACTGCAAATTATAGCACTCTTTAAAATGCTTGTTTTCGTTAAAAAAGCGCATTTGATAAAAAAATCAGGTTCAGGCTTAAATTTTCATTTAGAAATGGCAAACTTGGTATAGATGTTGAAGATCAAAACCTGCAATTGGGATGGTGCAGAATAAAATCACTTTTACTTTTGGGCGGATTTATATCAAGTTTATATCAAGAATAGTTAGGGTCTATTGCCAAGTTTCATAACGCAATCTGAGAAAGTTTTAGCCACATGAGCAAGAACAAAGCACTGCTTTGTTTGCTGCGCAAGGGGACAAGCATATTTTTTGCTGCTATTGCGTTATGAGTCAGTCATTTAGAATGATTAAATTTCCTGCCTCATGCCTTATATCAGCTAAAAAACCTTGCGAGATATATCTCTCACGTCGCAAACATAGAAGAAGTGTCAACAGACCCTATAAATTGACGTTTGCGCCACACAGTCGAACTTTAGAGTCATAAACAGTTTATAAAAATCGGTTAAAGTATTCATGCAACAAGTTGCAAAGCTCATTATATAAGGACTCATCATGACAACTCGCTATGCAAATATTCTAAAACCATTACATTTAGGATTTACCACCATTAAAAACCGTGTCGTGATGGGTTCAATGCACACGGGTTTGGAAGATCGTTTTTATAATTATCCAAAACTGGCTGCTTATTTTGGCGAACGTGCCAAAGGTGGCGTGGGTTTAATTATTACAGGTGGTATTTCACCTAACCGTCAAGGCTGGTTATTGCCTGCGGGCGGTACTATGAATACATTGGGCGATGTTGCACCACATCGATTAGTGACACATGCCGTACATAAGCATGGTGCGAAAATTTTAATGCAAATTCTGCATTCAGGACGCTATGGTTATCAACCATTTGTGGTGTCTGCAAGTCCGATTAAATCTCCAATTTCACCATTTAAACCACGTAAAATGAGTGAAAGACAAATTTTAAATACCATTGAAGATTATGCGAAAACAGCTAGTTTAGCCAAAATGGCAGGCTACGATGGTGTCGAAATTATGGGTTCGGAAGGCTATTTACTGAATCAGTTTTTAAGCCGTCATGTGAATCAGCGTGAAGACCAATGGGGCGGTACGATTGAAAACCGTATGCGTTTTGCTTTAAAAGTAGTCAAAGCCATTCGCGCCGAAGTGGGTGAAAAATTTATTATCTGCTTCCGCTTGTCGATGCTGGATTTAGTCCACGATGGCAATACCATGCACGAAGTGATTACCGTTGCCAAAGCCTTAGAGCATGCGGGTGTGAACTTGCTCAATACAGGGATTGGCTGGCATGAAGCGCGCATTCCAACCATCGTGACTTCTGTGCCACGCGCAGCTTTTGTTGATTACACCGCAGAAGTGAAAAAACACGTTGAGATTCCTGTAATTGCATCCAACCGTATTAATATGCCTGATACTGCAGAAGAAATATTGGCAGCGGGTAAAGCTGATATGATTCAAATGGCACGACCATTGTTGGCAGATGCGTTTTGGGTCAATAAAACTGCGACCAATCGTGTCAATGAAATTAACACCTGTATTGCCTGTAACCAAGCGTGTTTAGATCATACCTTTAAAAATCAGCGTGCGACTTGTTTGGTCAATCCGCGTGCAGCCTATGAAACTGAATTGGTCTATGAAAAAACCAAGCAACCGAAGCGTATTGCAGTTGTCGGTGGTGGTGTTGCGGGAATGTCTGCTGCTACAGTTGCTGCTAGTCGTGGGCACCATGTGACTTTATTTGAAGCCAGCAACGAAGTGGGCGGTCAATTCAACTTGGCAAAAGTCGTGCCGGGCAAAGAAGAATTTCACGAAACCATTCGCTACTTTAAAGTGCAAATTGAAAAAACTGGGGTCGATTTGCGTTTAAATACCAAAGTCAACCGCGAGCAACTCGAACGTGAAGGTTTTGATGAAGTGGTCATTGCAACAGGTGTAGTACCACGTGCTTTAAAAATTGAAGGCAGCGATGCACCGCAAGTATTGTCTTATGCAGAAGTATTACGTGGTGCACCTGTTGGACAAAAAGTCGCTGTGATTGGTGCAGGCGGTATCGGTTTTGATGTGTCGGAGTTTTTACTGAAACCTGAACATCAGCCACAACCGCAGCCTTTGGCAGATTGGCAGCGTGAGTGGGGAGTCGATCCGAATCCTAACTATGTGACTGAAGGTGGTATGCTTGCTCCAGAAGTTCATCCCCCAGTCCGTGAAATTTATTTATTGCAACGTAAGACGACAGCTTTAGGTGCAGGTTTGGGTAAAACTTCAGGATGGGTACATCGTGCACAGTTGAAAAAACATGCGGTGCGTATGCTACGTGGTGTGCAATATAAAGCCATCAGCAATGAAGGCTTGTGGATTGAAATGGCAGGTCAAGACCAATTGTTACGTGTAGATAGCATTGTAGTCTGTGCAGGGCAGGAGTCGGTTAAAGATTTAATGCCTGCGGCAGATGAAAATACTTTGGCTAACTATCATATTATTGGTGGTGCAAAGCTTGCTGCAGAGTTAGATGCAAAACGTGCGATTCGTGAAGGGGCTGAATTGGCTGCTAAACTTTAAAAAGTGAGGTGGCTATGCTGTTGTTTTGATGAACTTTAGCGCTGATTTGGTGAAACAATATTCACTTGAGTGCTTGAGTGGTATTTTTTACTTGTCATCAAATCAAAAGCTTCGTATCATGGCCCACATGGAAGCGTGGCAGAGCGGTTTAATGCACCGGTCTTGAAAACCGACGAGGGCGCGAGTCCTCCGTGAGTTCGAATCTCACCGCTTCCGCCAAATATCAATGACTTAGCCCTGACATATTCAGGGCTTTGTTGTTTCTAGGGTTATGCAACGTAAGCCTGTAGTAAGCAAAAAATATTTAATTTTGAAATACTAATTATCAAATTGCTTGAATTGTTTCTAATATATAAGATGTGCTTATCTTCAGAACAACAATTTAGAAGTTAAGTTATGGACATTTTTGAGTTTGTTAGTAGTTACAAGAATCACCCAGTTTTATTTGTGGGTACTGGTCTAAGTCTTCGATATTTAAATAACTCTTTTAATTGGGAAGGGCTTTTGAAGTATGTAGCTATTGATCTCTATGGCACCGATGAAAAATTTTATGATATGAAGAACAAGGTGCATAAGACCCATGATGGCATACGCGCCAACTTAAGGCTTAAATTGTTGAAATATATTATAATTATCGCTTGAAAAATAAAAAAGGTGGTTGTATTTATTAATGCGCTAACACAAAACACAACTACCGTGGCGTATCATGATTCATTTTCAACAGTTATTACAAGTACTTCCTTCAAATATTGAACAAATGGCGATCAATTGTAATGCTTTTCAACGGGCTAGAAAAATTAAATGTAAGCGTCCGCTGAACCCCATGCCTATTTTTTAATTTGAGTTGGATTTCCAGCGATGTGGCAGTAATTCTTCTATTTGGGTCGCTTTATGCGTCGGCAGCCTTTTCAGTACAGTAAGCATCCGCTGAACCCCATAGCTTTTTTTAATTCGATTCAGGTTTCCAGCGGTGCGGCAGCAATTCTTCAATTTGGGTCACTTTATGTGTCGGCAGCCTTTTCAGCACATCACTTAAATAGGCATACGGATCCAAGCCATTCAGCTTTGCTGACTGGATTAAAGTCATGATATTCGCCGCTCGCTGACCACTGCGCAGCGAACCTGCAAACAGCCAGTTCTTGCGCCCCAACGCCCAGGGACGCATCTGATTGTCGGGTAGTCAGACGCAGTTACCTACGTCCAACCCCCTAAGAACCGTGCATGCGAGTTTCCCAGCACACGGCTCAAGCCTCTGCTAAGGCGCCATTCGGCACCCGGTTATACATCGTTGACATTGGCAAATTGAACACTCCTTGGACAATACAGATGGTAAATCTCAAGATTAGCAACTGCATCCGTTCCACCATGACTTAGCTTCACAATATGACGGCTGTGCCATGGTGTATCTTTGGTGACTGGTTTAAGACAGGCGCAGCAGCGACCACCTTGTTTTAGCCACACCCGATACAGCTTGGCTCGCCCCTTTGCGGAGACCAGCATTCTTTTACCCCATCGGGATTCGAAGTACTCATCCCATGCGGGGTCATGAGGGTTAGCAGCAGCCTTGATCTTGATATGTCGCACAATTGGCGTGTCCGAGGCAGACACTAATGTGTATTGTCGCTTCCGACCATCAGCGGACTGTTCATCACATGAGAACACCCATCGACGCGCTCCTTGTACTTTGAAATACCGATCTTTGACCCATCGGAGTGTTTTGCGAGGGTGGCGACGTACCGCCCATCGCCAGAGCATTTCCCACACTGCGCTGTCTACCTGGTTGAAAACCTTCTTGGCAACGACATAACTATGATAGTTGGCCCAACCCCTTAGAATAGGGTTGAGCAAACCGATCAAAGTGGCCTGTCGTGTCGCTTTGTTTGCATTGATTAATGCTCGCAGCTTATCGAGATGAGCACTGATGTTTGCCTTTGACGGCTTGATCAGTAGCTTGCCATTGTACTTGCGTACGTTCCACCCAAGAAAATCGAACCCGTTCCCTATGTGCGTGATTTTGGTCTTTTCCTGAGAGAGCACGAGACCGCGCTCCGCCAGAAATTCAACCACGGCAGGGCGAACTTCATTTTCGAGCCACTCTTTAGAATACCCCGTGATGATGAAATCATCCGCATACCGTACCAGTTGCAGCTTTTTGCCTGTCCATTTGGCGTTAGGGAACCTCTTCGCCAGCATCGTTTCCAGTCCGTCCAAGGTCATGTTGGCCAACACCGGGGAGATAATACCTCCTTGCGGTGTTCCGGAAAGACTGGGAAACAGCTTGCTTTGGTAGACGTAACCGGCTTTGAGCCATTTCCGTAGAATCACCTTGTCCATTGGGAGGTTGGCGATCATCCAGTCATGGCTGATATTGTCGAAACAGCCTTGAATGTCACCCTCTAGCACCCACTCCGCACTTACTTTTCTTGACAGCACACCAAAGCACTGTGCTGCAGCATCCGCGGTTGAGCGTTGTGGTCTGAATCCATAAGAGTTCCGATCAGCGGTGGTCTCCGCGATGGGTTCCAAAGCCAGCAGATGGAGCGCCTGCATGGCCCGGCATTTCATCGTGGGTATCCCGAGAGGTCTCATCTTGCCATTTTTCTTCGGAATAAGGACTCTCCGAAGCGGAAGGGGCGTGTAACCTCGCCTCTTCAACGACATCATCGCACCGGTCTTGGCCTTGGGTGTATTCCAAGTCACCTTGTCGACCCCAGCCGTGTTTTTGCCTTTGTTTTCAGACACTCGTTTTACGGCCAATGCTTTGCCACTAAACGAGTGAGTCAGCAGCCATTGCAGAGCTTTCGCCTTGTTATACCTGCCGTCTTGTACCGCCTTCACAATACGCGCTTGCAGCCCTCTGACATGACGCTGTACAGCAATCCAATCGATGCTGTCCCACGATGTGCTGGAAGGCGCACACGCTGATACTGCTGCGTTCATTTGCTCTCCCTCCATTAAAAGGGTTCTACACACTCTCTTGTGATGAGAGACCATAAGGACGTCAGCCCGCTTTCGCGTGAGGTAATGTTTCAACCTCTATCCAACCCATTACAGACTGGCATTCGCTTTTTCCTCGTTCCTTCGCCCGCATCACCATGGGCAGTTTTTGCAAACTGCTTTCCCAATGGGGGTAATACGGGATTTCCACGTTCCGCTTACTGAAGTACATCGGCTTAGGTGCCTGCTATCGACCGGGAGGCGTATGGGTCACGAATGCGTAGTAGAAAGACGCGATTCCCACCTCCATTACCGTTTTGGTTCGAGCGTATTAGCCATTTCCGCTCGTTCAATTTAACGATCGTTGCGCAGATTCACATGTGTTCACCATACCGATTATCTAGCCCTTGTCCGGCTATGGCTGCCAGAAGAGTACGCCTCTCACGATTGATACCCCGCACCTTACGGTGCCTCGTTACATTGTCGAAGGCGCTCTTTATTCAGCCTTCTAGATTCACCCGGTGACACGGGTGGTTCCCGCAGGGGGAACAACTTCATTAAGCGACTTCGTGTCGCACCTCTACCCAATTGTTGCATATCGGTAGATTGCCATCACCCAAATAGCGGCTTAAAGCTGGCCAACGCTTCAGAGTGTAATTGATGGCCTTGGCGGTGGGAGAACTCGATGGCACTGTCAGATGATGTTGGTTGAGCCATTCATATAGTTGTTGCATCACTGGTTGACTATGCTGTTGTCGGTATTCGCGGCGGTCTTCCGCTGTACCATCGGTCTTTTTCCTGAGTTCTGCTTCTATCGCATACAGTTTCTGAATCAGCACTAAGGCCTGTTCAGCGACCTGACTTTTCCCAGTTACATGCAGTTCATGGAATTTACGACGTGCATGGGCCATGCAGCCCACCTCAATGACCTGGCCTGATTTGAAGCGTGCTTTATAACCACTGTAATCATCACAGACTAGATAGCCCTGCCAGCCTTTCAAGAACTCTGTCAACGGCAATTTAAAACTGACCCCTTTGATCTCGTATTAAGTTTCAACCTGTGGCTGAATCCCTATTCTTTTTTTATCCTTCAAACGATAACTCTCACCCGATGGAATTTAAAACCTTAAAGCCAGCATTAAAAAGTTTTATTGGGACTTTATTTGAAGATAATCCGTATCAATTCCAACCTGTTTTTCGAGGTTTTTACTTTACCAGTGCGTTACAGGAAGGCAGCATCGAAAGCCCGATGACAGAAAGTATCGCACAAGAATTTCAACTGCAGCAGATTGCAAGTCCTTTTCAGGACGAAGAAAAAAGTTCGATTGCCCCAAATCATGGCTATTTTTTACAAGGTCTGTTTTCCAATGTGATTTTGCGAGATCAGCATTTGGTGAAACAACATATTAATCCTGCGAAAAAACGTCAGCGTTATATGGCATTTACTGCTGCATTGCTTGGTGTTGGATTGTTGCTCAGTGTTTGGGTATGGTCATATCGCCATAATCAACAACTCATTGCCGATGTTCAGGCAGATTTAGATCAAGTTGTACGTTTGGAAAAAACTTCTGGGCAGGTTTTATCCACGCAATTGGAAAGCTTATTAATTTTACAAGCGCGACTGCAACAGTTGGATGGATTTTCCGAACAACGTCCACTTAAGTTCAGTTTTGGCTTATATCAGGGCAAGCAGTTACGCGAACAGCTCAAAGTTGAATATCTAAAAGGTGTTCAGCAGATTGTATTGTTGCCAACGCAGCAAAATATCGCGCAATATTTACAGCGTGTCCAACAAGATGCGGCAACACTCAAAGCGCATCATATACATGCAAAAACGCAGCAAGTTGCGAAAACTCAACCATATTTAGAGCCTTCCGTGCAAAATCCGCAAGATGCTTATAATGCGTTAAAGGCTTATTTAATGCTGACGAATCCTGAATATCGGGAGAACAGTCATTTAAGTGATCAGATTTCACGTTTTTGGCGCACTTGGTTGGATGCTCATCTTGGGGAAATGCCACGTACTGACATGATTCAGCAGGCAGAAAAAATCCTGTCTTATGCCATGACACTCGCTCATCAGGACGATTTTCCTGTACTGGAAAGTGATGCACAAATGGTCGATCAAACTCGTCAAGTGCTGTTGTCGGTCATTCAGGGAATGCCTGCACGAGATCGGGTATATAACGAAATAAAAATGCGTGCAGCAGTACGTTTTCCTGCGCTAACAGTCAGTCAAATTGTGGGGGAGCAACACAGTCGCATTGTTTTAGGCAGTCATGCTTTGCCTGGCATTTTTACGCAGCAGGCGTGGAGTGAATATGTCGAACAAGCAATTGATCAGGCAGCCAATCAGCCAACGGACAGCAAAGATTGGGTACTCAATAGCCGTCAGTCAGATGATCTGACTTTTTCAGGAAGTCCTGAACAAATCCGTAAACAATTGCTGAGCTTGTATCAGCAAGAATATGTAAGTGAATGGAAGAAATTCCTAAATGGTATTCACTATGCCAAAACAGATCAGTTCAGCCAGCAAGTGAAACAGCTTGATTTGTTGGGAGAGCCGCAAAACTCGCCAATTCGCAAGTTATTGCAACGTATTGCAGTGGAAACCAATTGGGATAATCCAATTGTGCAAGCTGAACTTGCTGTGCCTGAACAAGGATTTATGGCGTGGTTTAAAGACAAAGTGCTGCGTCAATCTAATGACAAAGCTGCAGCGCAGGCAGCTCTAAAAGCGCAAGGTGCGATTTCTCAAGAATACCAAATGTTTTATCAACTGCTGCGTAAACGTGACGATTTACAGGATCAATCTCTGTTTGATGTGTATATGAACAACCTTGCACAGGTGCACAGCAAGTTAAATGATCTTCAAACGGCAGGGGAAATTGGACCAAGTGCAATGGCATTGTTCAAACAAACCATCCATGATCAAAACTCGGTCTTTAATACAACGCAAAAATATGTCGATGA
This sequence comes from Acinetobacter sp. YH12095, assembly GCF_013419245.1. Classification (NCBI taxonomy): domain Bacteria; kingdom Pseudomonadati; phylum Pseudomonadota; class Gammaproteobacteria; order Moraxellales; family Moraxellaceae; genus Acinetobacter; species Acinetobacter sp. YH12095. The sequence continues at coordinate 227,156 of NZ_VPAL01000002.1, forward strand.
AAAAATGATGGTGGGTTTAAAAGAGGCTGACCAACAATTATTACAAAAACTGTTGATGACACCGCTAACTCAATCTTTTGCAAGTTTAATTGTACCGACACAAGATGAAATTAATAAATTAGGGCGTATTCAAGCCTATCAACCGTTTGCAACACATTTAGGTCAGAAATATCCATTTCATTCAGGGGGGACTTTACAGGCAACCAGTCAGGAAATGGGACAAATTTTTGGTGAAACAGGAAGTATTGCTGGCTTTGTCAAAGACACTTTAGATCCGTTGTTGATTCGTCGTGGTTATGTCTTAACTTCAAAAACATGGAAAGATTTAGGCTTAAATTTAAATCCTCAGTTTGTGATGGCATTTCCGCAATATGTTGCGCCAATTCATGGTATGGCAACAGGACGTTTAGATCAGCCTGCAACATCTGCTGTTTCAAATCAATCCAATTTCCAATTTTATCCATTACAGCACCCACAATTTTTATCGTATAGCATCGATATTGATGGTCAGCGAATGCAGTTTGAAAATGGAATTCAACAATGGGTCAACTTTGTGTGGCCCAATCCAGGCGCAATTCCCGGCGTGCGTATTAGTGCAGTCGATTTAAACGGTCAGTCGCATACTATTTTTGAAGCACCGGGCGAATATGGCATTAACCGTTTAATTGATGCTGCACAGCGCAAAGAGCAAAACGGTCACTTTGAAATGACTTGGGTCAGTAAAACGGAACCATCTTTATCTTTAAAAGTGAATTTCCGACTCATTAGCGGACATAGCTCGGGCAATATTGGTTCAAGTCGTGGTTATGTGGGGTTGCAGTTGGTCGATCAAGTCACCACGACCAAAGCACTTCTTGTGGTTGCTGCACAAACGACAGCAATGAGTCCCGCACAAACAGCGGCTACGCAGTCTAAAACTACAATGTCTGCACAAGTGGGAGGCGTTCCGCAATGATCAAGAGAAATAACACTTGGCAAAAGGCGTGGTGGGTATGCAAGCAGTAAAAACCGTACCTTTATATTATGGAAAAATACCTGCCCGTGGTGATTTTATAAAGTCTAAAGGGCAATCGGAACTCATTCAGCAGCTCGATCAGTGGATTAGTAATGCACTGGAACATGCCATGCAGAGCGCAGATTTTAAACAGCGTTATGCAACTTTGCCTGCTTTAGATTTTTTGATTGCCCATCCAGCAGAACCAATGTTTTTAGCTGTTAATTTAAAGGCGAGCCAAGATAGCTCGGGGCGGGCATTTCCAATGCTACTGGGGCAGTTGTTTGAGGTCGAACAGCCGAGTCAAAAGTTATTATTTGTGCCGTTTTTTTACAAAGCTATTTGGACTGATTTATTGCAACGCAATCAGGTCTTAAGCAATATCCGTGATCCCAATATGTCATTTGAACTGTTGAATCAATTGCCGAATAGGGTTCAACTTTTGAGTGCAGAAGAATACCAAGACTTTTATGAAAAACACAGCACGCATTCATTGGCACAATTATTGAAAATCAGTGTCAATGACTTGGCTCAGAGTATGATTGGGTTGGGACTTTTACTGCAACCCGTCCTCAAAAATGGCACTCGTCGTTTAAACAAAGTGATGATTTTACCGCTGAATCATCCGCGATATTGCTTTGAAATCGCAGCATTTTGGATGGGCATGATCGGGCGATTTTTAGGCGCGCATCATACTGAAATTTTGCTGGGGATACTACATTTTGAGGCACCCATTTTGATCATTGATTTTCAGGGGGCTGATGTCATGACGCTGCGCGATCTATTTATTCAAAATATGCAGGGTGAACATTGGGTTTCTTTAATTCAAGCCACTTGGATTGATGCTTATTTAGAACAAAATGCAGGTCTTGCAACATTGGAACAATTACTTTGTCAGCGGCAGTTAAATCTTAACCAAGCCTTGAAGCTGTTTAGGCAAACTTTTTTAGATAAATAAATATGAAAAATAATCAAAAACGTATTCGCGTAAGTCTACTTATTGGCTTGTGTTTTTTAGTCCAAAGTCATTTGATCTATGCAGCGCCCATTGTTATAGAAGGTGTGGTGCCAAACGAAGCAAGTAAACAAGCTATTTTGGCGAAAATGCAAGCTGTGTATGGTGAAACGCAGGTACTAGATAAAATTCAAGTCCGTGCAGTTGTTGCACCGAATGGTTGGGATGACTCAGTTTCGCGTATGATTACAGCGGATTTAAAAAAGATTTCGCAAGGGCAGTTACGTGTGAAAGGGACTCAAATTGATTTGATAGGAAAGGTGAGTGCTGCTCATCAAATTCAAGCTACGACAGCAAACTTTCAGGCTTTGGTACAGCAGCCTTATCGTTTAAACACGCAGCTTTCAGGGAATCAGTATGAACAAAAGATGCTGGATGCTACGCTCAAAAACAGGATTATTGAGTTTGAATCGGGTAGTGCGATTTTAACTGATGCAGGTCAAAAAATTCTGGATGAAATGGTTGTGGCATTGAAGCAAGTTGGCACCAAAAAAGTGAAAATTGTTGGACATACAGACAGTTCGGGCGATGCGCATAAAAATATAGTGTTAAGCCAATCACGTGCAGGCGCGGTAAAAAATTATTTGATCGATAAAGGTATTGCGATAACGCATTTAAGCACCGAAGGTCAAGGTTCTAATCAGCCTGTCGCAGACAATACAACGCCACAAGGACGTAAGAAAAATCGACGTATTGAATTTGAGGTGCTTTGATTAGTTGATATTGAGCAAGGCGGAAGTTGAGCGTCATGTCCTGATCTTTAGAGCATCTGTGTGTAAACAGATGGCATAGAAAATAAAAACAGCATCAATCATTCAGTAATTTCCACAGTGAGAGTGCTTTGTGCAATTTAAAGCACGAATCTTGAATACATTGATCTGAAATAGAGGCTTTAAATCAACATTCGGAAGTTTTACTGCCGAAACGCGCCAAGAAAACCATTTTCCATCTAGCTGATTATGGCATTTCACAGTAGAATATGCGCTCTCTTCAAGTCACATTGTGGCATGGTCCAAAAGATCAGCCCGTGGAGCCAAAATCAGCATGTTTATCGTTGCCGGTGCACCTGCACATTCATCTTTTAAGAAAACTCAACTCTTAAACCGTTTAGCGTCAATGAGTTCTGTTCAATCTTTCGATAGCCAATGGGTTTATTTATTTGACCAAGCGCTCGACGAGCAACAACAGCAATCTGCTTTACAGCTTTTAAACGATGGTGCATCTTTTGAATTACGCCAAGCTGCAAGTGATGAAGTTCAAATTTTAGTGACACCACGTGTGGGCACAATTTCTCCTTGGTCATCAAAAGCAACCGATATTTTTGCCAACTGTAATACGCCTGTACACCGCCTAGAACGCGGTGTTTTGTTTACCTTAAAAGGTATTACAGACGTTTCAAACGAAGTAAAACAAGTATTGCATGACCGCATGACCGAAAGTGTGTTTAACCACATTAACGATGCTGCAGCGTTATTTGTTGAAACTGAACCAAAACCTTTAAATAGCATTGATATTTTGGGTGAAGGCAAAGCGGCATTGGTAAAAGCCAACAGTGAGTTTGGTTTTGCCTTGTCTGATGAAGAAATTGATTATTTAACCGAAGCATTTATCAAGTTAGGCCGTAATCCGCATGACATTGAATTGATGATGTTTGCACAAGCCAACTCTGAGCACTGCCGTCACAAAATCTTTGGTTCTGAATGGACAATTGATGGCGAAGTACAGCCATTGTCATTGTTCCAAATGATCAAAAATACTTATAAAGAATCACCAACAGACGTATTGTCGGCTTACAAAGACAACGCTTCGGTGATTGTTGGTTTTGATACGCAGCGTTTCTATCCGAAAAAAGATGCTGCAACAGGTCACTACGTTTATAAATATAAGAGCCAAGCTGCCCACATTCTTATGAAAGTGGAAACACACAACCACCCAACTGCAATTGCACCATTTGCAGGTGCTGCGACAGGTTCGGGTGGTGAAATCCGTGATGAAGGCGCGACAGGTCGTGGTGGTAAACCAAAAGCAGGTTTAACAGGCTTTACAGTATCGAATTTAAATATTCCTGGTTTTGAACAGCCTTGGGAAGAAAACTATGGCAAGCCTTCACGTATGGCATCGCCATTACAAATTATGATTGAAGGCCCATTGGGCGGTGCAGCGTTTAACAACGAATTTGGTCGTCCTGCGTTAAATGGTTACTTCCGTACTTTCGAGCAAAACGTGAATGGTGAAGTAAAAGGCTTCCATAAACCAATCATGATTGCAGGTGGTTACGGCAACATTCGTCCAGACCATGTCGAAAAAGACCCAATTCAGCCAGGCGATTTATTAATCGTTTTAGGCGGCCCTGCGATGTTGATCGGTTTAGGCGGTGGCGCTGCATCTTCTGTAGATAGCGGAACCATGGGTGAAAATCTTGACTTCGCTTCAGTACAACGTGAAAACCCAGAAATGGAACGCCGTTGCCAAGAAGTGATTGATACATGCTGGCGTTTGGAAGATGCTAACCCAATCGTATCAGTGCATGACGTGGGTGCAGGTGGTATTTCGAACGCAATGCCTGAGTTGGTGAATGATCACGAACTAGGTGCTGTACTTGATTTGCGTAAGATTCCATCTTTAGAACCAGGCATGTCACCAATGGAAATTTGGTCAAACGAAGCGCAAGAGCGTTATGTATTGGCCATCCGTCCAAGTTCTTTAGAATTATTTGAATCAATCTGTGCGCGTGAGCGTTGTCCGTTTGCAGTATTGGGTGAAGCGACAGAAGCGCGTCATTTAACGGTTGAAGATCCACTGTTCAATAACAAAGCTGTAGATATGCCAATGCAGGTCTTGTTAGGTGGTACGCCACGCATGAGCCGTTCTTATGAAAGCATTGAGCGTCAAGGTGATGATTTTGATGCAGCTCAAGTTACTGATCTGAAAGATGCGATTTACCGTGTCATCAAGAATCCAACTGTTGCTTCTAAATCATTCCTAATCACGATTGGTGACCGTTCAATTACAGGTATGGTTGCACGTGATCAGTTGGTTGGCCCATGGCAGGTGCCTGTTGCAGATGCAGCAGTAACCACTACCAGCTTGCAAGGCTTTACAGGTGAAGCAATGGCGATGGGTGAACGTCCACCTGTAGCTTTATTAAACCCTGCAGCATCTGCGCGTTTGGCAGTGGCAGAATCTATTTCCAATATCATGTCAGCCAAAATTGACCAGATCAGCGACATTAAATTATCTGCAAACTGGATGGCAGCAGCAGGTCAAAAAGGCGAAGACCAAGCTTTGTTTGAAGGTGTAAAAGCCATTGGTATGGAAATGTGTCCTGCGCTAGGAATTGCAATTCCAGTAGGTAAAGACTCATTGTCTATGCGTACCACTTGGAATGACGAAGGTGTTGATAAATCTGTAACTTCACCAATGTCAGGTGTAATTACTGCATTTGCACCAGTGACCGATGTACGTAAAACACTAACCCCTGAATTGAAAAATACCGATTCAGTATTGGTACGTATTGACTTGTCTAAAGGTCAGTTCCGTTTAGGCGGTTCAATTTTAGCGCAAGTGTATAAAGCTATTGGTTCAGTAACACCAGATGTCGATAACTTTGACGAATTCAAAGCATTCTTTGCTTTGGTACAAGACTGGAATAACCGTGGCTTGATTCAAGCTTATCACGACATTGGTGATGGTGGTTTATTGGCAACTGTAACAGAAATGATGTTCGCTTCACGTTTAGGTGTGGCGTTAGAAGATCAATCTGTTGCGGCATTGTTTGCTGAAGAAATTGGTGCAGTACTACAAATCTCTAAAGCAGACTGGGCTAACTTAGCTGCTGAAGTTGCTGCATCTACTTTGAAAGATGCGATTTCGGTAGTCGGTACAGTTAATAGCACAGACCAACTTGCTGTAAATGGCTTGGTGCTTGAACGTGCCGATTTGCAAGCGGCTTGGAGTGAAGTATCACACCAAATCCAGCGTTTACGTGACAACTCAGAAACTGCTGATCAAGAATTTGCTTTGATCACAGAAAAAAACCACAAAGGCTTAATTGCTCAACCGACATTTGACTTAAATGAGCCAGTTGAAGCGCCATACATCAACACACGTCGTCCTAACATGGTGATTTTACGTGAACAAGGCGTAAACGGTCATGTAGAAATGGCGGCAGCATTTGACAAAGTCGGCTTTAACACCGTTGACGTACACATGAGTGACTTGCTTGCAGGGCGTGTCGATTTAGACGACTTTGAAGGCTTAGTGGCGTGTGGTGGTTTCTCTTACGGTGACGTATTAGGTGCTGGCGGTGGCTGGGCGAAGTCAGTCTTGTTCAACCCGAAATTACGCGACCAGTTTGAGAAATTCTTTAACCGTCAAGAAACGTTCTCACTGGGTATCTGTAACGGTTGTCAAATGTTGTCACAATTAGCACCACTCATTCCAGGTGCAGAAGCGTGGCCACGTTTCCATCGCAATACTTCAGAAGTGTTTGAAGCGCGTAGCGTTAACGTCCGTGTGGAAAAATCAAACTCTGTATTATTGCAAGATATGGAAGGCTCGATTTTACCAATCGCAGTGGCACATGGTGAAGGTCGCGTCGTTGCACCAGAAGCTAATTTGGCAGCCTTGAACGCAGGCAACCAAGTGATTTTACGTTATGTCGATAGCCACGGAAATGCGACTCAACATTATCCAATGAACCCGAATGGTTCGCCAGAAGGTATTTCAGGCGTAACTTCAAAAGATGGTCGTGCAACAATTATGATGCCGCACCCTGAACGTAATTTCCGTGCGCTTCAACATTCTTGGAAACCTGAAGAATGGACTGAAGATGGTGCATGGTTACGTATGTTCCGCAATGCGCGTAAATTTATTGGTTAAGATTTAACTCGCTTAATCTATAGCAGTCAGCCACCTTCGGGTGGCTGATTTTTTTGCTGTGAATATGCAACTTTTATATAGACGTGCATGTTTCCACCTAAATGAATCGTCGGCTTGCTGTTCAACAATTCTGCATTAATCTCAACAATCATAGTCATCCTAGACAACTCAAGCTATCATAAACAAGCAAACACACATGGGATGGCGTTATGAAAATCATTGCAGATGAAAATCTGGCATATACCGATTATTTCTTTGCAGATTTGGCAGAAATAGAGCACAAGGCTGGACGCCGTCTAACGCATCAAGATGTGCAAGATGCTGATGCGCTGCTAGTTCGTTCCGTCACCCAAGTGAATGCAGCATTGATTCAACAGACCGCGCTTCAATTTATTGGCAGCGCGACCATTGGCACAGACCACCTTGATATCCCAGCCATCGAGCAGCAGGGCATTGCATGGTCAAATGCGGCAGGTTGTAATGCGCAGGCGGTGAGTGAGTATGTGATTACCGCATTGCTTCATCTCGAGCCTGAATTACTACATGCCAATCAAAACTTTAAACTTGGCATTATTGGACTGGGCAATGTCGGCTCGCGCTTGGTCAAAATGGCACAATTATTAGGTTGGGATGTCATCGCATACGATCCATTTGTGCAGTTGCCCAATGTGCAGCAATGTGACTTAGATGCACTATTACAACAGGCAGATGCAATTTCCATTCATGTGCCATTAACAGAAACTGGTGAACATCCTACTCATCATTTAATTAATGCAGCGCGTTTGGCATGTATGAAGCCTCAAGCCATTCTGATTAATTCAGCGCGTGGGCCAGTGGTAGAAGAAGCGGCTTTAATGCAGGATATTCAACATACTCAGCGTTTAGTGGTATTAGATGTTTTTGAATATGAACCTGAAATCTCTGCAGAATTATTAGATTTGCTTGCTTTGGCAACCCCGCATATTGCAGGGTATAGCCTAGAAGGCAAGGCACGCGGCACACAAATGATTTATCAGGCTTTTTGTGAAAATTTTGGTTTAGATGCCACAAAACAATTTGAAACTCAATTGCCAAGCTGCGCGCAATATTTCAAAACCCAAGATTTGAAAAATAGTCTGCATGCACATTTAAGTCAAATTTATGATATTGCACAGGATGATGCCAATTTACGTGCCTGTGTCAAAGCGGGCAAAGTTGAGCAGCAGGCTTTTGATCATTTAAGAAAAACCTATCCTCTGCGTCGTGAATGGGCAGCACACGGAGGCCCGCAAGCATGAGTTCAAATCTCCAATATCAACCAACTTGCGACTTAAACAGCATGCGCGCACGTGCACAATTGTATGCACAAATACGCCATTTTTTTGCGGAACGTGAAGTACTTGAAGTTGAAACGCCAATTTTGTCACAGGCAGGAGTGACAGATGTGCATTTGGCTTCAGTGCAAGCACAGCGCCATGTGCAGGGCAAATTGCATACGCACTATTTACAGACCTCACCTGAATTTGCCATGAAGCGTTTATTGGCCAGTGGTAGTGGTGCTATTTATCAAATTTGCAAAGTCTTTCGTGATGATGAGCATGGACGTAAACACAACAGCGAATTTACCATGTTGGAATGGTATCGTCCCGAATTTAGCCTGAAAGAGCTTATGTTTGAGGTGACAGATTTACTTAATCTGACGTTAAAACAACGCTTTGGCGAAGTACGTCCAACAGTGTTGAGTTATAAACACGCATTTATGGATCGTTTGGATTTAAATCCTTTACAGGCAAGTCTGCAACAATTGAAAGACTGCTGTCATCGTGTGGGTTTGCATCTGGATTTGGGTGATGACCGTCTAGGCTACATCGACCTATTGTTTTCACATTTTGTAGAACCAAGTTTGGGCTTTGATGCTCCTGTATTTTTAACCGATTTTCCACCTGAATTAGCATCTTTGGCTAAAACCAGAACAGATGATGATGGGGAATTGGTCGCAGCCCGTTTTGAGCTATATATCGAAGGTTTAGAGCTTGCCAATGCCTATGATGAATTGATTGATGCTACTGTGCTGCGTTCTCGTTTTGAAGCCGATAATGCAGAACGCGCACAACTTGGTTTACATGTGATGCCAATTGATGAATATTTATTGGCTGCGTTGCCGAACATGCCTGAATGTTCAGGTATCGCCTTGGGCATAGATCGCTTATTGATGATTGCAACTGAGCAGATGCGTTTAGAGCAAGTGATTAGCTTTCCTGCGCAGCTTGCCTAAAAGCAAAAGACAGTTTCTTATTTCAAGAAGGATTTATTTGAGCTAAAAAGCCGTAGCTTCTATATTTTAGAAGATTACGGCTTTTCGATCAGAAATTTAGGCTGACTTAAATAGGTTAAGAATGATAGATCAAAGAACGCATGTAATGACGTTCTATAGACTTAAATAGCCTAAGCAGTAGCAGCCAAGTGACGTGCCTTTAATTGCTCAATCGCTTTAATGCGTCGTTCAATCAGCATTTCACCAATATCGGGGCCTTGGACATCGGCAGGTAAGTCTTGCGCCTTAATGCTGCGTACCACTTGAATCGCTTCCAAAATATAGCTCGCTTGCGGATAGTCACGATCTTCCAAACCTAAACGCCCACGAGAGTCACATTCACAGGCTTGTACAAAGGCTTCTACACGCTCAGGACGACGCAAGACATCCAAACGCTGTAATAAGCGCCATAACGTGCCAGGCTTTAAGCTCAATGCTTGGTGGCATTTTAAATGCTCTTTACATACAGCAAGTGCAAGTTGTTTGGTATTGGTCGGTACGCGCAGGCGTTCACACACTTCCGTTACAGGTCGAATCCCACGTTCTTCATGCATAATGTGCCGTGGTAATTCATCGGCAGGGGTCAAGGCCTTGCCTAAATCATGCAATAACACTGCAAAGCGTACATCGAGTGAGTAATTGGCACGACAGGCTTGTTGTAGTGACATCATGGTGTGCACACCACTGTCAATTTCAGGGTGATATTCAGGACGCTGTGGAATACCGAATAAAGCATCTAATTCAGGAAATAAAACTTTTAAAGCACCACAGGCACGCAATGTTTCAAAATAAACATCGGCACGTGCTTCCATTAAGGCACGTGAAGTTTCTTTCCATACGCGTTCAGGTGTCAGCGCATGTAACTCACCAGATTCTGCCAACTCTTGCATTAATAACAAGGTTTCAGGTGCAACCACAAAGCCTAAAGCATGATAACGTGCTGCAAAACGAGCAATACGCAGCACCCGTAACGGGTCTTCTACAAAAGCATTGGAAACATGGCGCAGCACTTTATTGCACAGATCTTGCTGTCCACCGTAAGGGTCGTAGACATTGCCATCACTATCCATTGCCATGGCGTTAATGGTTAAATCACGACGGATTAAATCTTCTTCTAAGGTCACGCTTGGGTCGGTATGAAATTCAAAACCGTGATAACCGTGTCCAGATTTGCGCTCAGTGCGAGCAAGTGCATATTCATCTTTGGTTTCAGGATGAAGAAAAACAGGGAAGTCTTTGCCCACAGGTTGAAAGCCTTGAGCCAAAAGTTGTTCGGGCGTTGCGCCAACGACAACATAATCTTTTTCGTGATAGGGATGCCCGAGTAAGTGATCTCGAACTGCACCGCCTACTAAATAAACTTGCATGAAAAAACCTCTATTCTTCAAGCAATCATGCTACAGAATAGAGGTTTTCTCAAGTCTATAATTCTGAGTCAGTCACTCAGAAATATAGGTTTATGCTTTAACTTGTGCTGTTTGTTGAATTTCAGCAACAGTGAGGGCAGTCATATTCACAACACGACGTGTCGTTGCAGTCGGAGTCAAAATATGTACAGGTTTTGCTGCACCTAACAAGATAGGGCCAATCGTAACATTGTTACCTGAAGTCGATTTCAACAAGTTAAATGAAATATTGGCAGCATCTAAGTTCGGCATAATCAACAAGTTTGCAGAACCTTTGAAGCGTGAGTTCGGGAAAGCAAAATGACGGATATTTTCGTCTAATGCTGCATCACCGTGCATTTCACCTTCAACTTCAAGCTCAGGTGCAATCTCACTCAAGATTTCAAAGACTTTACGCATTTTTTGTGCGCTAGAGTCTTGTTGGTCAGAACCAAAACTTGAGTGAGAAAGTAGAGCAACGCGTGGTGTCATACCAAAACGGCGTACTTCTTCAGCCGCTAAAAGTGTCATTTCAGCCAACTGTTCAGCAGTTGGGTTTGTGTTGACATAAGTGTCGGCAATGAACAAGTTGCGATCTTCAAGCATCAATGCGTTAAGGGTAAAGAAGTTAGTACGACCTTCTTTTAGACCAATCACATTTTTTACGAAATCAAGGTGAATGTCGTAGCTTGAATAAGTACCACATAACATACCATCGGCTAAACCATGCTTCACTAACATTGCTGCAATGAGGGTAGAGCGACGACGTGCTTCACGCTGCGCGTATTCAGGTGTAACGCCTTTACGCTGCATGATGGTGTAGTAATCATCTGCAAATTTTTCGTAGTTCGGGTTGTTTTCCTGATCTACAATTTCCATATTCACGCCATGTTCCAGACGTAAACCTAGCTTTTTAATGTTCGCTTCAATCACTGAGGTACGACCTACAAGGATTGGTTTAGCCAAGCCTTCATCCACTGCAATTTGTACTGCACGAAGTACGCGTAAGTCTTCACCTTCTGCATAAGCAATACGCTTAGGGTCAGTTTTTGCTTGAGCAAAAATAGGCTTCATCATAAATGCCGAGTTATATACAAACTCAGACAAACGCTGACGGTATGCAGAGAAGTCTTGAATTGGACGACTTGCTACACCTGAATCCATTGCCGCTTGAGCAACTGCAGGTGCAATTTCAAGAATTAAACGCTGATCAAGTGGACGTGGAATTAAATAGTCACGACCGAATGATGCAGATTTTTCACCATAAGTCGCAGCATCTGCTTCAATGTGTGCCATGCGTGCAATTGCGTGTACACAAGCAATTTTCATTTCTTCGTTGATGGTAGTTGCGCCAACGTCTAATGCACCACGGAAAATATACGGGAAGCAAAGTGCGTTGTTAACTTGGTTCGGGTAGTCCGAACGACCAGTCGCCATAATCACATCTGGACGTACTTCATGCGCATGTTCAGGTAAGATTTCTGGATCTGGGTTAGCCAAAGCAAAGATAATTGGATTTTCAGCCATTTCTTTGACCATAGCTTTGGTCAAGATACCCGCTGCAGAAAGACCAAGGAACATATCCGCACCGCTAATTACATCAGCAAGTTGCGTTCCTTCAATGTCTTGCATATAGCGTTTTTTCGAGTCATCCAAACCTTCACGTTTGGTGGTGATTAGACCACGCGAATCCGCAACAATGATATTTTCTTTTTTCGCGCCCAATGCACATAACAGGTCTAAACAAGACAGTGCGGCTGCACCTGCACCTGAAGCAACGATTTTGATTTCTTCAATTTTCTTGCCGTTAAGTAACAAGGCATTGAGTAGGGCAGAACCTACAATGATTGACGTACCGTGTTGGTCATCGTGGAACACAGGAATATTCATGCGTTCACGAAGTTTTTGCTCAATGTAGAAACATTCTGGTGCCTTGATGTCTTCAAGGTTAATACCACCAAAAGTTGGTTCTAATGCTGCAACAATATCTACAATTTTGTCTGGATCATTTTCAGCAATTTCGATGTCAAATACATCGACACCAGCAAACTTTTTAAAGAGTACGCCTTTACCTTCCATCACAGGTTTAGACGCCAAAGGACCGATATTACCTAAACCTAATACTGCTGTACCGTTACTAACGACAGCAACCAAGTTACCGCGAGCGGTATAAAGTGCAGCTGTTGAAGGATCACGTTCAATCTCTAAACATGGTGCTGCGACACCTGGTGAGTAAGCGAGCGCTAAGTCACGTTGGTTGACCAGCTGCTTACTTGGAGTAACGCTGATTTTTCCTGGTGTTGGAAATTCGTGATAGTAAAGTGCCTGCTGTTTTAATGATTGATCGTCCATCTGAATCTCGTGTGTGACAAGTTGGCCAGCGATGCTGGTGGTTTTTTTATGAATCTTATCGAATATACCATTACTTGCCCCCTTAGCACAGACGTCACTGTTTATTTTTAGAACAAACTTAGAGCTTTTGGGTCTAGTTTCAGATTAAGGAGCGATAAGCGCGCGATACTAAATTGGCTTTTAGAAATTGGGTCGCTTCACTTTCAGGCAAAGGCCTAGAGAATAAATACCCCTGCGCAATATCACAATTTAAATTCTGCAAATATTGCAGTTGTTGCTCAGTTTCAATCCCCTCAGCCACCACGCTCATGCCCATGGCTTTGCCCATAGCAATCATGGCACTAACAATGGCTTCTTGTTTGGTATTTCCAATTTTAGAAACAAAGCTACGGTCTATTTTTAAACTGTCAATTGGGAAGTCTGTTAAGTAAGAAAGTGAAGAATAGCCTGTACCAAAATCATCTAAGGCGATATGAATATCACGTTGTTTAATTTCATCTAATAAAGACTTAACGGTTGTGGAGTTTTCCACTAAAGAGGATTCGGTAATTTCTAATTCTAAGCTTGCACCTGAAATTTGATAGGTATTAATCGCATCATCTAAATCTTGCAGCAATTGACCACGTTGCAGTTGTTGTGCAACTACATTAACCGATACTTGGATATGATCAAAACCTAACAGATTCCATTCACGAATTTGCTTGGCAGTTTGTTGAATTACAACCCGACCAATATCGGAAATTAAACTGGTTTGTTCTGCAATAGGAATAAATAGGTTGGGTGGAATAATGCCTTTGGTTGGATGCTGCCAGCGCACCAATGCTTCAAACCCGATCACCTGATAATTATGGAAATCAATTTTAGGTTGATAATATACAATTAATTCATCATTTTTAATGGCTTGGCGTAAGTCACGCTCTAAATGTACATCCTGCTCTAGCAGTTTGGTGTTGTCTAAAGTGTAATATTTAATGGTATTGCCACCTAAACGCTTAGCCTCAGACAAGGCTTGTTCAGCACAATTATTTAGATAATCCAACTGGCGTCCATGTTCAGGATAGAGGGAAACCCCCATCGATAGGGTAATAATATGTTCTTGTCCCTGTACATTAAACGGCAAATTAAAGGCTTTGGTGATACGTTCACAGTGCTCTTCGATTGAAGGGCGAATATGAGAAATTTCATAAACAATTGCAAAATCATCGCCATTTAAGTGTGCAACAAACAGCGCTTCGGCATTGGTGATACGTAAACGCTGCGCCACTTGGCGGAGTAATTCATCGCCACCATTATTGCTTAAATATTCGTTTAAAGGTCTGAAACGGTCAATATTGAGTCGAATGACCGCCAATTGCTGCAATGAATCTTGCTGTGAAATAAGATATTGATGTAGTTGATAATTATAATAAAAACGATTGGGGAGATCGGTCAGCGCATCATAATTTTCTAAATAGGATAGACGCTGTTCTTGTAATTTATGTTCGGTTAAATCAGACACAATCCCAATATAATTAATAATGCGGTTTTGCTCATCTTTGACTGCATTGATATGCAAACGAACTTCTAATTCTTTTCCTGAGCGGAATTTTATACTCTTTTCAGTATGATATTCACCCTTGTTGAGCAATTGTTGAACAATTTCCTCTTGTGTCATGCGTGGATTTGCTTTGTTGGATTTGACTAAATCAAACAGATATTTACCTAAAATATGGTCGCGTTTAAATCCGCTCATTTGTGCATAGAATGGATTGGCTTCAATATAGCGTAGGTTTTCATCTAAAATAAAAATACCTTCGGCTGCCTGTTCAAGTACGCTGGCAGTGAGTTTTAAGCGTTCTTGCCCAATCCGTTCTTGGTGAATGTCACGGCGAATCCCCACCATGCGTAAAGGTTTATTGGTGACAGGATCACGCTCAATCACCCGCCCAATATCATGCACCCAATACCATTGACCTGAACTATGTTGTACGCGATATGTGGCTTGATAGCGTTCAGTTAGACCCCGTAAATGTTGTTTCATGGTTTGGTGAAAGTGCGGAATATCATCAGGGTGAATCAGTTGCTGTAATTTATTCCGATGCTGTTTAGTATTCTCTAAAGGAGTTTGCTGTGCGCCACTACCAAAGACAATACTGCGTTGCCGTATATTCCAGTCCCATGCTTTTAGACCTGCGGCTTCATGTGCCAAAATTAAACTATGTTGTTGATTGATTAAATCTTGGTGCGTTTGTTCTAAGTCAAAGGTACGTTCTCTTACTTTTTGTTCTAGCATTTGATTGTTAAATTGCAGTTGAAGTTCAATATCTTTGGACTTGTTCATTTCAACTTGTAATTGTTGGCAGAGTTGATCTGTCCAGCCGACTTGTTGCTCTGCGGCTTTTTTGAGTTGGTCGTTCTTAAAATAGACGCTCGATAAACGACGATGCATGTGCATTGAAGTATTGGCACAAATCAGTAAGGTAATTAAGGCAAAATTTGTCGCGAGAAAAAAGAAAGCGGAAGTTTCGGAGTGAACTAAAAACTGTGCGGCAATATAGGGTGTAATCACTGGAATGAATACCCAGCAAAAATAACTCAAGCGCTGCGTTAAAAAGGTGAGGGCAAAGGTTTGACTCACAATAATTAATAAGGTCGCTAAAATAATCGCTTCATAGTTGCTCAGTTCAGGGTTTTGCTGAGGTAAAAAGTAATACAGTAAACTTACCCCAACCGCGATTGCTGTTCCGATCAAGAAACACACCAATTTTAACCAACGATGTGCTTGTTGGAGTTGATATTGTCCCGCTTTAAAGTGAACTGCTGTGAGCAGTAAACACGAACCAATGGTCAGTTCAGTGAGAATAAACCAGATATTGAAGTAAGGTGATGAATGTGAGAAAGAAATTTGATAAATAAAAAACACATACAGGCAAACAATCAGGATGCTGACCAAAAAGAATCGAATAAGCCGAATGGTATTGGTGATTTGCGCAGCATCTAAGTATTGCTGCAACAATTCATCTTGAGCGTCTGACATACTTCCCCAAAATCTAGTTAAATGATTCCATCATTTATATTTTTAAATAACATCACTTTCATGCATAAAATATTGCTGTTTTGTGTTTAAATTTTATGCAAATTTTTTAATATATTGTTCGAGATTAATCCTGTACTTTATAAATTGCAATGTTATTGGCAATCGATTTCTGTAAAAACGGATAAATTACTCAGCCAAGCGATAATTTAAGAGAGCTAAAGCAACCACAGGTGCGGTTTCAGTGCGTAATACCCGAGTACCAATACACCAGTTTTGAAAGCCAACCGCATTGGCAGCGCTAATTTCTGTTTCGCTTAAACCACCTTCAGGCCCAATTAATAAAGCCAAATCTTTACTGACATTGTTTAGCACATCTACTTGATCTTTATTCGGTGCTAACACTAATTTGGTGGTAGGAAGGTCACTATTCAGCCAGTCCTCTAAACGTAGTGGGGCTAAAATTTTCGGTACGATATTCATGCCACATTGTTCACAGGCTGCAATGGCAATGCCTTGCCAATGATCTAATTTTTTTTGATCGCGGTCATATTTTAAGCGCATTTCACAGCGTTCAGAGGTGAGCAACTGAATGTTAGTCACGCCAAGCTCTACCGCTTTTTGAATCGCATAATCCATACGATCGCCTTTGCTCATTACTTGTCCTAATAAGGCGCTAAAGCTTGGGATGCGATTGTCTGGATTAAAACTTTTAATCTGCACTTGCGCTGTTTTTTTGGTAACTTCAACCAGTTCCACTTCATATTCACCACCTTGCCCATTGAACAAGGTGGCGGTTTCACCGACTTGTGCGCGTAGTACTTTCACCCAGTGATGAAATACTGTTTCAGTCAGTTCAACTTGCGTATCTACTGCTAATTCAGCCTCAATATAAAAACGGGGCATAGGGATTACTCGTTCAAGTCAATAAATATGAAAAATACAGCTTAAGCCAAACCAAGATCTGTCACTAATTGACGAGTCGGTTCGGTGTTGTTCATGGTGTAAAAATGCAAACTTGGTGCACCACCTGCAATCAGGCGTTCGCACAGTTTAATAATCACTTCATGACCAAAGGCTTTGATTGAAGCTGTGTCATCACCATAGGTTGCTAATTGCTTACGAATCCAGCGTGGAATTTCTGCACCTGTACCATCTGCAAAGCGAATTAAATTGCTGGCATTGGTAATCGGCATAATGCCAGGCGCAACAGGAATATTCACACCTTGCTTTTGAATACGTTCTACAAAGTAAAAGTACGCATCTGGATTAAAAAAGAACTGGGTGATGGCAGCATTGGCACCAGCATTTACTTTGGTGACAAAGTTTTTAATGTCTTGATCAAAGTGGTCTGCTTGTGGATGCATTTCAGGATAAGCCGCAACTTCAATGTGAAAATGATCACCTGAATGTTCACGAATAAAACGCACCAAGTCAGACGCATACGGCAATTCGCCTAAACCAACTTGACCTGAAGGTAAATCACCACGCAAAGCCACAATGCGGTCAATGCCTTGTGCTTTATAAATATCAAGCAATTCAGCAATACGCGCTTTGTCATCACCAATACAAGACAGGTGCGGCGCTACAGGTGTGCCTTTGCCATTGAAGTCGCTAATGGTCGATAAAGTACGTTCACGAGTAGAACCACCTGCACCATAAGTGATAGAAAAAAACTCTGGATTTAAAAGTTGTAATTCTTGATGCACAACTTTGAGTTTTTCTGCACCTACATCGGTTTTAGATGGGAAAAATTCAAATGAAATAGGAACTTGTTTGGTCATGATTAAATCCTTGTTATAAATACTTATTTATATTTTTTCACCTCTCCTAAATCCTCTCTTGCGCTGGGTTTAAAAGCAGTGCTTTAAACTTGCTCAGGAGAGGACTTACCCTCGAATACATTCATTAAACAATGAATCATTCCCTCTCCCTATGAGAGAGGGTTAGGGAGAAGGATTAAAAACTTAGTATTTATAAGCATCCGATTTAAACGGACCTTCAACAGCTACACCTAAGTAGTCCGCTTGTACTTGAGTCAATTGTGTTAATACACCACCAAAACCAGCAACCATTGCAGCAGCAACTTCTTCGTCTAGTTTTTTCGGTAAGATTTCAACACGAATTGCCGCTTGTTTTTGATCGGCAGGAAGATCGGCAAATTTCTCTGCAAATAAGTGCATTTGTGCCAATACTTGGTTAGCAAATGAACCATCCATAATACGTGATGGGTGACCTGTTGCGTTACCCAAGTTCACTAAACGACCTTCAGAAAGCAAGATTAAATAATCGTTTTCGTTTTCTGAACGATACACTTGGTGTACTTGTGGCTTCACTTCAACCCACTTATAACCACGTAAGTAGTTGGTGTCGATTTCAGTATCGAAGTGACCAATGTTACATACAACAGCGCCTGCTTTAAGTGTATCTAGCATTGCTGCGTCGCACACGTGATAGTTACCTGTTGTAGTCACAATCAAGTCAGTATTTTCTAAAAGCTCTAGGTTGACGTCTGCTTTATTGCCTGTTTGTACGCCATTCTTGTACGGAGATACAACTTCGTAACCATCCATACATGCTTGCATTGCACAAATTGGGTCAATTTCAGAAACACGAACAATCATGCCTTCTTGACGTAAAGATTGTGCAGAACCTTTACCTACATCACCATAACCAATAACCAATGCACGACGACCAGACAATAACATGTCTGTACCACGTTTAATCGCATCGTTGAGTGAGTGACGGCAACCGTATTTATTGTCGTTTTTAGATTTAGTCACAGAGTCGTTGACGTTAATTGCAGGCACTTTTAAAGAACCATCTTTCCACATTTCAATTAGACGTTGTACGCCCGTAGTGGTTTCTTCAGTAATGCCGTGAATGCGCTCTAATAATGCAGGATATTTCTCGTGAACAAGTGCAGTTAAGTCACCGCCATCGTCCAAAATCATGTTGGCATCCCATGGTGTGCCATTTACATTAATTTGTTGTTCAAGACACCATACATATTCTTCTTCAGTTTCGCCTTTCCAAGCAAAAACAGGCACACCTGAAGCAGCAATTGCTGCAGCAGCGTGGTCTTGAGTAGAGAAGATGTTACAAGAAGTCCAACGAACTTCTGCGCCCAATTCAACTAGCGTTTCAATTAAAACAGCAGTTTGAATGGTCATGTGGATACAGCCGAGAATTTTCGCGCCTGCAAGAGGTTTTGCAGCTGAGTAGCGCTTACGCAAACCCATAAGGGCTGGCATTTCTGCTTCTGCAAGTTTGATTTCTTTACGACCAAAATCAGCTAGTGTGATATCGGCAACTTTATAATCTGTAAATGAAGCATTAACCGCGTTCATCACGATCTCCTTATAAAAAACAATTGATCATTCAGTTCGCGGATGCCGTTTCTTGCATAGCAAACGCGTTGCTATGCTGGTCGAGCCTGGCGATTTTACATTTCGTGCCTGTAAAACGTCGCAGCATCCCTCGACTAGCGCGATATTGTACTTGGAAATTGATTCAGTTCCAATCATGTTTTGTTTATTATCACTACAAACATATTTTTGAGATTGAATGATGGCTTTAGAGCTTCCTCAAGAGTTGGCAAATTTAGAAGCCAACGGCGGGATTTACGCAGTGTGGATGTTGCTACGACACTTAGGAATTGATGCCGATATTCAACAATTGATTGAAGTGTGTGGTTATATGCCAGAGCAGGGCACAACCACAATTGGCTTGGCTGTTGGACTGAAAAAGTTTGGCTTTAATGTGCAGTTTTATACTGACCCTGACCCAGATTTACAAGATGCAGAAAAGTTAAGTTATGCCGAAGCTAAACAGCTTAAATTGCCTGTATTGGCGGCAATCGGCTATCAGCAAATTCAGCACGCATTTGATGAAAATAAATTTATAATTGTCTATTACGACACTTTAGAAGGCGTGGGCAATCACTCATTGCTATATTCAATTGATGATGCTGAAATTTGTTTCTTTGACAGTTTTGAGCCGATGCCTGCGGCTGTGTTTGAACAACAGCGTCAGCAAGAGGGCATTTGCAGACAAGTAATTGTGGTCGAAGTCTAAGTGTTATTCAAAGTCTAAGCTTTATTCAATGACGATTCGAGTCATGCAAAAAATTGTCTAGCCCATCAATTGATTGGCTAGACAAAGGGATTACTCCGCTGCGTCTGCTTTTTGTGTCCAATATTCAGCTTTATTTTCGTCAGCATCTACACCCAAAGCATTTGCATAAATAAAAGCAAGGTCTCGCATGGCTTGTACTTCGCCCAATTCTGCTGCTTGCTGTACCAATGCCACAGAGCGAGCGACATCTTGTTCAACCACATCACCACGACGGTAGTAGCCTGCCAACTCTAAAATAGCGGCAGGGTGTTGTGCATCACTGGCTTTTTTGAGCCAGACAAAAGCATCTTCAAAATGTTGTTTGGCATCTTCAGGGTCATCTTCTAGAACATCTTTGGCATATACGGTATAGCCTTCACCAAGCCAATACATGGCTTCGATATGTCCGTTTGCGGCAGCTTTGAGCGCCCATTGTTCGGCAAGTTCAATATCTTCATTAAAATCGCTTTGCATATACAGCACCGCCACTTCAAATTGGGCATCGGCTTGTCCTGCAATGGCGCGGTTCATTAGCGCAGGGGAGATTGAAACAGATTCTGACATAATGTCATCCAGCAAAATTACAACATAAGATTGTGCGATAGCCTAAAAGGTCTGCTGGGAAAAAGCCATCTTCGGTGTGATTTTTTTTAAAAAATTAGGGTTAATTGATCATGCGTTTATGCAGACAATAACAAAAAATCACTTGAGCCATATCGTCAAGTTTCAATATGCTGAATGTTAAACATGGTCATAATGAGAACAATAAGATGGCAAATTTTTTAACTGCTGAACAAGCAAAAGTTTATTCAGATCATGCCAAGCTAGATATTGAATTATATAAGCAGCGTTTGGCGTCTTTAATCGAAGAGAATGCCAAGCAGGGCAATACCGCAGTTTTTACTGTGCTGCCAAAACATTTACCTTTAGAAGATATTCGAAATTTATCGGCACAGCTGACTGATTTGGGTTATCAGGTGCGCTTTGAGTTAAATGAGTTCTTTTATAGCTTTAATGTGTATTGGATTTAAAACTCAACTCTACCGACATTTCACCAAATAGTTTTAGTGAAATGTCGAGCGTTTATATTTTTTGATTTAGATTGCGTTTAAGTATTTGCAGTATGTTCTGCCAAAACTTCCAAAGCTGCGCGAAAAGCTTCCTGAGTTGCAGGTGCGCCACAATAAGGCAAGCTGTGTAACAAGACTTCCTGAATTTCTTCGACACTTGCCCCGTTATTTAGCGCACCACGAATATGTCCTTTAAGCTCGGTCGGGCTTTTTAAAGCAGTTAAAAAGGCGATAGTAATTAAGGAACGATATTTGCGTGGTAACACACCTTCACGTTGCCAAGTTGAACCCCATGCATGTTCATTAATCCAGTCCTGCAAAGGTTGGGTAAATGGTACAGTGTTGTCCTGTGCGCGTTTTACAAAGCTTTCGCCCATGACTTCAGTGCGAACTTTTAAGCCATTGTCATAGTCTTGTTGTGACATTTTACTATCCCTGTTTTATTGTTTGAGCTCGGTGTATAGATTAAGTGCATAGATTAACAATTTATGGCGATGACACCATGCGCACTTGGTCGTAGACCATCAAAAAATATTCACATCTATCTATTTTTAATATATCCACAAGGTATAAAAAACCCCGAACATAAAGTCGGGGCTGTTTTAGCTTTATCGCAAATTTTGAAATAAGCGAGTGTTAAGCTTCAATGGTTTGCACGCTAATTTTTTTAGCAGGGTCGGCTTTACGACGTACTGTTGGTACAGGTTCACCATAATATTGACGGTCTGCAAAATAACTTGAACGTACCATTGGCGCAGCCCAAATATTTTTAAAACCTAACTTTTGACCATGCGCTGTATAACGCTCAAATTCTTCAGGTGTTACAAAGCGGTCAATTGGCGCATGTTCTTTAGATGGCTGTAAATATTGACCAATGGTCACATAATCTACATCGTGCGCTTTAAGATCATCTAACAGTGCAATAACTTCTTCTTCAGATTCTCCAATACCTACCATCAAACCGCATTTGGTTGGAATATCTGGGCAATATTCTTTAAACATTTTCAGCAAGTTCAAAGAGTGCTGATAGTCTGAACCCGGACGCATGGCTTTATATAAGCGTGGCACAGTTTCAATGTTGTGGTTAAAAACATCTGGCGGACATTCGGTCATAATGCGTAGTGCAATATCCATACGACCACGGAAGTCTGGCACCAAAATTTCTAACAACGTATTTGGGCTTAAAGAGCGGGCTTCTTTAATACAATCGACAAAATGTTGTGCACCACCATCTAACAAGTCATCACGGTCTACAGAGGTGATCACGGCATATTTTAAGCCTAAGTTGGCAATGGTTTCTGCCATGTGACGAGGTTCTTCAGGATCTAGTGCATTTGGACGACCATGCGCAACATCACAAAACGGGCAGCGACGGGTACAAATATCACCCATGATCATAAAGGTTGCTGTACCACCACCAAAGCATTCTGGAAGGTTTGGACAAGCGGCTTCTTCACAAACGGTGTGCAATTTTTGCTGACGCAAAGTGGTTTTAATACGTTGAACTTCTTCTGGTGCCGTCATTTTGACCCGAATCCAGTCAGGTTTACGAGGCGTTTCAACCGTAGGAACAACTTTTACAGGAATACGTGCGACTTTTTCAGCACCACGAAGTTTGACACCCTGTTCTGGTTTACGGTTTGCAGACATATTCAACTTTTCCACTGTTTTTGAAAGGGGAGAGATTTAGTGTAGGCTAGATTTTACGTGAAATAGAGTCTGATTAAACCGAATCTAAGTGCAAAAGTAAAATGTCACCTTAACTTCATCATAAGACGGTTATTATAACGAAATTGTGCTTAAATTGGGTAAAAACGATATTCATATAAAAAATGTGGTTATCACGTAATATATGCACAGTAAATACAGAAAATTCAAAAGATTTACGTCATAATATAGCCCATTGAAAAGACAGATTTAAAGAAAAGGAGCGTTGAATGCCACGTAAAAAAGAGGTCGTTAGTGGAACTTTCGTGAAGTACGATGCGGTTGTTCTCGGTTCAGGCCCTGCGGGTGAAGGCGCGGCAATGAAACTTGCCAAATCTGGTAAGCGTGTTGCGATTGTAGATGTTCGTGAGCAGCTTGGCGGTAACTGTACCCATGTGGGTACCATTCCAAGTAAAGCATTGCGTCAGACAGTGTCGAATATTATCCGTTATCGCCGTGACCCAATGTTTAAAAAAATGGGCGATTGGCGTCAGTTCACCATGAAGCAAGTGTTGCAAAGTGCGCATAAAGTTATTCAGCAGCAAGTTGAAACGCACTCTCGCTTTTATGACCGTAATGAAATTGCGATTTATCATGGTCGTGCTTATATCCAAGATAAAAATACGGTCTTGGTATTTGGTGCAGATGGCATTAAAGAAACCATTATGTGTCAGCAAATTGTGATTGCGACAGGTAGCCGTCCATATCGTCCAGAAATGTTGGATTTCAACCATCCACGTGTATTTGATTCAGACAAAATTTTGGATTTGGATTTCTCGATTCAAAAAATTATTATTTATGGCGCGGGTGTGATTGGTTGTGAATATGCATCCATCTTCATTGGTTTAGATCATAAAGTTGATTTGATTAATACTCAGCACAAATTGCTCAGCTATTTGGATGATGAAATTTCAGATGCCTTGTCATATCACTTGCGTGCGCAAGGGGTGCTGATTCGCCACAATGAGCAAATTGATCATTTAGAAACTTTTGATGATCACGTGGTTTTATATTTGCAAAGTGGCAAGAAAATCAAAGCCGATGCGATTTTGTGGTGTAACGGTCGTTCGGGTAATACCGATGGTTTAGGTCTTGAAAATGTCGAACTTAAGCCAAACAGCCGTGGTCAGTTAACAGTCAATGATCAATATCAAACCGAAGTAGAGAATATTTATGCTGCGGGCGATGTAATTGGTTGGCCTTCGTTGGCATCAGCTGCCTATGACCAAGGTCGTTGCGCGGGTGCAAATATGAGTGGCGAAGAAAATGTTGCGCCTGTGACCGATATTCCAACAGGTATTTATACCATTCCAGAAATTTCTTCGATTGGTAAAACTGAGCAGGAATTGACGGAAGAAAAAATTCCTTATGAAGTTGGTCAGGCATCTTTCCGTCATTTAGCGCGTGCGCAAATTACGGGTGATACAGTGGGTGAATTGAAGATTTTATTCCACCGTGACACTTTAGAAGTATTGGGTGTGCATTGCTTTGGTAATAATGCGGCAGAGATTATCCACATTGGTCAGGCGGTGATGAACAGCCCGAACAATACCATTAAGTATTTTGTGGAAACCACATTCAACTATCCAACCATGGCGGAAGCGTATCGTGTGGCGACCTTGAATGGGATGAATCGTTTGTTTTAAGCAGATTCTGCTGACTGCAAAATAGAAAATTTAGAACACCTCATAAGATCATTCTTGTGGGGTGTTTTTTTATTGACTTGCTGTAAGGAAATTTATGCATTGAGGGAAAGTTGATTTGTGGAACATTGAGCGTTAAATATCAATTATGACTGATGCCGCACTGCGTGGCGTTTCGCCATGAAAGACAGCTTCAATATTGTTACCATCAGGATCAAGTACATAAGCTGCATAATAACCAGGATGATAAGCACGTTCATCAGGTTTGCCATTGCACTTGCCGCCATGTGCCAATGCTGCAAGATAGAAAGCATTGACCATTTCACGATTTTTAGCTTGAAAGGCGAGATGATGACGCCCAGTGAGTATGCCTTGTGCGGCAGGACTTTTTACTGAGGAGATAAAAAGTTCATCTGCCCAAAAGTGATCCTTGGCTGTTCCCATAACTGGAATATCCAACACTGCCAAGATGGCGGTATAAAATGCTCGACTTGCTTCAAGGTCACTCACCACAAGATGAATATGGTCAATCAGTCTTCCACGATGCAATTGAATCTGCATAAGACGCTCCATGTCTAAAGCGGAATTTTGAATAGCAAAATAGACTTAATATTTTAGAGATTGGGTTTTAATGCGCACAAAACGCCTGATTAAAATATTCAAACAGTTGTGGCGTTTGCATCCATAAAAAAATCGACAAGCCAAAAAGGGCAGTGATTGCGAGTGTGAGCAATACTTTAAAATTCAATAAAGAATTAATCATGAATGACGTGCTCCTCATCTACCCAAAAATGTACCAAGACCGCAAACGCACTTAAAGCAATAGAAACAATCCAGATAACATTATAGTTACCTGTCAGGTCGTGATTTAAACCGCCAAGCCATCCACCAAAAAAAGAGCCGACTTGGTGTGTGAAAAACACAATGCCACTGAGCATGGTCAGGTATTTAATCCCAAACATATTTGCCACAATACCATTGGTTAAAGGCACTGTAGATAACCACAACAAACCCATAATGATCCCGAATGCATAAATTGTCCAGATGCTTAAAGGCAGGATTAAAAAGACGATAATGGCAATACCGCGTAGTCCGTAAAGCCACATCAGCAAGTGCGGTTTCGAATAGCGACCGCCTAACCAACCTGCGGTATAGGTGCCTACAATATTAAATAAACCCACGAGTGCTAGAAAAACTGTGCCTGTGGTTGCATTAAAGCCATGATCAATTAAGTAGCTAGGGAGGTGAATCCCGATAAACACCACTTGAAAACCACAGACAAAAAAGCCCAAAGCTAAAAACCAAAAGGGTTTATGGTTTTTGGCAATCACCAAAACTTGTTTAAAGCCTAAAGCGGGTTGGCTGACTGAACTTGCATTAGGGTTTTGATACATGGGTGCTTTGAGCATCCATGCCAAAGGAACAATCAAGACAATTAAAATCGCACTGACAATTAATGCGCCCGACCAACCTACACTTTGTAATAACAATAAGGTCGATGGCAACATGATAAATTGCCCAAACGAGCCTGCAGCACTGGCAATACCCATTGCAAGGCTACGCTTTTCTGGAGGAGCAGCGCGACCTACTGCAGAAAGTAGCACAGGGAAAGAGGTTGCAGAAAGTGCCAAACCTAAAATTAAACCCACACTTAAATTTAGCAATAAGCCTGTCGAGCTGACGGCCATGAGCAATAAGCCGAGTGCATACAGTGCGCCACCAACTGCAACTACAATTTTACTACCGTATTTGTCTGCAAAAGCACCTGTGATGGGTTGGACTGCACCCCAAATTAGGTTTTGCATGGCAATGGCTAAACTAAAGACATTATGTCCCCAGCCAAATTCATGGCTCATAGGCACCAAATACAAACCAAATGCATGCCGAACCCCAAGCGATAATGCCAAAATAATGGCACTTCCAATTAACATATAAATTAGAGGTTTGGAAAATTGAGCATTCGACATAAGGCATCCACGTATGGCTAACAGCTTGTTATGGTAGTCGATTCAGCCGCAGATCGCGATAAAATAAAATTCATCAAATGATAAAATTTGGTTATAGATATTAGTTTGAATATTCTAAGCAAAAAATGATCATGAGCTACAAGCCAAATGGATATTGAAAAATCCTTCTCCCTGTGGGAGAAGGATTAAGTGAAGGGGATTATCGTCTTAAATAGGACTGATCAAAGACTGCTATTAATGCTTAAAAACGCATACCAAAACCTGCATAGGCAATCACTGGATTCACTTCAATATCTGCTTTAGAGTGAATTAATTCGCCGTGTTTGGCATCGGTCACCGTAATGGTGGTTTCATTTTTAAGGTGTGCATAAGATAGTGAGCCAACTGCAAACCATTTTTCATTGAAGTCATAGGTAAAACCTACGCTGGCAACAGGTGCAAACGCATCGGTCGCATCTAACTCAACTTTAGGATTGGCTGAACTTGGTGTACCTTCTAAAGATGCCCCCGATTTTCCTTCTTTAATATTGGCAATCATGTGACCCGCAGCAATCAAGTGCTGCTCAGTACGTGGATTAATTTCTAACTCATTGAAATAGGCATACATCAAACCGACGCCAACATAGGGGCGGAACTTATTTACGCCTGTTTTGCCAAAGTGATATTGAAACTCAAATGCAGGTGTCCATGCTCGGGCAGAAGCAGCAGGGCCATGTGCTGCTAAATCGGTAATGAGAATATCATTTTGTAATTCTAGCTCACCCAACGCACCGCCTAATGGACGTGCAATTGCGGAGAAGGGAGCATAAATTTTACCTTTGCCTTGCAAATCAACTTTAGGTGGAATACCGCCTTTAACTTCAAAGGAAATATTATCGGTAAAGAAATAGTTACTGATGATACCCAGTGTAGTGACATCATCTGCTTCTAAACCTGTACCGGGATTATCCCATTGTTCCAAACCTGAAATTGTGGCTTGTCCACTCATGTTGGCAGGTACGGTAGGCAGTAAATTTAATGCTCCGCTTAATAATACGGGTGGCTCAAAACCGTCACGTAAATTATCTCTTACAGTTTGAGATTGAACCTCACCGACATCGGCTGTGTAGCCGTTGTGAATGGCTGTATTGACCCGAAAAGGTTGTGCTTTGCCTTGTGGCATAACGTGCAGCGCACCTACCGAAACAGAAAAGCGTTTAAAACCATCACCATCTTTTAAACTAAAATAAGGTGAGTTGGCATAACTGATGACTGGCAAACTACTCAGTGCCAAACAGCATAGTGTTTTTTTCATTGTGGAACTCCATGTCCAATTTTGCTTGTTGTTATTTACGGCATTGTTATGCAAGGCATTATGAAATGGACTGGAAAAATAAAACTGTTGTTTTTACAAGATATTTTTTTAAACTTTTGTGAATAACTGGAAAAGTGTGCAGGTGTTTTGTTAAATCCAAAACTGTTGAATACGTGAAAATGCTTGTTTTATTGGATGGCTTTAAAGTTCTATTGGTTTGAAATAAAAAGATTTTATAGAAATTGTATGCGTTGAAATTAATAAAAAAGACCAGTCGGAACTGATCTTTTTGACATACGGGTTAAATTTTTAGCCAATGACAGATTTTGGCTGCAAACACGTTATGCAGTAAAGCGTGATAAATCTTCATCAGGGCGGGCAGTCAGCACTTCCAAGCCATCTTTGGTGACCAAAATGGTGTGTTCAAACTGTGCCGATAATTTGTGGTCTTTGGTCACCACTGTCCATTTATCGCCAAGTAATTTGGTTTGCCATACGCCTGCATTGACCATTGGTTCAATGGTAAAAGTCATACCTTCTTCTAAAATCATGCCTGTGTTGGCTTGACCATAGTGCAATACTTGTGGCTCATCGTGGAAGGTCGTCCCAATACCATGACCGCAATATTCACGTACCACGCTAAAGCGTTCAGATTCAACATATTTTTGAATCGCATGACCAATATCACCAATGGTTGAACCGGGTTTAACGGTTGCCATACCGCGATACATCGCTTCTTGGGCAACTTTGCATAAACGATTGGCTAAAATGGAAGTTTCACCACCCACGATATACATCATATTGGTATCGCCGTGGAAACCATCTTTAATGACTGTGACATCAATATTTAAAATATCGCCTTTCTTCAGCACTTTACTTTCTGACGGAATACCGTGACAAACCACATGGTTAACCGATGTGCAAATGGTGTGTTGGAATGCTGGACGACCCGGAGCAGCACCATAACCTAAACAGGCAGGAATAGCTTGTTGTTGATTGACAATATAGTCATGGCAAATCGTATCCAGTTCGAGCGTAGTAACGCCTGGTTTAACGTGTGCTTTGATCATCTCCAAAACTTCTGCCGCCAGTCGTCCTGCCACGCGCATTTTTTCAATATCTTCTGCGGTTTTGATGAGTCGACGAGGTGCTTGATAAGTTGTGTTCATGATCTTTAAAAACTTTTGGAAATTTGTGTGTGACTATGGTATAAATAGCCGCCCATTTTATCAAATGCTTTTTATGAATATGTTTCAAAGAGCTTGGTAAAAGGGAAATTAAAAATCCGCACATATATCGTCACATTACTCTGGGTGCCCTTTGGGGTGGAGAATGCGGATATATGGAGGCCTAACCCAAACATTTAAGGTAAAGAAAATGGCAGATTACAACGTAAGCATGCGCGACCTTCTTCAAGCTGGCGCACACTTTGGTCACCAAACACGTTTCTGGAACCCAAAGATGCGTCAATACATCTTTGGTGCGCGTAACAAAATTCACATCATCAACCTTGAACACACTGTTCCTGCGTTAAATGATGCTTTGAACTTTGCAAACCAATTGGCTAGCAAAAAGAACAAAGTTTTGTTCGTTGGTACAAAACGTGCTGCTTCTGCAATCATCCGTGAACAAGCTCAACGCGCTGGTCAACCGTATGTAGATCACCGTTGGTTAGGTGGTATGTTGACGAACTGGAAAACACTTCGCCAATCTATCAGCCGTTTAAAAGATCTTCAAGTTCAGTCTACTGACGGTACTTTTGCTAAGCTTACTAAACGTGAAGCTTTAGAGCGTAGCCGTGAAATGGAAAAACTTGAGCGCGCTTTAGGCGGTGTGAAAAACATGGGTGGTTTACCTGACGCATTATTCGTAATTGACGTTGATCACGAAGCAATTGCAATTAAAGAAGCTAAAAACTTAGGTATTCCTGTAATCGGTATCGTAGATACAAACTCTAACCCAGACAACGTAGACTACGTTATTCCGGGTAACGACGATGCGATCCGTGCAGTAACACTTTACGCTTCTTCAATGGCTGATGCGATCATTGCTGGTAAAGAATACGCTCAAACTCAAGCCAATGCTCAAGCAAAAGGCGAAGAAGCTCCTGCTTCTGAGGCTTAATGCGTTTTGACGTAAGCTTGTCATTTTTGCGACATGTGATGGTGGCAAAGTAAGCGTCATGTATGCAGACGGCCCAAGAGACACCCTCTGGGCCGTTTCTGTTAAAAAAAGAATTCATTTTCTACCGATTTTAGGAGATAAACATGACTGCAGTTACAGCAAGCATGGTTAAAGAATTGCGTGATCGTACTGGTCTAGCAATGATGGAATGTAAAAAAGCATTAACAGAAGCGGGCGGTGACATCGAATTAGCGATTGACAACCTTCGTAAATCTGGTCAAGCAAAAGCTGCTAAAAAAGCAGGTAACATTGCTGCTGACGGTGCAATCACAATCGTTCAAGAAGGCAACAAAGCGATTCTTTTAGAAGTAAACTGTCAAACTGACTTCGTTGCAAAAGACGAAAACTTTGCTGGTTTCTCTGCGAAAGTTGCTGCTGCTGCTCTTGCTGCAAACGAAACTGATGCTGCTAAAATTGCTGAACTTAAACTTGAAGATGGCGCAACTGTTGAAGAAACACGTGTTGCACTTGTTCAAAAAATTGGTGAAAACATCCAAGTTCGTCGTGCACAAATCGTTGAAGGTGAAAACCTTGCTGTGTACAAGCACGGTTTAAAAATCGGTGTTGTTGTTTCTTACACAGGTGATGCTGCGACTGGTAAAGGTATTGCAATGCACGTTGCTGCATTCAACCCAGTTGCTGTTACTGCTGAACAAGTTCCTGCTGATCTTATCGCTAAAGAGAAAGAAATTGCAGAAGCGAAAGCAGTTGAATCTGGTAAGCCTGCAAACATCGTAGAGAAGATGGTAACTGGTTCAGTTGAAAAATACTTGAACGAAGTTGCGCTTGATCGTCAAATGTACGTAATTGACAACGAGAAGAAAGTTGCTGAAGTATTAAAAGCAACTGGTACAACTGTTGCTCAATTCGTTCGTTTCGAAGTAGGCGAAGGTATTGAGAAAAAAGCAGAAATGAGCTTCGCTGAAGAAGTTGCTGCTGCTCAAGCTGCTGCAAAATAATTTTTACTTAAGGTAAAATATTTTGTAAGGAAAGCCCCAATTTATTTTGGGGCTTTTTTGTGAATATAGATTTTGGCAATATGCAATCGTGGCATAAATATTGAGATGAAGATTAAAGATATTAATTTTAAATCAGTATGTTACGAATAATTGACTTAATCGTATAGGGTGGAATCAGAACAAGAAGGTTATATGGCAAATAAAAAGAATTTAAGCATCGGCGCAATTATTGTAGTGCTAATTGCTGCATTTTTTGGCATAGATTTACAGCAGTTTCAGTCTGAAACATCAAATGCACCATCTACAAGTACTGCTCGCACATCGCAAACTGAAAAAGAGCAGTTAGACGTACAGCGAGATGCGCTGCAAGATGATGCTCAGGGTGTTCAGCTGATTGAACGTGCGTTTGAGCGCAAACAGAGCGATTTACAAGTCCGTGCGAGTGGGCAGGTCATTGCAGTGTTAGCGGATGACAACGAAGGCTCACGTCATCAAAAATTTATTTTAAAACTGAATAATGGGCAAACTGTATTGGTTGCACATAATATTGATCTTGCACCACGAATTACCAATATTGCAAAAGGTGATACTGTTGAGTTTTTTGGTGAATATGAATACTCAGATAAGGGTGGGGTGATTCACTGGACGCATCATGATCCAGCAAATAAACACGTGGGCGGATGGTTAAAACATCAAGGAAGAACCTATCAATAACGGTTCTTCCGATAACGAAAATAGGATATAGCGTTTAAATGCTCATAATTCTGTTTTTACGACGTGTTTTCCAAGAGGGTAGGATTTTACCTAAATAGGCATCCATGCACCAAATTGGGCCAATGAGAAGGAATTGGAGGTCTTTGAAGAATGAAGGCTTTTTCCCTTCAACTTTGTGACCATAAAACTGCCCAATCCACGCCAAAACAAAAATTGCGATATAAAAACCCATTCCAACAGGCAAAACATAAATCAGCCATGCCATTACCAGCATTAATGCTGCCATTGCAACTGCAAGAACCAAGTCTAAACGTGCATAAAAAATAAAACTGAGCACCAGAAGTAATGTTGTTAGTAAAGCGCTGAAATGCGCCAAGATGCCGACAATCGAAAAAAAGATCGTAGGTACGCACACCCAGTGAATTAATTTATTGGTTTTATTTTGATGGCTCTCGCTGTATTCATCTAGCCACTCGCTTACTGTCTTCATGTGCTACTCCTGTAGACCGATCATCCGTTGTTATTGTTTGACTGTCTAAAATATAACTGAGAACAGTGAGGCGGTCAAAACAGTATTCATATTTTCAAAATGAAGTGGCAACAAAATTTGTGTGGATCATCTTTGTGCAGACATGCATGGGATGACTGTAAATCTTACAGGCATTAAAAAAGCCACATTGCTGTGGCTTTCAAGTCAAATGTGAAGTCGTGTAAGCGAATCTTAAGAGTTTGGACCGTCAATACGCTCAATGCTTACTTTGGCAGTACCTGCATTGGTGATGCCCAATTGTTTTGCAGCGCCATAAGAAAGATCGAGTACACGGTTGCCATGGAATGGACCACGGTCATTTACTTTAACTACAACGCTTTTACCATTGTTTTTATTGGTTACGCGAATATAGCAGTTTAGCGGCAGGCTACGGTGTGCAGCAGTCATTGCGTTCATGTCGAACGTTTCACCGCTTGCAGTTTTACGACCGTGGAATTGACGACCATACCAAGACGCCATACCTGTTTGGCTAAATTTACGTACAGTATTTGAAGCCACAGTGTTTAACTTCTCAATCACTGAAGGCTCTTCTGCAGGAATTTCAATTTTCGCTGCAATCGTTTGACGACGAATTTGGTCGCCTGAACGTTCGGTGATTGAAAGGCTGTTTAAATTTGAGAAATGTGAATTAAAACTTTGAGCTTCTTTATTGAGTACACGTGCAGCAAGGCTAGATGACTCATTATCATTATTGAATGATGATTGCACCATTTCAGCTTGCGACTGACTTAGGGCAACAGCTGCAGAAAGTGCAAGTAAGTATTTAAGTGAACTATGCA
The DNA here is from genome assembly GCF_013419245.1 of Acinetobacter sp. YH12095. Taxonomy (NCBI): domain Bacteria; kingdom Pseudomonadati; phylum Pseudomonadota; class Gammaproteobacteria; order Moraxellales; family Moraxellaceae; genus Acinetobacter; species Acinetobacter sp. YH12095. Next base: position 260,072 of record NZ_VPAL01000002.1, read on the forward strand.
TGGTTTGAACTCCTGAAGACAGAATTTTTAACTTATTTCGCTCTTAACTGATTGAAATAGTGGTAATCCTGTCTGTAATTTCACTTTTTTGACTACATTTGACGAAATGGATAATATTCATCCCTTACCAAAGGTGTCTAGTCTTTATACGAAAATAATGACAAAAAGTACCAAAAAACAACTTTGTTTGATTAAAAAATAATCAATATTGTAACAATATATTTAAAAAGATGATTTTGTGATCAAATTGTTAAAAATATTTCTTGACTTTACTTGTTTGGTTTGGGTGTGGGGTTTATCGGCTGGCAATTTCAGTACCGAGTAACCATAACGCAGTTGCATACATACGGCTGCGGTTATAGGTCGTAATCACCTGAAAATTTGGGTAGGTTATATAGTAGATATGACCATAATTTTCTTGTAATTGAATGACATTGACCAAGTCGAGGTCATCTATTTGCACAATTGGATTCATTGGCATCACGCCTTGCGATTTTAAGACACCATAAGGTGTAGGTAAGGTTAAATCTTTGGCAATCACGCTGTCAGGATTGTTACCTGTATAACGTGCTGCAAATGCAATGGGTTGATTTCGCTGCCAGCCATGCTGTGCCAAGTAATTTGCAATTGAGCCAATCGCATCTACTGCTGAATTACGAAGGTCGATATGACCGTTGCCATCATAATCCACCCCAAATTTTGGAATGTTGCTTGGCATGAATTGAGGGTAGCCGACTGCACCTGCATAAGAGCCGACCACAGAAGAGGTTGGAATACCATCTTTATATGACCATGCAATGAGTGCAGCGAGTTCATCTTTGAAGTATTCAGCACGACGTTCGTAGCCAAAACCTAACGTTGCTAAAGCGTCACGAGTAATAAATGAACCTTTATTGCTGCCAAAGCCTGTTTCTACGCCCAATATACCTAATATGATGGCTTGTGGCACACCAAACTGCTGCTCAGCACGATTGAGTGTATCTGCATACTGCTGTTTAAAACGTACACCACGCTGAATAGTGCTTTCTGCAAGGAAATTCGTTTTATAGGCATACCAAGGCTTACTTTCGCCTGGACGGTTCATAATATTGATGATATTGGGTAAATTTTTAGAACCATTCATTGCCCAGTCAACTTGCGCTTCGCTCAAGCCATAAGTTTGCATCGTTTTTTGTTTAAAACTGGCATAAGACGGATGTTGCTGAAAATCATTGGCCTGACAGAAACTGGTGATAGAAAATGCACCGATCAGTAAAGAAACACGTTTTAGTTTGTTATAAAAATCAAGTTTGAACATATTGGGCAAAATTCCAAATTGATGATTTGCACAACTTATTTATATGCAGTAAATAAGTTTGTACTTATATAGAAGAAGAGGTCTTAGATTGACCTTAAAGCGCTAAAGCGAAGTCAGCGGCTAAGATAGCATTCAAGCGCGCTTGCTTTGTAAAAACTTATACAAAAATAGACAAAGAATGTGTAAAAAGCGCGCAGGATTTGTAACAAAGTTAAAACGCATCACAAAAACTTGCTGCAATTGTCTAAAAACGGACAGATTTGACAGTATTTATTCTCCGAATAAAAATGCCTGATCGAAATCAGGCATTTTGTCAGTTCATTACATGATTAAGATGTATGTACGTATCTATATTAAGGATGGAATAAAGTGTCGTGATATTCCGCTAATACCATCAGCTCTTCTTTGTTAAGATTTGGAATGATTTTATCAACAGCAATATGAACGGCTTTAATTACCGCAGCAGCACCGATATCTGCAGCTTTACGTTTAATCATGCCTAAATCTAAGGTTTTATTAAAGTCGCTCATAAAGTGACGTACTGTCGCTTCTGCGAACTGTTTATACAGTTCAGTTAAAGCCGCTTTATTGACTTCATTGCCTGCTTGAATTTCGGCATAGTTGTGTTTAAGGCTGGTCACCAAACTCGCATCTAGTGTTTCTCCGATGCGTGCATTGCCTGCCGCATCTTTAAAGCTACTACGCTCAGAAAATTCAATCGATTGTTTGACGACATCATTTGGTGCTTTGCTTAATAATTGTTTAAGCAATACCGCAACGGTAGATTTGATATAACCCGCAAGTTTTTCGGCAGTGTCACGCTTATCACTGGCAGGAAAACGGCGTACCAACTCCGTTAAAATTGCATCAATGATTTCATCATTAATCATGAGTGCTGTTTTGTCACGAAGCGGGTACAGCGGTTCACTTGAATTTTTTTTCTGTTGTGCAGTTTCAATTGTATTTAATAATTCTGCAGATGGAATAAATCCAAAAAATGGCATTGTAAAACCTCAATGTTTTTATTGTCGCGCTAAACGAATAGGGCGAGGCATCCATGTTAAGTCCGATACACGACATGGGTTAATGTCTAAACCACCACGACGTGTATAGGTTGCATATACCATCAACTTTTCTGGTGCAAATTTTTGCCAAATATCTGCAAACATTTGTTCCACGCATTGTTCGTGAAAACCATTATGCTGACGATATGAAATAATATAAGCCAAAATACTGCGATAACAAGGTTTTTTGCCTTGATAACGGATAAAAACTGTACCCCAGTCAGGTTGTCCAGTGACTGGGCAATTACTGCGCAATAAATGAGAGTAAAGTTGTACCTCTACATCTTCTGCCTGTTCTAAATCAAACTGTAATAAGCTTGGATCAGGATGTTGCTCCAAGCGTTCAGGACTAAGTTGATCTATGCAAATGCCCTCAGGCTGACTGATGGCTAAATCATCAACCTGAAATAGCGTTAGCGTAACTGGTGCTTCTGCTGCTGCAGTTAAATCATGCTCTACCGTTTCAATAAAATTGGCAGGAGATTGAAAACGGGTAAAGTTCATACTGTTGAAGTAAAGCTTTAGCGATTTAGATTCAATCAGGTTAGGCGAGGATGCAGGTAAGCTAATACGACCAATCGCAACCTGAGGGACACCTTCAGCATTTAGCCAAGAAATTTCAAAAACGTGCCACCAGTCCTGACCGAGTTGGATGCCTTCAACGTCAGCATATTTTTCACGTGCAGCCGCACGTGAAATAGGGAATAAAATATCGGGTTGATATTCGGTTGGGTAGTTGGTGTCTTTACCAAGGAGAGATTGTTCAACACTCATTATTCACGCATTCCTGAGCCACGAGAAAGTAAATGATAGGCGATGCCATACAGCGCGGCACAGCATAGTGTAATCACTGTGAGTGAAATCGTCACGTTTACATCGCTATGACCTAGAATGCCGTAACGGAACGCATTGACCATATACACGACTGGGTTAATTAAAGATAAGTTTTGCCAAAATGGACTGAGAGCGCTAATTGCATAGAACACACCGCCTAAATACGTCAGGGGTGTTAAAACAAACGTTGGAATAATGGAAATATCATCAAAAGATTTGGCATAGACTGCATTAATAAAGCCACCTAAAGAAAACAAAAAGGAGGTGATTAAAACAGTATAAATAGTCACGAACCAATTGGTAATATAAAGGTCTGTAAAGAAAAGGCTCATTGCTGTCACAATAATGCCGACCAATACACCACGGCAGACGCCACCCAATACATAGCCCCATAAAATGGCATGTAAAGGTACAGGACTCATAATCAGCTCTTCAATGCTTTTTTGGAATTTTGCACTAAAAAAACTTGAAGATACGTTGGCATAACTGTTGGTGATGACAGCCATCATAATTAAGCCAGGCACAATAAATTGCATATAGCTAAAGCCGCCCATTTCACCAATACGTGAGCCAACCAAATTACCAAAGATTACGAAGTACAAACTCATGGTGATGGCAGGTGGTAATAAGGTTTGCGGCCAAATCCGCATAAAACGACGAATTTCTTTATGAACTAAGGTGTAGAGTGCAATACGCAGTTGGGTAAAATTCATTGCGCAGCTCCATCTAAATTCTTTTCGACCATTTTGACAAATAACTCTTCTAGACGGTTCGACTTGTTTCGCATACTGCGCACCCGAATACCTTGTGCTTCTAACAGTTGGAACAAATCGTTTAGGCTATGGGCTTTATCCATAGTCACTTCTAAAGTCACTGCATCGATTAGATTGAAGCGAACCCCAATAATGTCCAGTTCAATCGGTTGAATTGGTTCAGCTAAATCAAAAATAAAAGATTCTTCATTGAGTTGATTGAGGAAGTTTTTCATAGAGGTGTCTTCTTTAATCACACCACGGTCAATAATTGCAATGCGACGACACAGCATTTCTGCTTCTTCTAAATAGTGTGTGGTTAGAATGATAGATGTGCCTTTATCATTCATCTCTGTGAGAAAATCCCACATAGAACGACGTAATTCGATGTCAACGCCTGCAGTTGGTTCATCTAAAATCAGTAATTTCGGTTCATGCATCATGGCACGTGCAATCATTAAACGACGCTTCATGCCGCCAGACAGCATTCGCGATTGAGTGGCACGTTTATCCCACAAACCCAGTTTTTCTAAATATTCTTCGGCACGTTGTTCGGCAATTTTTTTAGGGATACCGTAATAGCCTGCTTGTGTGACCAAAATATCAAACGTCTTTTCAAACTGACCGAAGTTAAATTCTTGCGGCACAACTCCTAAGCACTGCTTGGCTTGAGATGGTTGTGTATCCAGATTGTGCCCAAAAATTTCTACCGTGCCTGCCGTTTTTTTGGTGAGAGAACTGATGATGCTAATGGTTGTAGATTTACCTGCACCATTGGGTCCAAGTAGGGCATAAAACTCGCCTTCAGGAACGGTCAAATTAATTCCTTTCAGTGCTTGGAAACCATTTCGATAGGTCTTTGACACGTCCCTTAACGTCAATGCATCAGTCATGAAATTCTCACTTGAGGAATAGAGCCACTATTGTGAGCGATCTGCGCCAATAAACCAAGTAAGTTAGATGGAATTCTATGTTGCAAGTTTGGAACATTGTTTAAAGCATAAGCATAAAAATACGTAACTTATATATAGTTGCTTTACCTTCAGCAATTTTTTGTTATGATGTGCAGCGCGCGCTCATAGCTCAACTGGATAGAGTACAGGTCTCCGAAGCCTGTGGCGTGGGTTCGAGTCCCGCTGAGCGCACCAAATTAGTATATAAGCATTGAACTGTAATATAAAAAATAGTTGAAAAGTATATAAAAAATTAAGATAAACATTCGATCTTATTTGCCATAGCCTGATCACGTTTTTCAGCATATAAAACTCACATATTTTAAAACTGAAAAATCTGAGGGCAGCTTCGTGGGCTATATCGTTAAACTCATTCCAGAAAACTTATATTTTGTTCCGCATGATAATGAAATTGGTACCACGGAATTTCGCAGTAAAGCCGTCGCAGAAGGTTTGTTCTACGATTATGCTGAAGCAACAGCAATGGTAAAGCTATACAATAAAGATATGCTGCAAGATGTTGATTATGAAATTGAGTTAATTGAATAATCGTCGACTTCTTATTATTTGAAAGTATCGCCAAGTTATGCAGAAGCTAATCGCAAAGCTGGAGCTTTTAACCGCATAAAATTATGCCGTAACTGAAAATTAAATCAATTGAAATTTTGCTGTGTGAATGTGTTGAAATGTAGTGGGCTATTGCAGCAAAAAATAAGTTTCACTATATTAAAACTACAGTAGGTCATTCAATGTAATAGACGCTACGATGCAGTTGGACGGATCAATGACAGCTCGTTGAGTTTGTAACTCTTGTTCAAACAATAAAATCAGCACTAGCCTTCCAACATAAAAAACTCGCAGCAATGCGAGTTTTTTCTGTGCTAGAATGAAAAACAAGCAAATTTACTGTGGTTTTGTAATTTGTAAATAAAATTTTAAAAAATATGTGTTTGAATTTATTAGATAATTTAAATTTAGTTTAAAAAAATACTACATTGTCAAACAATCTAACAACTCACTTTTTTAAAAAATTTATAAGCTATGGTATAAAAAATTTCCGTCAAGAAAAAGGGAACAACAATGACGCAAATCATCGATATTAAAGTTAAAGACCAGTTTAGCCATATTTACGAAGCAAAAGCATTGCTACGTAATATCCCAGAAACTTCATTGGCAGCGGGTTTGGCACTATTTCACAAAATTGAACACATTATTGTGGAAGGTGAAGTGATTTTACCAAGCATCGAACTTTTGTTTGAAAGCCGCGAGTCTGATAGTATTTTCCGTGTGTTGGAGTAAATATTTGTGAGACTACTTTATTTTTAGAAAAGCTCATTTCGATGAGCTTTTTTGTGCGCAGGATTTTTAAAGCACACGTAAATAAAGTGCTCATTAAGTGTAAAACATATCGCTTTAAACCGTCTGATCTTCTACAAGTTGGATATTTACATCGTATTTATCAAACTCTTGAATAATTTTTTGAATGACCGCTTGCCCAATGTCATCATCGGGTTGAAAACTCAACTCTTGATTGGTTTGACTATCAAAACATTCAATTTGCAAGATTTGCCAGAGCTGGGCATCTGTACTTTGTTGAATCACTATGCGTCGCGGTTGTAAATGTGCTGAAATTTGACGCGGCAACACATTGGTAATCGCTAACTGTATTTGGCATTCCTGATCTTTTGGGCTTAAAAAGGTAATCACCCAATTGCCAACTTTACTGAGTTGCATTGGATTGTCATAAGCATCAAACGCTAAAAAAAATGCATGATTCATCATGACCCTGTGCCTCAACAATTCTGGAAAATACTATATCGCTGATTTTTATGAGTCGGGGCTATGCCGCTAAAGTCTTAGCTTTTATAGGGATAATGAATCTAAGGTTTAGATGTGGATTTATATGTGTTTTTAAAGTGTTGAAAAGTAATAAAAATAAATTAATCCATATATCCCTGAGCATGGTTTTAATTGTTAAAAAGACTTAAAACTAAGTAAAAAAATCTAAGCTTTAAGTCGGATTAAGCTTTTGTAGGGAGTGATTGATTTGCTGCAAAATCTGATTGAGTGCTTTTGGCGGCAAACGAGTTTCTTGTAAAGAGGTAATCCATTGCATTTGGCAGAGTTTTAAGCTGCGAATATCCTGAGCTTGTAAAATTCGCTGAATCAGTTGTTTTGCCATTAATCCACAATGACGCTGCAAAGTATCCATCATGAGAAATTTTACATCTTCAAAACTCAAAGCGGTAATTTCAGGCTGTATTTCTGCTTGGGGTTCAGGTTGTTCAGCGGGCTGTTCTGTATTGATGGCAGCTGCAACACGTGCTTCTAAATATGCAGGAACTGAATTTACTTGAAGATGTTGGGTGTGGATTGGTTCTGCCAAACTTTCAGCATGCGCTTGCGGGGTGCTGCTTGCAAGTTGGCTATGAATTTCTGTGTGTAAAGTGGTAGATGATGCCTCTGGCGCTTGTTGCAGCAAAATCTCAGCCGTTTGCTCTTGGTGTTGCAAAGTGTCTTGCTCAAGCGCAGCAGGGGCAATCAGGTGCATATCTAATAGCTGTTCAATCAATTCAGGTGGTGCAAGACGTTGCTTGAACTGATCTCCGAGTAAATCAAAATCTTCAGTACCAATCAGTACCAATAAACGACGTTGACGTGCATTTAAATCACGTGTGCGCTGTTGTAATGCATCTAGACCGAGTTGAGTTTTTTGATAATTAAACATGAGCCTTAATTTATTTCCCCAATAAATTAAGGCAAAGCATAGACTTTGAAAATTACAATAATATGAATAATTTATGACAGGTAAATGCAATAAGATTCACTTGAAACATTTATAAAGTCAAAATACTGGTATTTTCGAGCGCCTTGCGTAAGTAAGGATCTAAATCTTCTTGTCTTAATAACCATTGCACATAATCGGCAGGAAGGTCAGCAATTGCCGTACCACGATGTTTACCAAAATTGATAATTTGTGGAATACGTGCTTCTTCTGAGGCAGTGTAGAGTTCTTCAATACTTTGAATTTGTAATTGGTGAACTTCGTGCATCAAAATATTGGCCGTTAAAATAATATCCATATCGGCACGATGCGCTTTTTTAATCATATCACGCGCTTTTTCGCTGCCTTTGGTAATCATATAAATTAAAGCTGAAATATTGTGTGCTTCAGCATTCGGCCATACACGACGTGCAAGTGCTAAAGTGCAAATGGCTTTAATTTTAGAAGTATCCACACCACATTTTTCTAAAGCGCGAATATCGTAATCAATATTATGCCCAATAATATAGGTGGTTTCGGCAGGTAATTCGAAACTACTGTAATGCGGTTGATCAATTAAATCTGATTCTAAAATATGATGTACCGCCATCGCTGCGAATGAAATTGGCTCATCGACTTGATATAACTGATCGAAAATTTGACTTTTATCTAGACTGATTTTGCCATCTTGAATTTGAATGGGGGCGTAGGCAATCTCAATGGGTTGTCCATTTAAAGTATGGGTTTCAGTGTCGAGAATAATTGCCTGCATGTCCTGATTCGCTTGCGTCATTCAATAAAAATGCAATCTAACATTAGCCGCTGCGTATGACAAATTGAATTGAAATTTAATAGGCACTTGTATATGTGATCAATTTACTGATTTTTACCGTAAGTGTTTAATTTTAAATAAAATACACTTGCATATTAATTGTTGAAATCTTGCCTGATACGATAAAAAAGCGTACAAATAAAGATTGCGAAGGATGCAATTAATAAGAATATGAAGACAAGGGTAAGCAAATGAAAAAAATATGGTTAAGCGTGGCTTTGGCCAGCAGCAGTTTGTTTTTAACCGCCTGTAATGATGATCATGACGATACGAGTGTTGTGGTTGTTGAGGATGGTATTCCGAAATATAATTTTAGTGCCTCAGTCGTGAAAACAGAGCTTTATCGGGATCAGGGTGAAAATGCGAATAATCTTTTAAATGCAGTGAGTTCATCTAAAACATTGATGACATATAAAATGTTAGGTGTAAATGGACGGGAAACTCAAGCAACTGCACTTGTTTTTACCCCTCAAACAGTTAAACCTACGGGCGGATGGCCACTTGTAGTTTGGGCACATGGCACAACAGGCGTGGCAGATGCGTGTGCACCAAGTCGTCAAGGTTTAAATGGAAATGAGTACTTCATTGCTAAACTATTGGCAGCAGGTTATGCCGTTGTTGCACCCGACTACGAAGGTTTAGGCGAACCGAGTGGTAAAGAATTACATCCATTCTTGAATTTAAAAAGTGCAGCTTATTCGATTACAGATGCTGTTGTCGCTGCAAGCAAGCTTTTGGGTAATACTGCAGAAACGCGATGGAGTGTAGTTGGACATTCACAGGGTGGACATGCGGCTTTAGGTGCAGCACAGTATGCATCGCGGGCGCAGTTAAATTATAAGGGTGCCATAGCTATCGCACCTGCATCAAATTTAGCGTTGGTATTGGCGGGTGGTGAACAAAAAGCGGCTCAAGAGCCAGATGTAATAAAGAAAGCACAGACACTTGTGTCACTAGATACGTTTACTGCTCTAATTGCTGCGGGGCTAAGAAATACTGCTCCAACCTTGCAATATTCTGAAATATTTGTGTGACCAACAGATCAACTTGCTGCTCAGGCAGAGTCTATCTGTTATGAGGCATTAGGTGAGAGTATGGCTCAGTCAATGCTAACGCATGTAAAGACGTATGGAACATTGGATGGTTATCCACGTACTCAACCAAATTTCATGACGACCATCCCTGAAGTTAAAGATTTCTTAACCAATGATTCACAGCCATTAAAAGTGAAAATCAGTACGCCTATATTTATTTATCAAGGAACGGCTGACCCAACTGTACCGAAACAAGTCACGGATTACTTGGTTCAGTCAGCTCAAGGGATGGGAACTAAAATTCATTACGTCACTGATCAGGATTTACCTGTAGAGCAAAAATGGAACCATGGTACTGTGTATGTGAATAATATGGATGAGATTGTCAAAGATGTTCAATCACTAATGCCTATTCAATAAGTTGTTGAATTACGATAAAGATTGATTTGACCTAAAATAGCTCGTGTTTTATCTGAAACATGAGCTATTTTTATGTAAAACTGAGCAAAGTTCATTCTCTCAGTTCACAAACTTTATGCTACAATACGCGCCAATCTTAGCACGGCTTAAAAGCCCTAAATTAATAGGACCTCGCTAATGTTTGCCAATATTTCTATTGCCGAATTTGATCCAGAATTAGCTCAAGCGATCACCAATGAAGATGCGCGCCAAGAAGCTCATATTGAGTTAATTGCTTCTGAAAACTACTGCTCACCTGCAGTAATGGAAGCTCAAGGTTCAAAACTTACCAATAAATATGCAGAAGGCTACCCAGGCAAACGCTACTACGGCGGTTGCGAATACGTAGATATTATTGAACAATTGGCGATTGACCGTGCTAAAGAACTCTTTGGTGCAGATTATGCTAACGTTCAACCACACGCTGGTTCACAAGCAAACTCTGCAGTTTACTTAGCTTTACTTAACCCAGGCGACACTGTGTTAGGTATGAGCTTGGCACATGGTGGTCACTTGACTCATGGTGCAAAAGTAAGCTTCTCAGGTAAAACATATAACGCTATCCAATATGGTTTAAACCCAGAAACTGGCGAAATTGATTACGAAGAAGTTGAGCGTTTAGCGCTTGAACACAAACCACGCATGATTGTTGCGGGTTTCTCTGCGTATAGCCAAATTGTAGATTGGCAGCGTTTCCGCGACATCGCAGACAAAGTTGGTGCTTATTTATTTGTAGATATGGCACACGTAGCAGGTCTAGTGGCTGCTGGTGTATATCCGAACCCTGTGCAAATTGCTGACGTAACGACTACTACTACACACAAAACATTGCGTGGTCCACGTTCTGGTCTAATTCTTGCGAAAGCAAACGAAGAGATCGAGAAAAAATTACAATCTGCTGTGTTCCCTGGTAACCAAGGTGGTCCATTGGTACACGCAGTTGCAGCAAAAGCAATTTGTTTTAAAGAAGCAATGGCGCCTGAATACAAAGCGTATCAACAACAAGTTGTTAAAAATGCGCAAGCGATGGCTGAAGTTCTTATTGAACGTGGTTATGATGTAGTATCTGGTGGTACGAAAAACCACTTGTTCTTGCTTTCTTTAATCAAGCAAGATATTACAGGTAAAGATGCAGATGCATGGTTAGGTGCTGCGCACATTACTGTAAACAAAAACTCTGTACCGAACGATCCACGTTCTCCATTTGTAACTTCTGGTATCCGTATCGGTACTCCAGCGGTAACTACACGTGGTTTTGGTGAAGCAGAAGTACGTGATCTTGCAGGTTGGATTGCAGACATTCTTGACAGCAAAGGTGACGAAGCTGTAATTAATACTGTAAAAGCAAAAGTTGAAGCTGTTTGCGCGAAATTCCCAGTTTACGCAAAATAAGCACAGCCTTGAGAAAAGCCCCTCAAGGGGGCTTTTTTTATGGATGTAAAAAATTGATTTTTCGTTCAATAAGCTGAATTTCTGTTATAACTTAAGCGTATTGAATATGATTGTAGGCAAGCTGATGATGACAGTATTGTCGGAATGACAGGAATAAAAGTAAATGATTAGACCAAAGATTATTATTTCAGAACAAGATTTGCACCGTTTGGAAACGATGCTTGAGCATCAACCTAAATTGACGCCAACGATGCAACATCTAGAAGATGAATTGGCACGTGCTGAAGTGGTTGCGCCACAAGATGTACCGAATAATGTGGTGAGCATGAATGCCCGCGCATTGATTACCATTGCACCTGCAAAAGAACCGACTGAAATTACCTTGGTTTATCCGCATGACTTTAAAGGTGAGAAAGGGCAGGTGAATGTGGTTGCACCTGTCGGGACTGCCATTTTAGGTTTAGCTGAAGGTCAGGAAATTGAATGGCCACAGCCCGATGGTCATATGATGAAAGTCAAAATTGAGAAGATTTTGTATCAGCCAGAGCGTGAAGGCGATTATTTATAATCTGTTTATCATCCTGCGTTAGGAACATTGAAAGCCATGTTGATCATGGCTTTTTTATCAAATGGAGCGTAAAACTCTGTCCTTCAGGTCAGAGATATAAGCGACACGACATGAAGTGTCGTTTGATTTAACTAAGGACTATTTTCCTTGAGTTTTGATTGTTAATATAAGTACATGAAAACCCTTAAATTACGTATAAAAGACAAACATTGCAAGGTGTTAGACTAACTAGCATCAGAAGTGAACTTCGTCTGGAATTATGTCAATGATTTAGGGTTTAGGCATTTGAAGCGGAAAGGTGAATTTCTCTCTGCTTTTGATATTGCCAAATATACGAAAGGCACATCCAAAGAATGTAATTTACATAGTCAAACCATTCAGGCTGTAACTGAAGAATTAGTCACCCGAAGAAAGCAATTTAAAAAGGCAAAGCTGAAATGGCGTGTCAGCAATAAAAAATCAGCAAGGCGCTCTTTGGGATGGGTTCCCTTTAAAAAGTTGGCTATCAAATATGCCAATGGATATGTCCAGTATGGAAAACACCAATTTAAGCTTTGGGATAGCTACGGTTTAAGCAAATACACGTTAAAAACAGGTTCATTTGTAGAGGATAGCCGTGGGCGTTGGTATGTATGTCTTGTTGTTGAATCGCCTAAGCAAGATAAATCGACAGCAACCAAATCGATTGGTATTGATCTAGGCTTAAAAGATATTGCCACCTGTTCTGATGGCACTGTAATTTCAAATCCAAAATTCTATCGAAAATATGAGCAGAAATTATGTATTGCTCAGAGAGCCAGGAATAAGAAGCGTGTTCGTGCATTACACGCCAAGATTGCAAATAGTCGAAAAGATCATTTGCATAAAGCAAGCACCAAGCTTGTGAATGAAAATGCATTGATTATTGTAGGTGACTTGAGTGCTAAAAAATTAGTAAAAACCAAAATGGCAAAATCTGTTTTGGATACAGGATTTTCGGCACTAAAAACAATGCTCAAGTATAAATGCGAGAACGCAGGCGTATTGTTTGAAGAAGTCCAAGAAGCCTATACCACCCAAATCTGTTCGTGCTGCGGTGAGATCACCTCAAGTAGTCCCAAAGGTAGGACAGATCTTGGAATAAGAGAATGGGAGTACATGAGCTGTGGTACAGTTCATGATCGAGATATAAACTCAGCTCTAAACATTCTTGCGCTTGGGCATAAGCGTCTAGCTGTAGGAATCACCCTCTTTTAAGGGGGTGAGGATGTCAAGCACTGGTGTTTTGAATCAGGCATCTTGTGACTGATGTTATGCGAATCTATAAAAAAGCATTTAAGCAGATCGAAATAAAAAATTGCAAAATATTACATGACCTTAGCCGAAAAACACGTACTATAAAATCATGTAAAGAGGGTTGTGATGGTCTATGGCTCAGTTTGAAGTGTTACTGCCTTTGCAAGAGATTACGGTGGATCGTGCAGAGCTTTTGGCGATTCAACGCAATGATTTAGTTCCGTTGTTGAATGATCAATATCGTCTAAATCATTATGCAGATCAGGTGATTCAAGCGCAGTCAGTTTTATTGGATGGGGTGGATCCACATTTAACTCAGCAATTGAGTGTGACCATTGAGCAGTTGATTCAGGCGCTTGGCAAATCTAAAAAAGTGTTAAAGCAACGTAAGTTTAATGCACTACAAAAGTGGCTAGGCATAGATTTGGAATATGGCGCGGGGCAAGTGCAATATTATAAAAACCTAGATCATTTATTAGGACAAGCAGATCGTTTAAGCCAAAAGCTGCAAATCGAAATTCAGAAATCACAATCACGTTTTCAGCAGTTGGTTGGTTTGCGTGAGCAAATGGCGAAATACATTCAAGCTGCCGATGAGTTTTTAGTGGAATATCCACGATTTGTGCGCAATCAGCATCCTTTGGATAATTTTAGCGAACGACTGGCCAAGAAAATTTATAGTTTAAAGACTTTGCAAAGTAGTAATGATATTGCGATTACTCAAATGCAACTTTCACAGCAACTCTCTTTTAGTTTGTTAGATCGCTTTAAAGAAGCGCAGCAGGTACTCATTCCTGCATGGCAATATCATGTCAAACAAAGTCAGCAAAGTGGCTCACACAGTCAGCTAGAAAAGCTGGATCAAAGTCGTGAGCATTTAATTAAGACATTAAGAAAATCCTTAGAAAAACCTGCGCAATCATAAGGCATGGTTTTGATTAGATAGAGGCGAAATATGACAACTTCTGAACAACGCAACGTCGCTGTGCAAGTGAGTGATGAACAGACTCAGCAACAATTTCAGCAACTCAATTTGCAGGAAATTGGCTTACAGCCTGATGACTTTCAGGAGGTGCTGGCTGCGCGTAAAGAATTAAGCGATCTTAGCCATCATTCGGTTGCAGAATATGGCAAAAATATCGCCACTAAAACGTCAAGTTATACCGATGAGCTTTTAGGTTTGGTGCAAAATAAGGATTTGGATGTCACAGGGCAAAAGCTGAATCAGGTGGTGCAGGTTGCACAGCAGTTAAATACCAACAGTATTTTAAATCCAAACAAAAGCAGTGGCTTTTTGGGTGGTTTATTCAATAAGTTAAAAGGCGCTAAACAAAGTTTTGATCAAAACTTTAACAGCACCAAAGCGCAAATTGATAGTCTGGTCACAGAAATTGAAAGCTCACAAAATGGTTTAAAAAACCGTGTAGATACACTGGATAAAATGTTTCATGGTGTGCAAGATGAATATAAACAATTGGGGATTTATATTGCAGCAGGTAAGTTAAAACAGCAGCAAATTCAGCAGCAAATTTCTGAATTTTCCGCGCAGCCGCAGGATCAGACCACGACTCAAAAAATTTATGATCTCAATCATCTTGCTAATAATTTAGAAAAGCGGGTGAGTGATTTGCAGGTGTTGCAACAATCTGCCATGCAAACTTTGCCGATGATTCGGATTATCCAGTCCAATAATTTAATGTTGGTCGATAAATTTTATGCGATTAAAAACATTACCTTACCTGCGTGGAAAAACCAGATTAGTTTGGCGATTTCTTTAAATGAGCAGAAAAACAGTGTGCAACTGGCCAACAGTATTGATGATGCCACCAATGAATTGCTGCGCCGTAATGCAGATTTATTGCATCAAAACTCGGTTGATACTGCCAAAGCCAATCAGCGTTCGGTGATTGATATTGAAACCCTTGAACACGTACAAAATACCCTCATTAAAACAGTGAACGATGTGATCCAGGTACAAAAAGAAGGCATGCAAAAACGTGCAGAAGCGACTACGCGTTTGCGAGCCTTACAGGAGAATCTGAATCAATTGGTGATTGGTTCAAGTCAACAGTCTGGTCAATAAATGCATTTTGACAATGACTTCATTTAATCTGAAATTTACCTGATAAGGAGTCGGATTTGCCCCCACTTGATGAATATGCCATTCAGCCACAGCAGCTAAAAACAGGTGTTGTGGCATTACAGCAGCGTCAAAAAAAGCTCAGTTTTTTGGCTGTGCTGTCTATGACGGTGGTGCTTATATCGGCAATTGGCTTTTTTATTCAGCAAGATGTGATTTATAGCTTCTTTGGTTTAAGCACTGAAGTTCAGCAATTACACATGCCTGCAAGTGTCGATGCGACTTTGGCAAATTTAGGGCAGCAACCTGATTATTTTTTCAGTTTGTTGAACTGGTTGGGTTGGTTGATTTTAAAACTGTCGGTGTCATTTATTGGTGCATTCGTACTAGTTCATCTACTCAAGAAAATTCGTTTTTTTTATATTCGCTTTCAGTCCTTTGTCTTGAAATTTGTAGCTTGGTTGCTGAGTTTTATTTTACTTTGGTCGGCATTGAGTTATGTTCAGCATGACCGACAAGATGATACGCAGCAGGTATATGCCAAAATTGTGCATTATGAAAAGCACATTCAAGAAAGTGAATTGGCGCGTTATTTACAAAATGCAGAAATGGCAGCGCCTGTTAAAGCCTATTTGTTGGCGCAAACGGCATTGATGCATCATCCCGCAGATAAAGATGCAGCCATTCCGCAAGTGTTGACCTTGGTCAAAGCAGAGCAGCAAGATCCGCAATTTTTACATTATGGATTTAAACCTGAACAATTATGGACGATGCAGCAGCAAGTTTATGGCAAAGCTTTAACGCCTATGGCGCAAAGCGTACATAAGCAAGTGCAGCAAGCACAGCAATTAAATACGCTGGTTTATTATATGAATCTCGCGGTTATGGCGCTTATGTTAATACTGTCTGCGGTACTCTGGTTTTTATCGCGACATTTACAGCAGCGTATTCTGCGGATTCAACAACAACTTGAATAAAAAATGATTAGGCTCAATTGCTTAAGGCAGACATTCAGTTTTTATGTTAATGTCTAAATTGAATAGCTTTAGGTATTTTAAATGAAATAGTAAGCTTGAAACTCACTATCATTTAAAAAAACGATCATAAATATAAAAATAAACCGTTTCCCCTATGTAACTATTTTTCGTAAGATGACATCAACAAATAAATTTACTCCCTTGGAGACGTTAGCCATGTTAGACCAAAATACTTCTACACAACTTAAAACTTTATTAGAACGTCTTGAAAGCCCAATCGAGCTTGTCGCGACTTTAGATGGTTCTGATAAATCTGCCAAAATTAAAGAATTGGTTGAAGAAATTGCAGCACTTTCGCCACAAGTTACTGCACGTTTTGACGGTAACAACGCACGTGCACCAAGTTTTGGGATTGCAAAAGTAGGTGAGCAACCGCGCGTATTCTTCGCAGGTTTACCAATGGGGCACGAGTTCACTTCATTAATTTTGGCTTTATTGCAAACTTCTGGTTATGCACCAAAAGTATCGGATGAAGTATTAACGCAAATCAAAGAATTGAATCTTTCATCTCACTTTGATGTGTTTGTATCGTTGAGCTGCCACAACTGTCCAGATGTAGTACAAGCTTTGAACCTCATTGCGATTTACAACCCTGGCACAACAGCAACCATGATTGATGGTGCATTCTTCCAAGAAGAAGTTGAGCAGCGCAAAATTATGGCTGTGCCGATGGTATTCCAAGATGGCAACCACATTGGTCAAGGTCGTATGACTTTGGAAGAAATTGTAGCTAAATTAGATACAGATTCTGCGAGCAAAGATGCAGCGAAACTGAATGCCAAAGAGGCGTTTGATGTCTTGGTAATTGGTGGCGGCCCTGCAGGGAATACATCTGCAATCTATGCAGCACGTAAAGGTATTCGTACAGGTATTGTGGCTGAGCGTATGGGCGGTCAGGTGATGGATACCATGGATATTGAAAACTTCACTTCTATCCAAAAAACACAAGGTCCAAAGTTTGCGGCAGAAATGGAAGCGCATGTGCGTGAATACGATGTCGATATTATGAATCTACAAAAAGTATCTGCCATTAAAGGTGCTGATGAAACTGCCAATGGTTTGGTCGAAGTGACTTTGGAAAATGGCGCAACACTTGAATCGAAAACGGTGATCTTGTCTACAGGTGCACGTTGGAGAGAGATGAATGTACCTGGTGAAGCAGAATACCGTACCCGCGGCGTGGCATACTGCCCACACTGTGATGGCCCGTTGTTTAAAGGCAAACGTGTTGCAGTGATTGGTGGTGGTAACTCAGGTGTAGAAGCAGCGATTGACCTTGCAGGGATTGTAGAGCATGTGACTTTGGTAGAGTTTGATACTAAATTACGTGCAGACCAAGTCTTGCAAAACAAATTGAACAGCTTGCCAAATACTACTGTAATTACCAATGCATTATCGACTGAGGTGATTGGTGATGGCGCACAAGTGACTGCATTGAAATATAAAGACCGTGCGACAGATGTTGAGCATACTGTTGAACTTGCAGGAATTTTCGTACAAATTGGTTTATTACCAAATACGGACTTCTTAAAAGAGTCAAAAGTAGAGCTGACGAATCGTGGTGAGATTGTGATAAATGAGCGCAATGAAACCAATGTAAAAGGTGTATTTGCGGCAGGTGACTGTACAACTGTACCGTACAAGCAAATCATCATTGCAACAGGTGAAGGCGCGAAAGCATCACTTTCAGCATTTGATTACATCATCCGTTCAGGTCAATAAGTCTGAACGAATACATCTGAATACGCGGATTAACCATCCTTAAATTGTATTCGCTAAAAAGATAGCGCCTGAGTTCCCCAATACTCAGGCGCTATGTTCAGTAAAGTGCGTTATCGCACAGTATTAAAAGTTTATTTATTCTATTTTTGGTTTTAAGAACTGAGTCGGCTAACAACTCAGTTCTTTTTTTATTTTTAACATCCAGTTTGATTTACAGCAGTTAGATTCATTTCAGTCTAATTAGCCTTATTATTTTGTCCAAATAAATTCAACTGATTAAACTTTTCCTGTAGCTGCTCTTTGGTTTCGACATGCTCAGGATGCGGAATAATACATTCAATTGGGCAGACTGAAACGCAGGTTTGATAGTCATAAAACCCAACACATTCTGTGCAACGCGCCACATCAATTTCATACACCTTTTCACCCTCATAAATTGCTTCATTCGGGCATTCGGGTAAGCACATATCGCAATTGATGCATTGGTCGGTAATCAGGAGTGCCATCGCAATACTCGCTTAGTTTATTGCCACTTAGTTGGCTTGATAAGCCAACGATGAGGCAGAAATATCTGCAGTCGAATTTGGTAAGTTGCGAATCAGCAGGGCATAACGCATATCGACATCTGCAGGTATAGGGATTTCTACAATATGCCCTGAACCTTTGGCATCTTCAATCAGATTGCCTTTTTTATCTTTAATTTCAGTTAAAGTGAAATAGATATTGCCTTGTGGCGTCATCAATTCTAGAGAATCGCCCACTACAAAACGGTTTTTTACATCAATTTTAATGTAGTCACCATTGCGTTCTAAGACTTCACCACAAAATTGCTGATGATCAAAACTTGATGAACCTGTTTCGTAGTTTTGGTATTCGCTGTGCACATGACGACGTAAGAAACCTTCGGTATAACCACGGTTAGCTAGGCCTTCTAATTGAGTCATTAATGCAGGGTCAAATGGTTTGCCTGCAAGTGCATCATCAATGGCTTTACGGTAAATTTGTGCAGTACGTGCGCAGTAGAAATAAGATTTGGTGCGACCTTCAATTTTTAGTGAATGGATGCCCATTTTAGTTAAACGGTCAACGTGCTGCACTGCACGTAAATCTTTAGAATTCATAAAGTAAGTGCCGTGTTCATCTTCTTCGGCAGCAAACATATCTTCGTCATTACGTTGTAATAACACAGGCTCGTTAAATTGATGCTGTGCCTGCATGTGTTGTTCATCTGCATCGGCAGTTTCAGAAAGATTTTTGACAGGAATTACGTCACCTGTTTCATCTTCTTTTGCATCGTGAATTTTATATTCCCAACGGCAGGCATTGGTACATGCGCCTTGGTTGGCATCACGTTTATTCATATAGCCTGAAAGCATGCAACGACCTGAATAGGCCATGCACAGCGCACCATGCACAAATACTTCAATTTCCATGCCAGGCACGTTGTTTTTAATTTCTTCAATTTCATCAATCGACAATTCACGCGAAAGAATGACACGGGTTAAACCCATATTTTGCCAGAATTTCACCGTTGCCCAGTTCACTGCATTGGCTTGTACCGATAAATGTACAGGCATATCGGGGAAGTTTTCACGCACCATCATAATCAGACCAGGGTCAGACATGATCAGTGCATCGGGTTGCATAGCAACCACTGGCTCTAGGTCACGAATAAAGTTTTTGAGTTTGCTGTTATGCGGCTGGATGTTCACCACCACATAAAACTTTTTGCCTAATTCATGCGCTTCTTGAATACCAATTGCCAAATTGTCATGATCAAATTCGTTATTACGCACGCGCAAACTATAACGCGGCTGACCTGCATAGACTGCATCTGCACCATAAGCAAAGGCATAGCGCATGTTTTTTAAAGAACCAGCAGGAGAGAGAAGTTCGGTGACGTGGGAAATGGTCATGATCAAAAAGCAATAGCAGAAATATGGCTTTATTGTATGAATCTAAATTTAGGATTCAACCTAGTAAATAGCTCGGGATTCAGAAGAAAACTCGTGCTGCTTGGGAAGGGAGATAAAAATTCAATCAGTGGTTTTGCAAGGTCGTTTTGATCTGAAATTAGAAAGCATGTTTTATCCATCACATGGAGAGCATCTGTTGTAAATGATCTTGATATAGAAAGTTCCTCATCCTGAGCCATACAGAATCTAAGAGAAGGGACTTTCATACCAATTTGACTCATTGCCTATAATCAATTTCTGATGGATAAAAGCGTGTTAACGTACTCGTTGCCCATGTTCATCAATGACCACCTCACCATCTTCTTTGCTGAAGCTTTTTAGTTGTGGTTGAGTGAGCAAGTCTAAGACCAGTTCAGAAGGGCGGCACAATTTCACACCTAACTCGGTCACGACAAATGGACGATTAATTAAAATCGGATGCTCGACCATCAATGCAATTAATTCCGCATCGCTGTGTGAACTACCTTCAAGTTGCAACTGTTCGTATGGTTCTACATTTTTGCGGATTGCATCGCGCACGCTTAAACCTGCTTGTTGAATCATGCTAGTAAGTTCAGCTTGTGTAGGTGGGGTTTTTAAATATTCAATAATTTCAGGTTCTTGTCCTGTATTACGAATTAATTCTAAAGTATTGCGTGACGTTCCACAGGCAGGGTTATGAAAAATTTTGATGCTGTTGCTCATGTGTAGTGACCCGTTTTAGTCCGATAAAAATTCAATATTGCATTTATATATGGATATGCGTATATTCGCAATAGTTAATATTGAAGTGCAGATAAAAAATGAATCAAACTGATTTTTTTAAATGTTTGTCAGACCCAACCCGACTGGACATTCTGAAATTGGTGATGGCTCAACACAATATTTGTGTATGCGAATTGACAGAACAATTGCAGTTAAATCAACCGAAAATATCACGTCATTTGGCGTTGTTACGGAATTTATCTATTTTGCTAGATCAACGTCAGGGGCAGTGGGTGTATTACCGTTTGAACCCAGATTTACCCGAATGGGCGTTTGCTGTTTTAAATATTATCGCGCAGCAAGATGTCAGCCCGATGAAGCACATCAACCCTACAATTGCAACACATTGCGAGTAAGCACATGGCACAGTCCAAACTTTCTTTTTTAGATCGTAATCTGACCTTATGGATTTTTATTGCCATGGGGCTAGGTGTTGCGATTGGCGTGGTATTTCCTGCAGTATCGGCAAGCTTAGATCAAATGAGTGTGGGAACAGTCAATCTTCCCATTGCGATTGGTTTGATTTTGATGATGTATCCACCATTGGCAAAAGTCGATTACGCAGCTTTGCCAGAAGTGTTTAAAGACCGCCGAACCTTGTTGTTGTCTTTGGTACAAAACTGGTTGATTGCTCCGTGTTTGATGTTCGCTTTGGCGATTATTTTCTTGCAAAACTATCCTGAATATATGACAGGTTTGATTTTAATTGGTCTGGCACGCTGTATCGCGATGGTCTTGGTCTGGAACAACTTGGCTTGTGGTGATAACCAATACGTGGCTGCATTAGTTGCGTTTAACAGTATTTTTCAGATTATATTCTTTAGTACTTATGCATGGCTGTTTCTGAGTTTCTTGCCGCCGTATTTTGGCGTGGCAGGACAAGTGATTGATGTTGGTTTTTGGACAATCACCCAAGCTGTTTTAATCTATTTGGGTATTCCTTTTTTGATGGGCTTTTTAACACGCTTGATTTTAGTGAAAAGCAAAGGCTTAGATTGGTATCAAACGTCTTTTTTACCCAAAATTAGCCCATTTAGTCTGTTGGCATTGCTATTTACCATTGTGGCGATGTTCGCACTAAAAGGCGCAGAAGTACTGAGCTTGCCGATGGATGTTTTACGCATTTCCATTCCATTGATTATTTACTTCGCTGCCATGTTCTTTATTAGCTTCTTTATGAGCAAATGGATGGGCAATGATTATCCACGGACGACCGCCATTTCCTTTACCGCAGCAGGGAATAATTTTGAATTAGCACTTGCTGTTGCCATTGCAACGTTTGGCTTGGCTTCTCCCGTTGCATTTACCACGATTATTGGCCCTTTGGTTGAAGTGCCTGTGTTGATTGCTTTGGTGAGTGTGTCTTTATGGCTGCGTAAAAAGTTTTATCAAAATGAGTCGATTGTCAGTTCAAAGTAATTTTCTTCATTTTGAGGTTTAAGATAAAAACATGGGCATGCGTTGCCCATTTTAGTTTTAAGAGTATGCAGCATGGTATTACCCAATATTGATTTAGATTTATTGCCTACACCAAGTTTTGAACAGGTGCAGGCAAAGCCGTTGAACCATCCGCCACGTATTTTATTGATGTACGGTTCAAACCGTGAGCGTTCTTATAGTCGTTTGGCGGTACAGGAAGCGGGCAGAATTTTGGAGCACTTTGGCGCTGAGGTAAAAATTTTCCATCCCAAAGGTTTGCCTTTACCTGAAGATGGCGATGCTTCACATCCCAAAGTTCAAGAGCTGCATGAATTGTTGGCGTGGGCAGAAGGTATGGTTTGGTGTAGCCCAGAACGTCATGGTTCAATGAGTTCGATTTTCAAAGCACAAATTGACTGGATTCCGCTTGCCGCGGGCGCAATTCGTGCCACACAAGGTAAAACGCTTGCTTTAATGCAAGTGTGTGGCGGGTCGCAGTCATTTAACAGCGTCAATCAATTGCGTATTTTAGGACGTTGGATGCGGATGATCACCATTCCCAATCAGTCTTCTATTCCTAAAGCCTTTTTAGAGTTTGAGGAAGATGGCCGCATGAAAGCGTCTAGCTATTACGACCGTATTGTCGATGTGATGGAAGAGTTATATAAATTTACTTTGCTGACTCGCGGGCAAGCAGCATATTTGGTAGATCGTTATTCTGAACGTGTGGAAACTGCCGAGCAGCTATCGAAGCGTGTTAATCAGAAGTGTTTATAATCCAATTTTAGATACGTAAATACTGCATTACAAAAGGCTTAGAGAGCGATTATTCGGCTTCAAGTCGCTTTAAAATCTGACAATCATCAATGGTTGTTTGCGTGGTGCAGGCTTGTCTAAGTTGCTGAAGTTGTAGCTGAAAATGCTGCAACTCGGCAATTTTATCTTCTACATGCCTTAAATGTTCATCAATCAATTCATTCACAGCGCAGCAGTTTTGTTTCGGCTGTTTTTCTAATTCAATTAAGGCTTCAATTTCTTTTAAGTTCATATCTAAAGCACGGCAACGCTTAATAAAAATCAAACGCTTGAGTGCCTCATCGTTGTAATAGCGATAATTATTTTCGGCACGAAAGCTTGGGGTGAGTAAGTGTTTCTTTTCATAAAAACGAATTGTATCTGTGCTGACTCCAACTTTTTTAGCTAATTCATGAATTAAATATTGTGCCATACTTGACCTTGGACTAAGTCTATAGTTTTAAATGAGCATAATCGAAACAGTTTCATTTTGAAAGAAGGTGTGTCTATGGCATGTACGTGTAGTCATGAACCTGCGCCAATCAAACCGAATAGTAAATTTAGAACCGCGTTATGGATTGCATTGGTGATCAATCTCAGCATGTTTTTTATCGAGTTGATAGGTGGTGCCTATGCCCATTCATCATCCCTATGGGCAGATTCACTGGATTTCTTTGGAGATGCTGTCAATTACGGGATTTCACTTGCGGTGTTAAGTGCAAGTTTGTATTGGCGTGCTACTGTGGCTTTGGTCAAAGGCATCACGATGGCCTTGTTTGGTGTGGTGGTGATGGGCAAGGTTATCTATGCCTATATACAGGGTATTCCACCTGAAGCCATAACCATGGGTATTATTGGGATCATCGCCTTATTAGCCAATGTGGTTACTGTATTGATTTTATATGCATTTCGAGATGGTGATTCGAATATGAAATCGGTGTGGTTATGTAGCCGTAATGATGCGATTGGTAATTTAGCAGTTATTTTGGCGGCAGTGGGTGTATTTGGTACGGGTAGTTTGATTCCAGATCTTGTGGTAGCCGTGATTATGGCGAGTTTGGGCTTAACAGCGGGGTATCATGTGATTCAGCAAGCTTTGGCTGAACGAAGAATAAATGTACCAGAATAAAGAATAAACGTAAAAAGCACTCCATCTGATTTGAGTGATTTAGATGGAGTGCTTTTAATTTTTTGTAGTCGCAATAATTTTAAAATTTGAAGTAAAAATAACGATAAGTTATTCCAAATTGCTATTTACAAAAACGCAGATTCAAATCCCAAGTGCAACACATTTGTAGTTAGTTGAAAAAGTTAGGTGTATTCATAGAATCATTAGACTTTTTCAACTCGCAATTGGAAAGCACACAATGAAGAAATACACCCAACTTTCTCAAGATGAAAGATACGAAATTTATGCTACTTTGAAAAGTAAAAGTTCAATCGCTACCCTTGCTCGGGAGTTAGGACGTTCACGA